>VBLP01000539.1:0-9930 GCA_005887925.1 Deltaproteobacteria bacterium | reverse complement strand
TTCGAGGATGACGCGTACGCCGAGGCTGCGCGCCCAGGTGGTGAACCGGCCCTTGGCGGCGAAGCGCTCGACGAAGCGCGGGTGCTGCAGCGCGGGGAGGATCTTGGGCGGTATGCCGCCGCCGATCACCACGCCGCCGGTCGCCAGGCCGCGCAGCGCGAGGTTGCCGGCCTCGGCGCCGAGGATCTCGACGAACATGTCGAGCGCGCGGACGCAGACGGCGTCGCGGCCGGCGAGCGCGGTCTGCGAGATCACGGCGTTGGGGTCGTGCGCGGCGAGCTCGGCGGTGAGCCAGGCGGGCTCGGCGATGCCGGTGGTCGCGCGGACGAAGCGGTAGAGGTCGCCGATGCCGGCGCCGGACAGCACCCGCTCGTAGCTGACGTGGGGGCCGTGCAGCCGGCGCAGGTAGCGCAGCAGCTCGATCTCGTCGTCGGTGCCGGGCGCGAAGTCGGCGTGGCCGCCCTCGGACGGCAGCGCGCGGTAGACCCGGCCGTCGGACACCAGCAGCGCCTCGCCCAGGCCTGTGCCCGGTGCGATCACGGCGATCGTTCCCGCCGGGTCTCCCTGGGTCGGCGCGGCGGCGGCCTGGAGCACCGCGAACGCGGAGGCGGGCAGGGCGAACACACCGAGCGCGGTGGCCTGGAGGTCGTTGAGCAGGGCGACCGGCACGGCGAGCCGGGCGGCGAGCGCGGCGGCGTCGATCACCCAGGGCAGGTTGGTGATCTTGGCGATGCCGTCGGCGACCGGGCCGGCGACGCCGAAGCATGCGCCGGTCAGGCCGCGTCGGTCTTCGGGCCGGAGGAACTGATCGAGGATCGCCTCGAGCGAGGGATAGTCGGCGCACGGATACACCGCCTCGCGCAGGATCGCGAACGAGGTGTCGCACAGCGCGAGCACGGTCTTGGTGCCGCCGATATCCCCCGCGAGGATCACGGCTGTCCTCCGAGCGGTCGAGCTCCGGGGGCGTGGGCAGGCGCATCTGGCGTTGCGTCGAGGATTGCCCAGAGCGGGCGGACTCGGATCATGGGCGGTCTCCCGGGGGCACGGTGGCGCCGAGCGAGGCGGCGGCCGCGGCGTCGACGTACCACGCCAGGTCGCCCGGGCTCGGCGCGATCAGCTGCGCGGGATAGCGCGTGGGCTCGCGCGGGCCGCCGAGGACGTGGGCGAGCGCCGCTGCCTTGTCGGCGCCTGCGACGAGGAAGCGGACGTGGCGGCCGGCATTGATCGCGGGCGCGGTCAGCGTGATGCGGGTCGTGGCGCCGTGCACGAGCGGCGAGGTGACGGGGTTGGCGACGACCCAGCGCGCGGGCTGTTCTTCCGCCTGGCCGAGCGCCGGGCTGCCCGGGAACAGCGAGGCGGTGTGGCCATCTGGGCCCATACCCAGCAGCACGACATCGAACACCGGCGGCGCGCCGAGCGCGGCGACCAGGGCGCGCTCGCAGGCGGCGGCGGCCGCGGCGGGATCGATCTCGCCGGCGATGCGATGGACCTGCGAGGCGCCCAGGCCGAACGCCGCCGCCGGCTCGATCAGCGCCTCGCGCGCCATGCGGTAGTTGGAGTCGGCGTGATCGGGAGGCACGGTGCGCTCGTCGCCCCACCACAGATCGATGTCGCGCCACGGCAGCGCCCCCGCGCCGCGCTGGATCAGGACCTGGAACAGCCGCCGCGGCGTCGAGCCGCCCGACAGGGCGATCGTGCAGATGCCGCGCTCGGCGACGGCGGCGTGCGCGATCGCGGCGAGCTCGTCGGCTGCGGCCTGGCTGAGCGCGTCGAGATCGGCGAATCGCCGGACGTCGGGCGGGCGCGCCATTCACCCTCCCGTCGGGCGCTCGACGTGCCCACCGAACTGGAACCGCATCGCCGATAGCACCTTCTCGGCGAACGACTGCTCCTGGCGCGAGCGGAACCGGGTGAACAGCGAGGTCGCGATCACGTCGGCGGGCACGGCTTCCTCGATCGCGGCCATCACGGTCCACCGGCCCTCGCCGGAGTCCTGGACGTGGCCCGAGAACTTCGACAGCGCCGGGTCCTCGACCAGCGCGCGCGCGGTCAGGTCGACCAGCCACGACGACAGCACGCTGCCGCGCCGCCAGACCTCGGCGATCTCGGCGACCGGGAGGTCGAAGCGGTGCTCCTCGGCGACGGTCGGGTTGCCGGCGCCGCGCATGATGTCGAAGCCCTCGGCGAGCGCCTGCATGATGCCGTACTCGATGCCGTTGTGGACCATCTTGACGAAGTGGCCGGCGCCGACCGGGCCGCAATGCAGGTAGCCGTCCTCCGCGGTCGTGCCGGCCTTGCCGGCCTCGCGGCCGGGCGTGCGCTCGACGCTGCCGCGCCCCGGCGCGAGGGTCTTGAAGATCGGATCGAGGCGCTGCACCGTGGCGCGGTCGCCGCCGACCATCAGGCAGTAGCCGCGCTCGAGGCCGAACACGCCGCCGCTGGTGCCGGCGTCGACGTAGGTGATCTGCTTGCCGGCGAGCGCCCTGGCGCGGCGGATGTCGTCCTTGAAGAACGTGTTGCCGCCGTCGATCACGGTGTCGCCCGGTTCGAGCACGTTGCCGAGCTCCGTCACGGTGGACTCGGTGGGCGCGCCGGCGGGGACCATGACCCACACCGCGCGCGGCTTGGCCAGCCGGGCGACCAGACCTGCGAGCGAGTCGCAGCCGGTGGCGCCCTCGGCGGCCAGCGCCTTCACGGTGTCGGCGCTGCGGTCGTAGACGACGCACTGATGGCCATCGCGCATCAGCCGGCGCGCCATGTTCGCGCCCATCCGGCCAAGTCCGATCATTCCGAGCTGCATCCGTTACCTCCTGGTTGATTCGCAGGCCCCACCCCGCACGATGGCACCGAAGCCGTCTGCGGCGCAGGCCGCCGGGGCGATTTTTCGCGGCCCGCGGGTCGCGCTGCGTCGCGGGCGCGCGGCCCGATCCACGTCCGGCGTCATCGCGGACGGTGCGCCTTGTAAAAATTGATTAAACCGCTGGTCGACGCATCGTGGCTTCCGACCGGCGCGTCACCGTCGAGCTCCGGCAGGATCTTCGACGCGAGCTGCTTGCCGAGCTCGACGCCCCACTGATCGAAGCTGTTGATGTTCCACACGATGCCCTGCACGAAGATCTTGTGCTCGTACATCGCGATCAGCGAGCCGAGCGTCCGGGGTGTGATCTTCTGAGCTACGATCGACGTCGTCGGCCGGTTACCGGAGAACGTCTTGTGCGGCACGAGCCGGGCGATGCGATCCTCGGGCGTGCCGGCGGCGGCGAGCTCGGCGCGCGCCTCGTCGGCGGTCTTGCCCTTCATCAGCGCCTCGGTCTGGGCGAAGAAGTTGGCGAGCAGGATCCGGTGGTGCGTCCCGATCGGGTTGTGGCTCTCGATCGGCGCGATGAAGTCGCACGGGATCAGCCGCGTGCCCTGGTGGATCAGCTGGTAGAACGCATGCTGGCCGTTGGTGCCGGGCTCGCCCCAGATCACCGGCCCGGTCGTGTAGTCGACGCGGTGGCCGCCCTTGTCGACGGTCTTGCCGTTGGACTCCATGTCGCCCTGCTGGAAGTACGCGGCGAAGCGGTGCAGGTACTGATCGTACGGCAGGATCGCGTGGGTCTCGGCGCTCCAGAAGTTGGCGTACCACACGCCGAGCAGGCCGAGGATCACCGGCAGGTTCTCGGCGAGCGGCGCGGTGCGGAAGTGCTCGTCCATCGCGTGGCCGCCGTCGAGCAGCTCGTCGAAGTGGTCCATGCCGATCACGCACGCGATCGACAGGCCGATCGCGCTCCACAGCGAGTAGCGGCCGCCGACCCAGTCCCAGAACTCGAACATGTTCGCGGTGTCGATGCCGAACGCCGCGACCTCCCTGGCGTTGGTCGACAGCGCCACGAAGTGCCTGGCGACCGCGTCGTCGCCGGCGCCGAGCTTGCCGAGCAGCCAGGCCCGCGCGCTGCGCGCGTTGGTCAAGGTCTCCTGCGTGGTGAACGTCTTGGACGCGACGATGAACAGCGTGCGCTCCGGATCGACCTGCGCGACGGTCTCGGCCAGCTGCGTGCCGTCGACGTTGGACACGAAGTGCGCGCGCATGCCGGGCTTCCAGTACGGTCGTAGCGCCTCGGTCACCATCACCGGCCCGAGGTCGGAGCCGCCGATGCCGATGTTGACCACGTCGGTGATCGGCTTGCCGGTGTGGCCGCGCCACGCGCCGCTGCGCAGCCGCCCGGTGAAGTCGCGCATCTTCGCGAGCACCGCGTTGACCTCGGGCATCACGTCGGCGCCGTCGACCAGGATCGGGCGGCTGGTGCGGTTGCGCAGCGCGACGTGCAGGACCGCGCGGTCCTCGGTGCTGTTGATCTTGGCGCCGGCGAACATCCGGTCGCGCCAGCCGGCGACGTCGGCCTGGTGCGCGAGCGCGAGCAACAGGCGCCAGGTCTCGTCGGTCGCGCGGTGCTTGGACCAGTCGACCAGGAGGCCGCACGCCTCGCGCGACATCTTCGCGAAGCGCTGCGGATCGGCGGCGAACAGCTCGCGCATCGTGGTCGTGGCGATCGCTTGCTTGTGGTCGAGGAGAGCTTTCCAGGCGGGCGAGCTGGTCAGGGCCGACATGGCCGCAGCAAAGCATGGTTCGCCATGCCGCGCGAATGCTTCGGGGCCCGCTGAGCAGGCGACGTGCAACGCTGCTGTCACAGCACCATCGCGAGCCGATGCTCACGCGGGGCCGCGCCGGGGGAGGCCTGTGTAGCAGTGTCCGAGGACAAGGAGCCACCGAAGCGGGCTCGGCCGGACATGAACATGCAGGAGGCTTGCAGATCGCCATGAAGGATCTCGTGGTATGTAAGAAGTATGAATGCCAGGAAGATCGCGACGAGCGTCCCAGGCGGTCAGTACGCCGCGCTCGAGCGCGTGCGCAAGCGGCTGCGCCTCAAGCGAAGCGAGGCGATACAGGAGGCGCTCGCGCTATGGCTTGCCGCGCGGGAGGGGAATGAGCGCGACGCCCAGTACATCAGGGGGTACACGCAGCACCCGGACGATCCGCGCGAAGCGCAGGCGATCGTCGATGCATGGGCCGAGGGGCTCGGACCCGAGGACTGGTAGTGCGCCGCGGCGACATCTACTGGGCGCAGTTCGCCGCGCCCGTCGGCAAACGACCGGTCGTGCTGGTCACGCGAGACGCGGGCTACTCGATCAAGGCCCGCGTGACCGTCGTGATGGTCACCCGCACCATCCGCGGGCTTCCGACCGAGGTTCGCCTCGGCCCTGCGCAGGGCCTGCCGAAAGTAGGAGTCGCGAATGCCGATGAGCTCGTCACGATCCCTCGAACCACACTGCGCGAGCGGATTGCAACACTGTCGCGAGCCAAGCTCGATGAGATCGACGACGCGCTGCGGTTCGCTCTGAGCCTCAAGGCCTGATCCCCCGAGATCGGTGATGAGGCTCCGGCCGTATCAAGCCCAGTGCCTCGACCGCATTCGATTCGCCGCGATGCCCGCGTTCTTCAGGATGAAGAAGCGGATGCTGGTGCTCGCCCATCGCGAGGAGCTCCTCGAGCAAGCTGCGGCCAAGTTCGCCGCCTCGGCCCCGGATCTCGCCGTGGGTATCGAGCAGGGCGCCCGCCGAGCGCCCGCCGATGCGCGCATAGTCCTCGCATCGGTCCCGACCCTCGGTCGCGAAGCGAGCCAGCGCCTTCAACGGCTTTACCCCGACCAGTTCTATCTGATCGTGGTCGACGAGGCTCATCACGCCGTCGCCGCCACCTATCGTCGCGTGTTCGCGCATTTCGGGTTGTTTGCCGAGGACTCCAGGCGCTTGCTCGTCGGGTTCACGGCAACGCCCCGGCGCGGGGACAAGCACAAGCTCAGCGAGGTGTTCGAGGAGATCGCCTACGCGCGCAGCCTGCCCGAGATGGTCCGCGACGGATACCTCTGTCCGATCCGGGGCTGGCGCGTGCACACGTCGATCGACCTCACCGGCGTCCGCATGCGGCACGGGGACTTCGTGGAGAGCGAACTCGCGGCGACCATCGATGTACCGCAGCGCAATCGGCTCGTGGTCGATTCCTACCGGCGTCTCGCACCGGGACGTCGCGCCATCGTATTCTGTGTCAACGTCGCGCACGTTCAGGCGCTCGCCGCCGCATTCGTGAAGCAGGGGATTGCGGCGGCGGCGGTGTGGGGCGCGATGACGCCCGGCGATCGCCGCGACACGCTGCGCCGGTTCAGCCATGGCGAGCTCTCGGTGCTCACCAACTGCAACGTGCTGACGGAGGGCTTCGACGAACCGCGCGTCGACTGCGTGATCATGGCCAGGCCGACGCAGTCATCGCTGCTGTATGCGCAGATGGTCGGCCGCGGCACCCGGCTTCACGACACCAAGAGCGATCTGGTCGTCATCGATATCGTCGACAACAGCGCACGACACAAGCTCGCCGGCCTGAATGCGCTGTTCGATCTCCCCGACTCGCTCGATCTCGGCGGCCGCAGCGCCATCGCGGTCGCCGACCACCTCGAGCGGGTCAGCGTGGAGACGCCGTGGGTCGACGTCAGCCGCCTCACCGAGGCCGCCGACCTGGATCACATCGCCGAGCGGATCGATCTGTTCCGGTTCGAGCCTCCGGCCGAGATCGCTCCGTTCACGAGCTTCGCGTGGTGCGCGGCTCCCGATGGCGGCTACCGGTTGAATCTGGTCGATGGCGAGTGGATCAGCCTCCGGGAAGACAATCTCGGGCAGTGGCATGCTTCGCTGGAGAATGCTCGAGCTGGTGCGATACCGATGCCGGAGCCCAGGCTGGACGCGCGCGAGGCGGTCGGCGCGATCGATCAGCTGGTTCATCGTCATCGGCGGGACTGCATTCGGCTTCTGACGATCGATGCGGGCTGGCGGGCGAATCAACCGACCCAGAAGCAGCTCGACGTGCTGCGGCGCAGAGGCATTCCGGCACCCGCCGGATTGACGCGAGGGCAGGCCTCCTGGATGATCGCCATGCAGGCCCGAGCCAACCGCCCGGGTTCACGGCGCTGACGGGCGGGCAGGCGGCAATGTGTCGGCCGAGGTCGCGTACGGCCCGCGATGCGCACGCGCCGCATCCGGAGCATTCGATCACGCGGCGAGGACGTCGGAGTACGAGTAGGGACCTTCGGAGGAGAACGCCAGGATGATGCGCTCGGGGGCAATGCCGCCGCGGACCAGCGCGGGCGCCATGCCGCGCTCGGTGCCGTCGTGCTGGATCCAGATCTTGTCGTCGATCCGATCGATGTGAACCAGGCAGAAGTGCACGCGGCGCCGGCCGTTGCGTCCCACGACCATCAGCAGATAGTGGTCGGCCGCCGGGTCGAAGACCGTCTGCGTCGCCATGTCGCCATGCGCGTAGGGAATCGCTGCGTAATCGGCGAGCACCGTCTCGATTACCTTGCGGTCGGCGGCTCGGGTGTCCATTGTTCAATGACCTCGGTTTCGGGGTTGAATACCAGCAGTTTGAGCCGCTCGTTGGCGAGGAGCAACTGGCCGATGGCCTCCTCGAAGATCTCGCTGTACACCATGTCGCTCACCGCGAGGAACAGCTCGCGATCGGGCTCTACGCGCGCCAGGATATCATGGTACAGCGTGAACTGACCGAGTGCTTTCTCGAGCGCGTCGATCGGAGAAGGTCCGGAGAAGCTCTTGATCTCGACGGCGATCCGGATCGGTCCCTTCTGGGCTCCCACGAACCGCTCTGCGCCGAGGTCGGCATAGACGTCCCTCTTTCCCCAGACCAGATGCAGCGGATCGTGCGTGATCGTCCAGCCGTCGCTGGTTAGCACGTTGCGGACGACGTTGTGTAGATGGTCGCGGGCCGGCATGAACGCGGAGGCTATCAGGCCCTTCGTGACCTCGGAAGACTGCGCTGCTCGTTGGTAACTGTTCCTCGTCGGCCACGTAGCAGCATGGCGACATGACCAGACCAGATGCTCATGGCCGTGGTATCGCTCGAGCGGGGACATGAAGCACGGGGAGCCCATGGCGCGTGATGCAAGCGACGCGAGCGGCGCGGGGGACGCGAGCGTCAGCGCCGGCGCGAGCGACGTCGTCGACCGCGAGCGCGCGCGGATCGCCGAGATCGCCGACGATCATGCGGGCTGGCGGCGATGGGGGCCGTACGTGTCGGATCGCTCGTGGGGCACGGTGCGCGAGGACTACTCGGCCGACGGCGACGCGTGGGGCTATCTGACCTACGACCGGGCGCGCGCGAAGGCGTACCGCTGGGGCGAGGACGGCATCGCCGGGATCTGCGATCGCTATCAGCTCCTGTGCTTCGCGCCCAGCTTCTGGAACGAGCGCGATCCGCACCTGAAGGAGCGGCTGTTCGGCGTGACGCCGTCCGAGGGCAACCACGGCGAGGACGTCAAGGACTACTACTTCCACGTCGACAACACGCCGAGCCATGCGTACATGTGCCTGCTCTACAAGTACCCGCAGGCGGCGTTTCCGTATGGCGCGCTGGTCGAGGGCAACCAGCGCCGCGCGGGGCAGGGGCCGGAGTACGAGCTGATCGACACCGGCGTGTTCGACGGCGATCGCTACTTCGACGTGTTCATCGAGTACGCGAAGGCGGACCCCGAGGACCTCGCGATCCGGATCACCGCGCATAACCGCGGCCCGGAGGCGGCGCCGCTGCACATCCTGCCGACGTTGTGGTTCCGCAACACGTGGGCGTGGGGCGCGGCGGCGGGGCCGGAGCCGGCGATCACGTGCGAGCGCGGCGGCGGGGTGTGCCTGATCGCCGACGATCGCGAGGTGCCGCTCGATCCGAACATCCCGGGGCAGTACCGGCTCGGCCTGCGCTATCTGTACGGGCCGGCGGCGCCGGTGCTGTTCACCGACAACGAGACCCACGGCGAGCGCGCGTACGGGCCGGGGAACGCGAGCCGCAAGCTCCACACCAAGGACGCGTTCCACCGGGCGATCTGCGAGGGCGATGCGGCGACGGTGCGGCCGGATGGCCGCGGCACCAAGGCGGCGCTGCACTACCGGCAGGTGGTGCCGCCGGGCGGCTGCGTGACCTTGCGGCTGCGGCTCACCGACCGGCCGACGCCGGCGGCGCTGACCGCGGTCGATGCGATCTTCGCGGCGCGCAAGGCCGAGGCCGACGTGTTCTACGAGCGGATCGCGCCGCCGGGGGCGACGGCCGACGAGCGGCTGGTGCAGCGTCGCGCGCTGGCGGGCCTTCTGTGGACCAAGCAGAGCTACCTGTTCGACGTGGCGCGCTGGCTCGACGGCGATGATCCGGCGCATCCGCCGCCGGCCGAGCGCCGCCGCGCCCGCAACGCGCACTGGCGCCACCTCAACTCGATGCGCGTGATGTCGATGCCCGACAAGTGGGAGTACCCGTGGTTCGCCGCGTGGGACCTCGCGTTCCAGTCGATCGCGTTCGCGCTGGTCGATGCCAGGTTCGCCAAGGACCAGCTGTGGATGCTCCTGTTCGAGCAGTTCCAGCATCCCAGCGGGCAGCTGCCGGCCTACGAGTGGGAGTTCGGCGATCTCAACCCGCCGGTCCATGCCTGGGCGGTGTGGCGGGTCTACAACATGGACCGGATCCGGAATGGCCACGCCGATCGCGAGTGGCTCGAGCGCTGCTTCCACAAGCTCCTGATCAACTTCGCGAGCTGGGTCAACAAGGTCGATCGCGACGGCAACAACGTGTTCGAGGGCGGGTTCCTGGGCCTGGACAACATCACCGTGTTCGACCGCAGCGAGCCGGGGCCGGGCGGCGCGGTGCTCGAGCAGTCGGATGCGACCGGCTGGATGGGCATGTTCTGCCTGAACCTGATGCGGATCGCGCTCGAGCTGGCGAGGGGCAACCCGGTCTACGAGGGCATGGCGTCGAAGTTCCTCCAGCACTACGTCTACGTCGCCCACGCGATGAAGCAGATGGACCAGGGCGCGCCGCTGTTCGACAGCGCCGACGGGTTC
>VBLP01000110.1:6806-13490 GCA_005887925.1 Deltaproteobacteria bacterium | reverse complement strand
TATCGTGGAGGTGCGTGGCCAACCGATTCGGCGCCTACGAGATCCTCTACGAGCTGAAGACCGGCGGCATGGGGTCGGTGCTGCTCGGCCGGCGGCGCGGGCCCGGCGCGTTCGAGCAGCTGGTCGCGATCAAGACGATCCGGCCCGAGTACGCCCAAGCCCAGGCGGTGCGGGCGATGTTCCTCGACGAGGCCGCGATCCTCGCGCGGCTCAACCACCCCGGCGTCGCGACGGTGCACGAGTTCGGCGAGCAGGGCGGCGCGCTGTACATGGTGATGGAGTACGTCCCCGGGATCGCGTTTCGCGACGCGATGGAGCACGGCCTGCCGCCGGCGGTCGCCGCGCGCGCGATCGCCGAGGCCTGCCGCGGCGTCCACGCCGCCCACGAGCTGCGCGACCTGTCCGGCCACCTGCTCGGCGTGGTCCACCGCGACATCAGCCCCGACAACCTGATGTTCGGCTTCGACGGCCACATCAAGGTCATCGACTTCGGCATCGCGCTGGTCAAGAACCGCCAGGCGCCGGTCACCGAGCTCGGCACCGTCAAGGGCAAGCCGCCGTACATTTCGCCCGAGCAGGTCAAGAACGAGGCGGTCGACCCGCGCAGCGACGTGTTCTCGCTCGCCGTCGTGCTGTGGGAGATGCTGACCGGCCGCGCGCTGTTCGAGGGCGACTCGATCTACGCGGTCGCGCTCGCCGTCGAGCACCAGGACATCGTACCGCCGTCGCAGGTGCTCGGCGTACCGCTGCCGCTCGGGCTCGACGCCGCGGTGATGAACGCGCTCGAGCGCAACCTGGCGCACCGCACCCAGACCGCCGCCGCGTTCGCCGAGCAGCTCGAGCAGGTGATCCAGGGCGCGGGCGACGAGACGCTCGAGGCGTGGGCCGAGCGCGCGCTCGCCGAGCCGCGCCAGCAGCACCGCGCCTGGATCGCCAGCGTGGTCGCCGGCCGCGATGTGCCGCGGCCGATCGGCCGGCCGACCGGCTCGGTGACCGCGCTGTCGCCCAGCGCCGGCGCGCCGCCCCGGCCGGGGACGATGCGCGCGCCGATCGCGCCGGCCGCGCTGCCGAGCGGCGAGCCGCCGCTCGCCCCCGGCGTGTCGACCCACCTCGCCGCGATCTCAGACGACGAGCTCGACCGGCTGCCACCGCGCCGCAGCCTCGTGCTGCCGGTGCTGCTCGGCGTCGCGGTGCTGGCGATGGTCGCCGGGATCTACCTGATGCGGCGCGCGCCGGTCTCCGCGCAGGCCGACGGCGGGATCGTCGCGCCGCCCGACGCGGCCAGCGACGCAGCGGCCGACGCGGCCGCGCTCGACGCCGGGGTCCCGCCGATACCCGTCGACGCGCGGCCCGAGCTCCCGCTCGACGCCGGCCACCGCAGGCCGGTCCGGACCCCGCGCGACGCCGGCCACACCAGCGCGCACGACGCCCAGGCCCCCGCGGCGGCGGTCGAGCCCGCACCGCCGAGCTTCGGCGCGCTCACCGCCAAGCACCGCGGCGACCGCTACCTCAACGTGATCGTCGACGGTCGCCTGGTCGCGGTGACCCCGATGTTCGGCAAGCCGCTCGCCACCGGCACGCACGTGATCGAGCTGGTCGATCCCCGCAGCCTCGAGGTCGTGGTCAAGCGCACGGTGAAGGTCGAGGTGGGCGAGACCGTCATCGTCGCCGAGTGACGCGTCTCCGCGACGGCCGGCAGCCGTTGGCCGGCGGGTTGCTCTGGAACCAGCCCGAGATTCCAGAGTTCCAAGGAGCTTTCGATGCGCACCCTGTCACTTCCCCTCGCCTTGTTGACTGTCCTCCCCGCCGCCGCGTGCCTCGATCACGACGGCGGCAACGACACCCAGGCCGTGTCGTCCGCCCTCGAGCAGGCCAACGGCGGCCTCACCACCAGCGACGAACCGCCCGAGTTCGGCGCCGAGGCCGACTTCTCGGCCGCCGCGATCGAGAACGATAACGCTGCCAGCGACCCGATCGACACCAGCCCGACCGCCGCCATGATGGATCGCGCCTCGGCCGCGGCCGGGTTCCGCATGGTCGTCGTGTGGGGCAAGATCCCCGCGGACCGCGACGCGACCGAGGCGCGCGACTGGAGCGGCTCGCTCAAGGTCTCGCGCGGCGGCCTGATCGTCCGCCACACCATCGCGTTCGAGGAGCGGACCGACAAGCTCCTGCCGCGGGTCTCGCTCGACACCGTCAGCTTCCAGTCGGTGACCCGGCCGTTCGTCGACGGCCTCGCGCTGACCGTGCTCGATCCGACCGCGACCCCGACGGCCTCGGCCCAGACCCTGACCTACACCTCGGCCGACGGCGGCACCGTCTACACGATGGACCTGTCGCAGCTCGCCGCCGGTCCGATCGTCATCGACGCCGGCAACGGCTTCAAGATGATCGCGATCGCCCACCACCGCCAGGCCGCCGAGTGCGACCGCGGCTTCATGCGCGGCCGCTGGCACGCCCTCACCGCCCACCTCGGCCGCTTCCTCGGCGTCGTCACCGACGAGAACGGCGAGCGCGTCGGCCATGTCCGCGGCATCTTCGGCCAGCGCCGCAACGGCGACTCGGTCATCTTCGGCAAGTTCATCGACCGCGAGGGCCACTTCCGCGGCATCCTCGCCGGCACGTTCGCCGACGGCCAGTACCGCGCACGCTGGATCACCCGCGACGGCGAGCACGGCACCGCGCACGGCGCCTACTTCGAGGGCGCGACCGCGGACGCCGGCCACTTCCTCGGCCGCTGGGCCGATTCGACCTGCTCGGCGGACACCGCGCCCCCGACGACGACCCCGCCGGCCCCCGGCACCTAGTCCTAGTCGCCACGCCGCCAGGTCGAGCCGCTCGGCCGCAGCGTTCGCAGCATCGCATCCCGCACCCGCGGGATGCCCGCGTTTGTGCGATGCTCTAGCGGTCGCGCCGTGCGGCGATGCCGGTCCGTCCATGGTCTTGCGCCGTCGCCGGATGCGGGGCATCGTCGCTGGCAACATGAGCAGACAGAGGCGATGTGATGACCCGGGCGAGCGGATATAAGCCGGCCGGGTTGGAGCGAAGACCACCTGGCTATGCCGAGTGGCTCACAGATCTCAAGGCGCGGATCCATGCTGCCCAACAGCGGGCGTCGCTGGCGGTCAACCGCGAGCTCTTGCTGCTGTACTGGCAGCTTGGAAGTGACATTCGCGAACGCCAGGTGCAGGGTACCTGGGGCGATGGGATCCTCGATCAGGTCTCGGTCGACCTGCGCAGCGCCTTTCCCGATATGAAGGGATTCTCGCGCTCAAACCTCAAATATATGCGGGCATTTGCGGAGGCGTGGCCTGACTTTCCAATCGGCCAACAACCTGTTGGCCAATTGCCCTGGGGCCACAACCTCGTGCTCCTCACCAAGCTGAAGTCGGTTGAGGCCCGGCTGGCCTACGCCCAGCGCGCGCTCGCTCACGGCTGGTCGCGCAACATGCTCACGCTGCACATCGAGCAGCGCACGCTGGAACGCGAAGGGAAGGCGCTCACGAACTTCGACCAGCGTCTTCCCAAGCCGCAATCGGACCTCGCGCGGGAGAGCCTCAAGGATCCCTATCGATTCGACTTCTTGCGCATGGCCGCGGACGCAACCGAGCGCGATCTCGAGTCGGCGCTCGTCAAGCACATGACGCAGTTCCTGCTGGAGCTCGGCGCCGGCTTCGCCTTTGTCGGTCGCCAGATCCACCTGGAAGTCGGCGGAGAAGATTTCTACCTCGACTTGCTGTTCTATCACCTGAAGCTTCATGTCTACGTCGTCATCGAGCTCAAGGCCGGCGACTTCAAGCCAGAGTACACCGGCAAGCTGGGTTTCTATCTGACCACCGTCGATGAGCAAGTGAAGGCCCCCGAGGACGGTCCAACGATCGGCTTGCTGCTGTGCAAGAGCAAGAACCGCGTCGTCGCCGAGTACGCGCTGCGAGACACCAACAAGCCGATCGGCGTCGCAGAGTACCAGCTGGTGGCATCGCTGCCCGAGGAGCTCGAGGCCAGCCTGCCGAGCATCGAGCAGATCGAGCGGGAGCTGGAAAAGATGGAATGAGCACAAGTGAGGAGTGTTCGGTGGCGATTGAGACACTTTCCAACCTGTTGTCTTGACCGTGCAGCGGCGGTATACGCGCCGGGCCCGCGAGCCCGTCCATGCGTCATGTATAGTGCGCGCGATGAACATGCGTGGTCTGGTCGTCGTGTTGTCGCTGGCGGCGTGCGGTGACAAGCAGTCGGCCATGGAGAGTGGAGCTGCGGGTGGCAAACCCGGCTCGGCTGCAAGCAGCAACGCTCCTGCCGGCTCGGCAGCGTCCCGGCCGGGGACCGCGGAGCCGATCGGGCTCGCGCGCGTGAGCCACGGCAGCACCCGGCCCGCGGCCGCGATGGTGTACCTCAACAGCCACTTCCTCGAGGTCGACCCGGCCACGGTGTTCGGCGACCCCGAGAAGCCGTCTCGCGGCGTCGATGACCGCGGCCGGCTATCGCCGAGCTCGGGCGACTGGCAGGCCGCGCCGCGGCGCGCGGGAGACCCACCCGGCCCCGAGGCGCGCCTCGTGATCGTCGACCGCGACACGCCGATCGGCTTCTTCTGGCCCGATATCGGCCAGCTCGGCGATCACTGCATCGGATTTCTCGGCGCGCAGGGCCGCGCCCTCACCGCGCTGTTCCCCGATCCGTGCCCCCCTCCGAGCGCCCCGGAGGACGCCATCGAGCTCACCGTCTTGGTCGAGAACGGCGTCATGTCCGTCGAGGCGAGCCGGATCGAGGAGGTCACCGCGGTCGCGGACAGGGCGAAGCTCGAGGACACGCTCAGGACCTACAAGACATCGGCGTTCTTCGCCGATCGCAACGATCTCGCGATCGCGATCGAAGGCGGGACCGTCGGCGACGCGATCGAGCTGCTCGATCTGGCGCACGGGGTGGGCTTCACCGGGGCACGCCTGATCGATCCCCACGATCGGGTGGCGGTCCAGCCCGCCTCCGATCGCGAGGCCGCGCACGACACGGCGAAGCTCCCGACGGTATCGCTCGGTAAGCCCACGGCGCAGGGCGCGCTCGAGACCGCGATCATCTCGCGCTACATCAGGCGCAACCGCCAGAAGCTCCAGTACTGCTACGAGAAGCGCTTGCTGGCCAAGCCCGAGCTCGCCGGCACGCTGCAGGCGAGGTTCGTGATCGCCGCCAGCGGCAAGGTCGCGACGGCGTCGGCCCGCGGCGTCGACCCCGAGGTCGCGAAGTGCGTGGCGGATCTGATCAAGACGATCGAATTTCCCAGGCCCAAGAGCGGTGGCGCCGTCGAGGTGACGTACCCGTTCACGTTCCACCGCGGAACCTGACGCGCGGCATCACGCCGCCAGGTCGAGCAGCTCGGGCTGCTCGTCGAGCGTGTGAAACCGCCCCCTGCCATCCTTGGCGATCCTCGCCAGCGCGATCTCGGGATCGTGCGCGAAGAACAACCTGCCACCGCGCTGCACCAGATCATCGAGCAGCGCGGTCTTTTCGTCGATCAGGAGCTCGGGATAGCGGTTGTGACCCATCGTGATCGACGGATGGACCCAGGCCCGGCCCGGCACCAGGTCCGAGGCGAACATCACCGGCCCCGCCGGCATCGCGATCTCGGTCAGCAGCAACCCCGGTGTGTGACCCGAGCTGCGATGGAACCGGAACCCATCGCCCAGCGAGGTCGCCCGCTCCGACGCCGCGATCTCGAGCCGGCCGCTGCCGGCGAGCAGGTTGGTGAGCCCGGGGATGAACGAAACGCGGTCGCGCGTGTGCGGCGCGATCGCGCGCTGCCAGGCCTCGGCGCCGACCACGTACGTCGCGCGCGGGAACGCCAGCCGGAGCGACGTACCCTCGGTCTCCGACCACGCCGCGAGCACGCCACCCGCATGGTCCAGGTGGAGGTGCGAGAACACCACCACATCGACGTCCGGCGGCGCGATCCCCGCCGCGGCGAGCGAGCCGAGCAGCACGTGATGCGACTCGACCACACCGTGGCGCTCGCGCAGCCATGGTTGGAAGAACGCGCCGATCCCGGTCTCGAACAGGATCGTGCGCGCGCTGTCCCGCACGACCAGGCACCGGCCCGCCACCGGGATGCGGTTGTCGTCGTCCGGGGCGATCCAGGTCCGCCACTGCACCTTGGGCACGTTGCCGAACATCGCCCCGCCGTCGAGGCGCTGCGAGTTGCCCAGTACCGAGGTCAGGGTCCGCACGGCCGCGTCGTATCATAGGTACAGTTCCGACGGGGCGCGAGTTGCCGCGCAGTGTGCGCGGAGTACGCTGCGCCAGCGATGTCGAGTACCCCATCTCATCCCGCCGGCCCCGCGCGCAAGGGCGATCACATCCGGCGCGTCGCGATCGTGTTCTCGGGCGGCCCCGCCCCCGCCGCCAACGCCGTGATCTCGGCCGCTGCGATCTCGTTCCTCGAGGACAGCCGCGAGGTCATCGGCTTCTTCCACGGTTACTCCAACCTCCAAGACTACCACCCGGTGACCCACCGGCTCCTGCCCGACGAGCACTACCGGATCTTCGAGGAGCGCGACGTCAACGGCGTGCGCAACTCGCGCGGCATCGTGATCGGCACCGCACGCGCCAACCCCGGCAAGCGGATCGAGAAGCCCGAGGACCTGTCCGACCCCGCGCGCACCGAGCCGCTGCGCAACGTCTACAACGCCCTCGTCG
>VBLP01000110.1:0-6598 GCA_005887925.1 Deltaproteobacteria bacterium | reverse complement strand
GCTACTTCATCATCGAGACCATGGGCCGCAAGGCCGGCTGGCTGTCCTACGGCGTCGCGATCGCCGGCGAGGCCAACCTCGTGCTCGCCGTCGAGGACGTCACCGGCGACCTCGCCGAGACCGAGAACGGCGAGATCCGGCTCTCGCTCGATGCCCTCGTCGACCGGATCGTCGACCTCATCATCACCCGCGAGCGCCGCGGCAAGCACTACGGCACCATCGTCCTCGCCGAGGGCCTCGCCGAGATGCTGCCCACTGCGCAGACCAAGGACCTGCCGCGCGACGAGCACGGCCACCTCTCGCTCGGCCGCATCGACCTCGGCAAGCTGGTCGCCGGTCGCGTCATGAAGCGCTACGAGCACAAGACCAAGCGCAAGAAGAAGGCGACCGGCCTCCAGCTCGGCTACGAGTCGCGCTGCGCGCCGCCCCACGCGTTCGACGTCATGCTCGGCAGCCAGCTCGGTATCGGCGCCTACCGCGCCCTCATCGAGGAAGGCCTCGACGGCCACATGGTCTCGATCGAGGGCCAGCTCGACCTGCGCTACGTCCCGTCGGCTCGCCCGCTTCCTCGAGACCCGCACCGACAAGATCGTCGACTGGAGCCCCGGCCGCCGCTACGAGCGCTGATCACACGACAACCTATGGCAGCCGCCGCAGCCGTGTGGGTCATCTCCTTACCGTGTCGCCGCGTTACCGCATGTCTCGTGTGGTAGCAAGCGAGCGCGCCGCGAGCACCACGTGCAGGATCGATCGAGCCTCCTTGACACGACCCAGGGTCATCCACTCCCGCACCAGACTCTGGATGGCGGGATGGTGAAAGAGCGAGCCCATCTTGCGGCTCAACCATCTCGAAACACGTCGGCGATCGCATCTGCAGTCGCCGCCGCGGTGAGCCATGACTCGAGCCGCTCGACGTCCGACTCGCCGTCGATGCGGGCGCGCAGGTCGGACGTCACGGGGAGCGAACGCGCCGCAAGCACCCTGTACAGCGCGGAGCGAGCTTCCTCGGCCCGCCCTTCCCCCCGGCCCTTGTCCTCCCACCCGCGGATCAGCTTCTGGACGCCTGGGGATCGCATGATCGATTCCACGTTGAATATCCTCCTGGCCGTATCACCTCCGAGGATAGCGGCCGTTACGAAGTACAGCAACTGGATCGTGGTCTCGCGGTCGGGCTCGTTCAGCGTGCGATCGGAGAGCACGGTCTCAGCGAGCGTCTGTATGAATCCCTCGTCGGCCCCCTGCATCGCGACGCAGAACGGCGCGCCGGCCGTCCCGAGCTCCGCATACATGCGCCGCGCATCGAGCTGCCACAGCGGCACGACGCGATAGCGGAACACGAACGTATCACCGCCGATCCCGGGAATGCGGTAGGTCCCGAAGCCATCGGGCAGCCGTCCGCCCGGGTCGAGCAGCACCACGATCGATGCGATCGGCAGATTGGTCGCCATCACGGCTCCGCTGGCGTACTCGAATAGCCGGCGCGGGATCTCCTGACGCCACTCGTGCTCGATCTCGATATGCACCGCAGCTTCGGTGCTGCCGTCGCGGACATGCAACAACCGATTGCGGCTCAGTGCACCGAGACGCCGCCGGAGACCTTGTCGGGTGGCGCGAGGGTCAGCTCGTAGACGGTGACGCCGACAGCCGCGGCGAGCACGCCACCGGCGGCGGCGTAGAACCAGGTGCGGCGGTACCAGGGCGTGGGCGGGTCGTAGCGCAGCGGGATCTCGCGCGGCCGCTGCGGATCGGCCCAGGTCAGCACCTCGTTGCCGCGATCGTCGTAGGCGCGCAGGTAGAGCTCGAGCGACACGGGCCTCTGCGCATCGACCGGCGGCAGGAGGATGCGGTGATCGGCGACGCGGCCGAGCGCGATGTCGGCGGCGCGCCAGCCGGAGTCGCCGCGGGTGCGAACGAACACGGTGGCGCGGTGCAGGAACTGCTTGGGATCGGCGACGACCTCGAGCTCGAGCGGAACGGGATCGCCGACGCGCTGGCCGTGCGGCCAGTTGACGTCGAGCGCGGGCAGGCCGCGCGCCTTGCTGTCGTTGCGCACCTTCTCGAACACGAAGGTCGCCTTGGGCGACAGCGTGTAGGACAGGAAGTGCCCGGGGTCGAGCGCGAGCATCATGTCGAAGGCGGCGCCCGCGGCGCGCTCGTCGTCGACGTAGGCGGCGGCGATGCCGCGCTGCTCCCACAGCGTGACGTTGGCGTCGTGGTCGAGCGGCCCGCCGCGGTCGGCGGCGTCGAGCGCCTGGCGGGCGAGATCGACGTCGAGTTTGGCGAGCGCCTGCTTGCCGGCGGCGACCCGGGCGGCACCGTCGCCGCGCGGCCGGCAGGCGGTGCCGTCCCAGTACTCGAGGTCGGCGCAGGCGGCGCGCAGCACGGCCAGCGTGCCGTGGCTGGCCTCGGCGTGGCAGCCGGCGAGCGCGGCGACCAGCGCAGCGGCGATGGCGATCCTCATTCTGCTCCAGGGTATCACGGTGATCGGACCGGCCCGGCGTGGCGCAGGTCAAACGCCGGGCGCCGGAGGTCGACGCAGATCACAGCGTCCGGCCGCGCCGCTGTGCGCCATACCCGAAAACCTCGCGCGGCGGCTCCGCTCAGCGCGGGCAGGGGCTCTCGACGAGCATGTAGGTGAACGCCACCGAGCGCAGGATCGGAACGCGCTTGGCGATCGCGTCGTCGAGCTCTCCCGTGCGGGCGCCGAACGGATAGGCGAAGGCGTGGACCTCGTAGCCGTCGTTGCGCAGGATCTCGATCGATGGATCGACCTCGTCGCGCACGTAGGCGTTGAGGCCGTGCTCCTCGACGTACTCGGGCGCGCGCAGGTGCTGCACGCTGTGGGCCTCGATGTCGTGGCCGTCGGCGGCCAGGGCCTTGAGGCGCTGGCGCTGATCGGCGCTGATGTTGCGGTAGCGGCTGACGAAGAAGGTGACCCGCGCGCGATACTGCTGGAGCAGGTCGCGCATCGCGAACCACGCGTCGATCGAGGTGTCGTCGAACGACAGCGCGAGCCCGGCCGCTGCGGCGCTCGACCGCGCGAAGTCGGCGTAGGTGAAGAACGCCAGGTTGCGATCGCGCGCCCCGGCCAGGACGTGCTCGATCTTGTCGAGCGGGACGGTATCGTCGGGGTGGTGCGCGTAGAGCTCGACGACCTCGCGGCGGTCGCGCGCCCGGTCGAGCGCCGAGTCGACGCTCGCGATGCTGGTGTTGGCGGAGGTGTCGAGGTTGACGCCGCAGTGCACGAGCCGGCTGTCGCCGTCGTAGAACGCGCCGTCGAGGTCGCTCAGCTGCTGCTGGCAACTTGCGATCAGCGCGCCGGCCGTCGCGCCGATCACTGCAGTGATCGCAACTCGCCGTGCTAGGGTCGCGCGGTGCACGTTTCGCCGATGGTCGCGACGCTGGCGGCCGCGACCGCGCTCACCGTCGGACGAGCCCACGCCGATCCCGACGACGTGATCGCCCGCCCCCTGGTGCTGGCGCCGGGCGCCGTCGAGCTCCGCCTCACCGCGGAGATCAACATCCAGCAGCGGACGATGGCACAGCCGCTGTCGCTCGCCCCCGACGCCTGGTGGGGCGTGGCTCCGCGCTGGACCGTCGGACTGATTCACAGCGATCCGAGCGTAGACCAAGTCGCGGTCAATGCCTCGTTCTGCGTGCGGCAGAGTGCGATCTCGGCGTGTGAGCGGCTGTACCGCGGCAGCGGCCTGGATGTGAGATTCGACGCAATCGCGGGGCAAATCGCCGTGGCACCGCGGCTGCGCGTCCTGGTGCGCGACATCGACCCGTTCAAGCCGGCCGTCACGCTCGGCGCGCTCGTCCGCTGGGCGCACGGCCGCTTCGCGATCACGAGCGATCCGTACGCCCGGCTGCCGCTCGCCAACCACGCGCTGGGCAACCGGGCCGCGCTGGTCCTGCCGGTGTGGCTCGCGGTCCAGCCCGCCGCGGGCTGGGCGATCGCGCTGCACACCGGCTACGACGCCGACTTCATCCTCCTGCGCGACGGCGGCCGCGTGCCGGTGGCGCTCGACGTCACCGCGCGTCTCGCCGGCGGTGTCGACGTCGGCGTCGAGGCCGGCTGGGGCGCCTTGCTCGGGCCCCAGCACGACGCCAAGCACGGCACGGTCATGCTCGCCGCCGGCTGGCGCAGCTGACGGTCAGAGCTTCCGCAGCCTCGAGTGGAACTGGCCGTAGGCGAAGTAGATCACGAGGCCGATCACGAGCCAGACCGCGAGGCGCAGCCAGTTGGTCCAGCCCAGCCCGAAGATCATCGCCAGGTTGGCGATGATCCCGAGGATCGGCACCACCGGCATGAGCGGCGTCCTGAACTGGCGCGGCGCGTTCGGCTCGCGCATGCGCAGGATCCAGACCCCGATGCACACCAGCACGAACGCGAACAGCGTGCCGATCGATGTCATCTCGCCGACGATGTCCTCGGGCAGGAACGCGGCGAACGCCCCGACGAACACGAAGAACAGGAGATTCGACTTCCACGGCGTGCGATACCGGGGATGCACGTCGCTGAACACGGCGGGCACCAGGCCATCGCGGCTCATCGAGAAGAACACGCGCGACTGGCCCATCAGCATCACCAGGATCACCGACGAGAACCCGGCGAGGATCGCCACGGTCACCAGCTTGGCGAGCCAGTCATAGCCCGGCATGTGCATGCTCGTGCAGATCGCGAGCGAGCCGAGGATGCCGATCGGCATGTCGCGCTTGGGGTTGACGGTCTCCTGCGCCGCGGTCGACACGGCGTCGAACCCGATGTAGGCGAAGAACACGACACCGGCGGCGCCCAGGATCCCCATGAAGCCGCCGTAGCTGTGGACGACCCCGAGGTTGTCGGCGAGCTCCTGCGACGGCGGGATGTACGGCGTGTGGTTGGCCGGGTTGATGAAGCCCCAGCCGAGCACGATGATCAGGATCACGATCGCGACCTTGGTGACGACGATCAGCGCGTTGACGAACGCCGACTCGCGCATGCCGCGGATCAGGAGCAGGCTCAGCACCAGCACGATGAACAGCGCCGGGATGTTCATGATGCCGTGCGCGGTGACGTTGCCGGCGGCGTCCTTGACCGACTCGAACGGCGAGTGGCACCACTCGTACGGCACGTGCAGGCCGGGCTTGATGAAGCCGAGCAGCTTGTCGAAGTACTCGCTCCACGCGATCGCGACGGTGGCGGCGCCGATGCCGTACTCGAGCACGAGGTCCCAGCCGATGATCCACGCCATCAGCTCGCCCATCGTCGCGTACGAGAGCCGACGCCCGCGAGGACGAAGCCGAGCGTCACCGACGGACCCGCGCGCCACGCCGCCGCGTTTGCGGTGCGCACGAACAGGCCGGCTCCGATGATCGCGCCAATGCCGAGCGCGATCAGGTTGAATGGCCCGAGCGTCTTCCTCAGGGCGTGACGATCGTCACCGGATTCGACGGTCAGGGACTCGAGCGACTTGCGCTTCCATAGGTTGGACATCGCGGCCCGAGGATAAGCACGTCTTCGGGGCATGGAGCCACATACCGTTCGGAGAACTGCCCGGCATTGGCAGGAGATCCCGACGAACGTAGGCAGCCTTACGTTCTGCGGCGAGCGACTGGACGGTCCGCGTCGAGCTCAGCCCCGGCCGGCGGTATAGCCGTCGCGCAGCTCGCGCTTCAGGACCTTGCCGATCGGGCTGCGCGGCAGCGCCGGCACGATCGCGACCTCGGCGATGCGCTGGGTGCTGCCCAGCCGGGCGTTGGCGAACGCGCGCAGGGTCTCGCCATCGGCGCCATGACCGGGTGCCAGCACGACGAACGCCACCGGCGTCTCGCCCCAGCGCACCGACGGCACGCCGACCACCGCGGCCTCGGCGACCGCCGGGTGCGCGCCGAGCGCCGCCTCGAGGTCGACCGGGTAGATGTTGAAGCCGCCCGAGATGATGACGTCCTTCTTGCGGCCGACGATGGTGAGGAAGCCGTCGGTGTCGAACCGGCCGAGGTCGCCGGTGCGGATGAACCGCTCGCCGGTGGCGTCGTGCCACTCGGCCGCCGCGCTGTCGGCGGGCCGGCGGTGATAGCCGGTCATCATCGAGAACGGCGAGCGGCCGACGATCTCGCCGACCTCGCCGGGCCCGAGCTCGCGGCCCGCGTCGTCGAGGATGCGGATGTCGTGGCCCTCGGCGGGCCGGCCGACCGTGTGCAGCTTGTCGGGGAACTGGTGCGCGACGAGGATGCAGGTGCCGCCGCCCTCGGTCATGCCGAAGTACTCGACGAGCCCGCCCGGCCAGCGCCGCAGCACCTCGGCCTTGAGCGCGGCCGAGAATGGCGCGCTGGTGCAGAACTTGACCCGGAAGCTCGACAGATCGGTGCGATCGAACGCCTCGTGGCGCAGCACGCGCTCGTACTGGACCGGCACCAGCATCGCGTGGGTGACGCGGTGGTGCTCGGCCAGCGCGAGGAACCCGCCGGCGTCGAACCGCGGCATCAGCACGGTGGTCCCGCCGAGCGCCACGCTCGGCAGCACGCTGACCAGCGTGGTGTTCGAGTACAGCGGGGTCGACACCAGCGAGATCGCCTCCGGGCCGTAGCCGAACATCCCGCCGCGACGGATGTG
>VBLP01000534.1 GCA_005887925.1 Deltaproteobacteria bacterium | reverse complement strand
CACATTTCATGACCACCCCGGGTGGAACTCTGGCGCTCGACGCCGCAAGGGCGAATGGTCGCTGCGAGCCGAGTCACGACACCTGGGCCGAGGCGGTCACTAACAAGCGCCCTGGGCAGCGATGACGCCGGGGAACGCGCTGTGGTGGCTCGGTTACAAGTCTCGGGGCGGGTGTGCCCGGTGTGCGCTGCCATCCAGCTTCGCGGTCACCACCTCCCGTAGATCATCATCACGCCGGTGATCACCATCGCGATCGAGCACGTCCCCAGTACCAGCAGCGCGAGCAAGTAGTTTGAAGCGATGACGCTCCTGGCACGTTGCCTCGTGGAACGCAGCGCCGTCGCACGCACGCGCAGCGTGGTGTGCGTCGGCTCGACCGCGACGAACATCGTGGGTTGTGGTGCCACGCCGCGCCGCATCATGATCTGTGCGCGGGCCACGCTCAGTTTGGCAGCATGGCCATTCTCTGCGAATGCAGCAAGCTTGTTGGCGAGCGCGATCACCGTCGGAAACCGGTCCTCGCGGTCCTTGGCCAAGCATCGCATGACAATTGACTGCAGGCCGTGTGGGATCCGCGACGGTATCGCACGCGGCGGTTCGTTGCTAACCTTCAGCACGAAGGCGGAGAACGAGTCTGCTTCGAACGGGCGAAAGCCCATCAGGCATTCGTACAGTACGATACCGAGAGACCAGATATCGGCGCGAGCGTCGACACCCTTGGCCCCCTTCATCTGCTCGGGCGACATGTACGCAGGCGTCCCCATGACCAGATCACTCCGGGTGCTTGCGAGCTCGCACGACAGGGCGGGGGTCTTGGAGATTCCAAAATCGAGAACCTGATTCGACGGCTTGATGTCGCGATGCACGATCCCGTTCGCGTGTGCCTCGGCCAGCCCGACGCAGGCTTGCAGGATGTAGTCGACGGCCTCACCAGGCCGCAGCATCCTGCGGCGAAGCTGGTCAGCAAGATCCTGCCCCTGGAGATACTCCATCGCGATATACGGGGAGTTGCTCGGCAAGATGCCAACATCGAGCACCCGTGCCACGTGCTCGCCGCGCAGGCGCTCCGCCGACTGCCCTTCGCGCAAGAACCTGGCCCTCAACTCGGCGTCGACTGCCAGTCCAGGCAGCATTGTCTTCAGCGCCAGTATCTCGCCTGACTGGATATGACTCACTCGAACAACGGAACCCATTCCACCATAACCCAGTAGGTCCTCGACAATATACTTGCCCATCAACACTGAGCCAATCGCAGGTACGCCCTCCATATCATGGAATCGTACAGACATGTAGCTCGGCGGGCAAGCGCAAAATCATGGTCTGTTGCATGATCATCCTACGTGATATCGAGCTATCGGTCGGCTGGCTTCGTGAAGACGATCTTCCCGTCGAGATCGTAGCCGACTCGCTCGACGAGTTCATCTTGCGTGTTGTATCGCATCCGAATCACGGCGACACCTTCTTGACCGCATGGTCGGCGACGTTCGTCGAAGTACGCTATTGCGGTCTGGTTGCCCCGCTCGTCGTACGACAGCTGATACTCTGCGACGCCGTCGCTGTTCCGTGTTGGTGCGCCATATTCATCGAGCAACGTATGTCTGATCTCATGGCCTCGTTTGTCAAACTCCAATTGATACCCAGCTACCCATTTCTTGTTGCGCGTCGATTGACCCGCTTCATCGAAGTACATTCGCTTGCGTTCCTCGCCATACTCGCCGAAGACTGAAAAATATCCTGCGATTCCATTCTTGTTCAGGGTGGGCAGCCCGGCTTCGTCGAAGAACGAACGCTGTTTCTCGTTTCCCTCCGTATCGTATATAGAGCGATACTCTGCAATGTTTTCGGTACTCCGCATGGGTGTTCCAGCTTCGTTTAGGTACGTACGGCTGGTTTCGCGACCACTCTGGTCGAATGTCGAGCGGTGGCCGACAACACCAGCCGCATTCCGCGTCAGGTTTCCTGATTCATCGAGGTACCAGCGCTCGATCTCGTGCCCTTGTGGATCGAAGACGGAACGATGACCGGCCACATTCTCGCGGATTCGTACCGGCTTGAGGCCTTCGTCGAGGTACACGACCCGGCTCGGATTACCATGAGAATCGAATTCCACTTGATAGCCGGCGGCGCCTACCGCGTGCTTCGTTCGACGGCGGCTCTCGTCGAAGAAGAGCCGCTCGATTTCATTGCCTTGGGTATCAAATCGCGATTGATAGCCCGCGAAGTGGTCCTTGTGCAGAACCGGTCTGTCCACCTCGTCGAACAACGTCACCTCGATAGGGTTGCCACGAGGATCGAAGGTGGTGCGATAGCCGGCGATGCCTTCTTTGTGTCGGACCGGTTTTCCGGATGTATCGAAGTAGCGCACGTGCGTGACGTGCCCGTCGTCATCATACTCCATCTGCTCCGCCGCTACCCCATGCTGATTTACCCCGAGCTCACCATCGCGCCGTCGGTATCGCGTCTCGATATCGCGGCCGCCCGGTGAGCGTTTGAACTCGACGAGCTCTGCGTCGCCGCGCGCGATGGTCGCGTCGAAGTCGCGCTCGTTCAGAAACGCGGCATACTGGTGGTCCTTCGCGTCTCCGCGGTACTGTAGTTTATACAGCACGTGACCAGTGGCATCTCTGGCCGTCTCCTTGGATACTGTATCTGTATCCGATTCGTAAGCGAACTCCCACTGGCAAGGTGCGCGGCGCGCGAGGGCTGCGATGCCAATCGTCAGCTCCGGGGCACTGCTACTGTCACCGAAGCTCGGGCAGGCGACAGCGTTGCCGCCGTTCACGACGGCCACGTAGGTCACGTGGCCCAGGTGCCCTCGTCGTACGAGCTTGATCGTCCTGGCGCGCGCACGCGCTTGGCTCTCCGTCAATGTGCCGATACCCTCCGGTTCGCCCCAGCGGCGCACGTAATCGCTGAAGTAGTAAATATGTTGCCTGTAGTAGAGATCCCATACCGCGAACCCGGTGATTCCGGCCAGGAGGACGATGGCCAAGGCAGCGTACAGCCGCACGCTGCGGTGCCTCATGCTCGCGAGGACGAACGCCCGCTCCTGCATGTTCAACCACGATCCTGGTGTATGCATCGCGGCCCAGGCATCGCGCAATCTTTGGTCGTGACTCCACAGGTCCGACGTGCGGCGCTCGGCGCGCCAGCGCCGCGCCGCCGGCGCGAGCTCGCGCTGGAGCTTGAGCGCTTTGGCACCGAACTGCGTTCTCCACATCGAGAACATCGGCCAGCCGCGGACCAGCCAGTCATGCGCCGGTTCCCACTCGTCCTTGTCGAGGATGACTAGATGCGCATTTCGGAACGTGTCCAGCAGCCTGCTCGCACGCCGGTTCTCCGCAGCCTCCGCGAAGAGGAACTCGTCGCGATGTGCTCGGCGGCGCGACCACTCGCCGTCGCGCTGGACCACAAGGCGCAGGAACACACGGCGAGCCGTGGCGCTGTACGCGGCATCCTCTGCCACGAGCTCCTGCAGAAGCGCGGTTGCTCGCTGGGCGAGGGCGCCGCTCAGCCGCCCCATGCGGAGGTAATCGTCCTCGGTCAGCAGGCGATCGCGGTTGCGCGTGACGCAGCGAATATAGAGCTCGCGGAGCCCGACCGAGAGCAGCGGCAGCCCTCCCGGAGCCTGTAACACTTCGTCGATGAGGGTATCGACCAGCGAGGAGGGTTCGAACGACAGCTCGACCGCGCGCGCCGGTCGCTCGATGATCTCTCGTAAGTCGTGGTGCGCTGGGGTGGGGACTACATATACGGCGTCGTCCCAGAACTGCGCGAGTGCAGATGTGCGGAAGACCGGCTCGAATTCGGAGCGCAGGGTCAGCACCACGCGCAGCCGGTCGGCGTGCGCCTCCAGTGCCTGCGCAAGCCCCCCCAGCACGCCGTCTCGCACGTCCGAGGCAACCAGCATCTCGAACCACTCCGCCTGGTCGATCGCCAGGCAGAGCTGGTCGGACACATGCACGGATAGCCACGCGGTGATGCGCTCGAGCAATGTCCTGCCTGCATCTACGCCGGCGCTGTTGGGTACCTCGATCCGATCCCGCAGCGTCACCTCCGGCGTGGTGTCCGGACGCGCCTCGATCACCGTCCAGTCCCGCAGAGCACGAACTGCGGGCACCAGTCCTGCCGCCAAAAGACTCGATTTGCCCGCACCGGACAGCCCGAGGATCTCGGCGAAGCCGTATGGCCTGAGCCCCTGGTAAGGACATGCTTCCATCGATAGCGACGGCGCACGCGCGAGATCCAGCGGCGCGCCGGGCACCTGGAACACGAACTCGCCGCGATCGTGCTGCTCGAGCTTGTAGAGCTGCGGCGTCTGGTGCACGCCGGTGGCCCGCTCGACGACGTCGCGCACGAACAGCTCGAGCTCGGCCGCCACGATCAGACCATCCTTCGTGTAGTCGGCCTCGCCCTGGAGCCCACGCAGCAGAGCCGCGGCGAACGGCGAGTGCGAGGCTGCTTCGGGGCGGCATGCGGCGAGTGCGCCGATGTCGTTCGCGGACAGCCGTGTATTGCTTCGCAGCGTCGACACCGCGTCTAGGGCTGTCTGGTCGTGGCTCGCTGAAACGAGCACTTGCCATGCGCGATACTTAACGAATCGCTCGAGCGTCTCGCGATACGCGGGGCCACTCGCGCCGCGATCGATGCGATTGCCTGCCCAGCGAAACGTGCCCGCAAAGCAGCAGTCCAGGACGATCAAAACGTGCCGGCATGGCAATCCACCGAGCAGCTTACGGAGCTCGCTCATGGTTAGGAAGGTCCTGGTGTCGGCCGGGTCAGCGTCGGCGAGCAGCAGCTGGCCCTCGGGGCCCCGATCGCTGGGTAGCGACAGCCCGTGTCCGGCAAAGTAGAGGAGGAGCCGATCGTGGCTGCTCAGTGCTTCGCCGAGTTCGTCGCGAAGTTTGTTCGCGAGCATGCTGCGAACTCGCTCGCGCGTGACGTTCTCGTCGCGGAGCACCAGCGTCGTGAAGCCGTGCCCGGTCTCGAGCAACCCGCCGACTGCCTCGGCATCGCGTTTCGCCGTGTTCAATGGCGGTATCCCGCGCGTGTAGGCGTTCACGCCCATGACGAGGGCAACGCTGCGCCCGAACGCAAGATGGACGTGACGCAACGATGTATCGGGCGGCATTGCATCGCGCGTGTTCGGGACGTCACTAGAGATGGCCGGCGTCGCATGCACGGATGGTCAGGCGACCCATTCGTCTCGAGACGACAAAAAATCTCACATGCTTGACGCCGGCATGTAGGCGGCCCCGGGCAGCGAGTAAGCGCCAGCGACCTGCCTCCTGCATCACCGGCGCGGCGGCATTGGCGTCCCATGCTCGAATATCTTCGAGTTTTGCCCGACGGACGGCGACGCCGCCTACGACATGCACAGGCCATTCTCGAGGCCACTGCAGCTCGGCTGACCGCACCGCCGGCGAGGCGACCGCGGCTCGGTGAGGCGGCGGGGCTGTCGCGGGCTGTCGCAGCCGGCGATGACGGTCGACCGCTTTGCTCATTGCGCGCGGCTCGACGCCGCGGTTACCTCGAGGCCAGGAGCCCCATGCGCGCACTTCGCTTCGTCGTCCTGATCCCCTGCGCCGTCGCCGCCACCCTAGTCGCCGCCGATGCCCCGCCGGCGCGCGGTGCGCCGGCCGCCGCGCCCATCGACATCCCGTTCGAGCAGTTCGTGCTGCCCAACGGCCTCCGCGTGCTGGTCCACACCGACCACAAGGCGCCGATCGTCGCGGTCAACATCTGGTACCACGTCGGGTCCAAGAACGAGCCGCGCGGCCGCAGCGGCTTCGCCCACCTGTTCGAGCACCTGATGTTCCAGGGCTCGGAGAACCACAAGGGCGAGTTCTTCGAGCCGTTCGAGCTGGTCGGCGCGACCGATCAGAACGGCACCACCAACTCGGATCGCACCAACTACTTCGAGAACGTGCCGACCACGGCGCTCGACGTCGCGCTGTGGATGGAGTCCGATCGCATGGGCCACCTGCTCGGCGCGATCGACCAGGGCCTGCTCGACGAGCAGCGCGGCGTCGTCCAGAACGAGAAGCGCCAGGGCGAGAACCAGCCCTACGGCCGCGCGTTCACCCTGATCGTCAACAACATCTACCCCGAGGATCACCCGTACCACCACACCACGATCGGCTCGATGAACGACCTCGACGCGGCCAAGCTCGACGACGTCAAGAACTGGTTCCGCAGCTGGTACGGCCCCAACAACGCCGTGCTGGTGCTCGCCGGCGACATCGACCTCGCGACCGCGAAGGACAAGGTGACCCGGTACTTCGGCGACATCGCCCCGACGGCGAACCTGCCCAAGATGCCGGCCAAGATCGCCCAGCGCACCACCGCGACGCGGGCGACCGCGACCGACAACGTGCCGCAGACCCGGATCTACAAGGTGTGGAACGCGCCGCAGTTTGGCACCGCCGAGAACGATCGCCTCACCCTGCTCTCGCTGGTGCTCGGTGGCTCGCAGTCGTCGCGGCTCGACAAGCGGCTGACCTTCACCGAGAAGCTCGCCGACAACGTGTCGGCCGGTAACTTCGTCCAGGAGATCGCCGGTGCCGTCCTCGTCACGGCCGACGTCAAGAGCGGCGTCGAGCCCGCCAAGGTCGAGGCCGCGATCGACGAGGAGATCGCCAAGCTGATCGCCGACGGTCCGACCGCCGCCGAGACCGAGCAGGCGCGCGCGGCGTTCCAGTCGACGTTCATCCGGCGGATCGAGCGGATCGGCGGGTTCGGCGGCAAGGCCGACGTGCTCGCCCAGTGCCAGGTGTTCACCGGCAACCCGACCTGCTATCGCGCGACGCTGGCCAACATCCAGATCACCACGCCGGCACAGCTCAAGGAGCTCGCCAAGAAGTACCTCGCCAAGGGCGCGTTCACGCTGCAGATCGACCCCGGCGAGCGCAAGCCCGCCGTCGAGGAGCCCGCGGTCG
>VBLP01000052.1 GCA_005887925.1 Deltaproteobacteria bacterium | reverse complement strand
GACGCCGCGTTCTCGTCGGACGACTGGGTGTTCGAGCTCAAGTACGACGGGTTCCGCATGGTCGGCTTCGGCGGCGCCGGGCGCGCCGAGCTGCGCTATCGCTCGGGCCTGGACCCGACGCTGCGCTTCCCCGAGCTGACCTCGGCGCTGCGCGCGCTGCCGATCCCCGGCGTGGTGCTCGACGGCGAGATCGTGATGCTCGACGCCGAGGGCAAGCCGGACTTCCACCGGCTCGCCGCGCGCGCCCAGATCCACCGCACCTCGGAGATCGAGCGCGCCGCGCGGCCTGCCGCTGCTCGTGCGCAAGAGCCTGCTCGCGCGCATCCTGCCGGCGATCGGGCCGCTCAAGCTCGCCGAGCACATCCCGACCCAGGGCGAGGCGCTGCTCGCGCAGGTCGTCGCGCGCGGCCTCGAGGGCGTGGTCGCCAAGCGCGCCGAGTCGGCGTACCGCCCCACCCGCTCGCGCGACTGGCTCAAGATCAAGCGCGAGCCCGAGGCCGACTTCGCGGTGTGCGGCTACACCGCGCCCAAGTGATCGCGCGCCGGGTTCGGGGCGCTCCATCTGTGCGTGCGCGACGACGGCCGCTGGCGGTGGGCCGGCAAGGTCGGCTCGGGGCTCGACGATGCGCTGCTCGTCGCGCTCAAGGCCGAGCTCGACGCCAGGCCGGCGTGGCAGCCGAGCTTCGCGCGGCCCGAGGGCACCGCCGACGTGCGCTGGGTCGAGCCCGAGCTGGTCGTCCAGGTCCGCTACGGCGCGTGGCCGGAGGGCTCGCCGCTGCGCTTCCCGGTGTTCGTGCGGCTGCGCCGCGACAAGACCGCCGCCGAGTGCGCGATGCCGCGGCCGACCACGGCCGAGCGCGAGGAGCCGGCCGCCGCCGCGCCGATCGAGATCGATCAGCCGGTCCGCGAGCTCCGGCTGTCCAACCTCCACAAGGTGTTCTGGAAGGCCGAGGGCATCACCAAGGGCGATCTGATCGACTACTACCGCGCGATCGCGCCCTGCATCCTGCCCTACCTCGCCGACCGGCCGACCGTCCTGACCCGCTACCCCGACGGGATCGACGGCGAGATGTTCTACCAGAAGGACATGCCGGACTGGGTGCCGCCGTGGCTGCGCACGACCACGCGGTGGAGCGAGCACAGCCAGCGCGAGATCCACTACGTCCTGATCGACAACGCCGACGGCCTGGCGTTCGTCAGAAGCCGGACTGGACGATCGTCGACCTCGACCCCAAGAACGCGCCGCGCGAGCACGTCGTGCCGCTGGCGCTCGCGATCCACGAGCTGTGCGACGCGGCGGGGCTGCCCAACTACGTCAAGACGTCGGGCCAGAGCGGGCTCCACGTGCTGATCCCGCTCGGCGGCCAGTGCACGTTCGAGCAGGCGCGGATCCTGGCCTACTTGATCGGCCAGCTCGTCGAGCGCCGCCACCCCGACATGGCGACCACGGCGCGCAACCCCGCCGCGCGGCGCGGCCGGGTCTACCTCGACTGGGGCCAGAACGCGCACGGCCAGCTGCTGGTCGTGCCGTACAGCGTGCGGCCGGTCGGCGGCGCGCCGGTGTCGATGCCGCTGACCTGGGACGAGGTCGTGCCGGCGCTCGATCCGCGGCAGTTCCATATCCGGAACGCGCTCGACCGCGTGACGTCGTGGATCGCTCGGAGCTGCGCGCTGCGAGGCACCCGGCGCGGATCGTCAGGGTTGGTCCGGATCTGCTAGGGTGGCGCGGTGAACATCGCCTGTATCGGCGGCGGGCCGGCCGGGCTGTACCTCGGCATCCTGATCAAGCGCCGCGCACCCGACCACGACGTCGTGGTCTACGAGCGCAACCGCCCGGCGGACACCTTCGGGTTCGGCGTGGTGTTCTCCGACGCGACCCTGGGCCACCTCGCGGCCGCCGATCCCGAGAGCCACGCCGAGATCACCAGCCGGTTCGCGCGCTGGGACGACATCGAGATCCACGTCGGCGGCGACGTGCTGCGCTCGACCGGCCACGGGTTCTGCGGCATCGAGCGCAAGGCGCTGCTCCAGATCCTGCAGGCGCGGGCGCACGCGCTCGGCGTCCGCGTGGTGTTCGAGCACGAGGTCCGCTCGCTCGCCGAGCTGACCGGCGCCACCCCCGCGCCCGACGTGATCGTCGCGTGCGACGGCGTCGCGAGCGCCGTGCGCGATGCGCTCGCCGCCGAGCTGGCGCCCGAGGTCGACGTGCGGCCCAACAAGTTCGTGTGGCTGGGCTGCACGGTGCCGTACCAGGCGTTCACGTTCGTGTTCAAGGCGACGCCGCACGGGCTGTTCCGCGTCCACGCGTACCGCTACCACGAGCGCGGCTCGACCTTCATCGTCGAGTGCCGCGACGACACCTGGCGGCGCGCCGGGCTGGCGACCGCCGACGAGGACGAGACCGTCGCGATCCTCGAGGCGATCTTCGCGCACGAGCTCGCCGGCCACCGGCTGATCAAGAACCGCTCGATCTGGCGCAGCTTCCCGACCGTGCGCTGCGGCCGCTGGCACACCGGCAACGTGGTGCTGATGGGCGACGCCGCGCACACCGCGCACTTCTCGATCGGCTCGGGCACCAAGCTCGCGATGGAGGACGCGATCGCGCTCGGCGACGAGCTGCTCGGCGGCGGCGAGGTCGGGGCCGCGCTGGCGCGCTACGAGGCCCGCCGCCGCCCCGAGGTCGAGGCGCTGCAGGCGGCGGCACAGGCCAGCCTCGAGTGGTTCGAGGGCACCGAGCGCTACATGCGGATGGCGCCGGTCCAGTTCACGTACAGCCTGATGACGCGGAGCCTGCGCGTGTCGCATGCCTCGGTCGCCCGGCGCGATCCCCACCTCGCGCGCGGCGTCGAGCAGCTGCTCGCCGCGTCGGTCGGCGCGTCCGGCGATCCACCGCCGCAGCCGACGGCGCTGCCGCTCGTGCTCGGCGATCGCCGCGCGCGCTCGCGGATCGCGGTGGCGCCGCTCGACGCTGCCGGCGGCGCGGGCGCGGGCCCGGCACGCTCGCTCGCCGAGCGGCAGGCGATGCTCGCCGCGGCGGCGCGCGATGGCGCGGGGCTGGTGGTGACGGCGGCGCTGCCGCTGGACGCGGGGACGGTGGGCCCCGGGCTCGCCGACGAGGCCGCGGCGCTCGCCTGGCGGCGCATCGTCGACGACGTGCACGGCCGCGGCGCGCTGATCGTCGCGCGGCTCGCGCTGCCCGCCGCGCTCGATGGGCTCGATGGCATGACCGCCGCGGTGGCGGCCGCCGCGCGGGCGGGCTTCGACGCGATCCTGATCGATCCCTACACCGGGCCCGACCTCGGATCGTCCACCGCCGCCACCGCCGATGCGAGCCCCGGTGCCGGACCGCAGGCTGCGACCTGGCCCGCGTCGCTCGAGCAGCTTCCCCCGGCGATCGCGACGGCCCGCGCGGCCTGGCGCACCGGCGGCTGGATCGCCGCGGCGATTCGCGATCGACCGGCGGCACGCGCGGCGGTGATCGGTCATGCCGCGCAGCTGGTCCGCGCCGGCGCCCAGCTGCTGTGGGTCTCGGCGCCGGGGCCGGCGGCGAGCGACGGGCACGGCGCGCGGCTGGCCGCGGCCCCGCTCGCCGATCGGCTGCGCAACGAGCTCGACGTCGCAACCGCGATCGAGTGCGGCGACGCGCTCCTGCCCGATCTCGACGCGGCGATCGGCGCGGGGCGCGCCGACCTCGTGGTGGTCGGCGGATTGCCCGACGGTGCCCGGCGGACCGGATGACGCCGCGGCGCTACCAGCTGCGCAAGGCCGCGGTGGCGGCGGCACGGCACCACCCGTGGATCTTTCGCGACCACATGAGCTCGGCGAGCGCCGTGCTGCGCGACGGCGAGCTGCTGCGGCTGGTCGACGGCGACAACCAGGTCATCGGCCACGGCCTCTACGAGGCCGACGGCGCGATCGCGATCCGGATGCTGCGGCGCGGGCCGGCGCCGCCCGACGCGGCGTGGCTGCGCGACCGGCTCGCCGCCGCCGTCGCGCGCCGCGCCGCGCTCGCCGAGCGCACCGACGCGATCCGCCTGATCCACGGCGAGAGCGACAGCCTGCCCGCAGTCGTCGTCGATCGCTTCGCCGATACGCTGGTGATCGCGAGCTACGCGGCCGGTGCCGACGTCCTGGCGCGCTACGCCGCGCGCGTGCTCGCGCTCGGTCCGCCGAGCCCGATCGTCGGCCCGGCGCGCCACGTCCTGCTCCGCCCCGCCCGGCTGCGCCGCGCCCCCGCCGAGCCCGCGCGCGTGCTGCGCGGCGCACCACCGGAGATCGCGCACATCACCGAGGACGGCATCGCGTACGCGATCGATCTCGCCGCCGGCCAGAAGACCGGCGCGTACCTCGATCTCCGCGGCCTGCGCCGCGCGATCGCCGCCGCGCCGCTCGCCGGGGCCCGCGTGCTCAACCTGTTCGCGTACTCCGGCATGCTCGGCCGCGCCGCCGAGCGCGCCGGCGCCCGCGCGATCGCCCAGGTCGATGGCTCGGCGCGCGCCCTCGGCTTTGCCGCCGCCCACCACGTCGACGACCCGTCGCGCCACACGTTCGTCACCGCCGATGTGTTCGCCTGGCTGCCGACCTACCGGGCCGAGCCGTTCGACCTCGTGATCGTCGATCCGCCGGCGATGACCAGCCGGACCGCGCAGGTCCCGTCGGTGCTCGCCGCGTATCGCAAGCTGTACCGCACCGCTGCGCCGCACGTCCGCCCCGGCGGCAGCCTCGTCGCGGCCTGCTGCACGAGCCGGATCGCGCGCCCGGTGTTCCACGAGACCGTGCGCGAGGCGCTCGGAGCGGGGTTCACGCTCGACCACGAGATCCCGCCGGAGCTCGATCACCCCGTGGGATTCGCCCAGGCCGACTACCTCAAGATCGGCTGGTGGAGACGTCCGACCTAGGTCGCCCGACCGCCGACGACCACTGGGAGCCAGCAGCGTGGCGCGCTACAGTGCTCGCCATCGTGGCGGTATCGACCATGGCGCAGTCCCGACCCGAGGCGCGGGTATTCCGCGTCGAGGAGTTGCTCGCGCAAGCACGCGCAGGTCGCATCCGCGTCCCCCTCTTCCAGCGCGCATTCAAGTGGGAGCGCGAAGACGTCCGGAAGCTGATCGACAGCGTCTGGCGCGGTTACCCGATCGGGACGCTCCTCTTGTGGTCGAAGCTCGGAGCGGCCGGACTGATCCGTCTCGGCGATCTCACCTTCGAGGTGAGCGAACAAACTGCCTGGTTCGTCGTCGACGGCCAGCAGCGCGTCGTCTCGCTCGTGTCGACGCTGCTCCCCCGCGGCGCGCGCGGTGACAAGTTCGACTTGTACTTCGACCTGGTCAAGAGCGAGGTGGTGCCATCGCGACGCTCCGGGGTGCCGGCGACGCACCTGCCCCTGGATCGCGTGGTGGACTCGGAGGATCTGCTGGCATGGGTCGACGACAGCCGCACTGCATTGACCCCCGAGCAGATACGCCTCGCGATCAGAGTCGGCAAGGCACTGCGTGAGTACGAGATCCCGGCCTACGTGGTCAGTGTCGAGGATGAGATGATCGTCCGAGAGATCTTCGAGCGCACCAACACGACCGGCAAGGCACTGAACCCCAGCGAGGTCTTCAACGCGCTGCATGCCCCCGTCGATCGTCAACCAGCCGTCAGCTTGAAGGACGTGGTCGATCGCCTTCGCGCCAGGTCGCTGGGTGATCTCGAAGAGGACCAGGCGCTGCGCAGCCTGCTCGCGATCGAGCACAAAGACTTCGCCGGCGATCTGCAGCGGCAGCTCGTGGGTGTCGACATCGAGGCCGCCGTCGAGCGCGTCGAGCGCGCGATGGATCGCGTGCTCGCGTTCCTCGTCCAGGACGCCGGCATTCCCCATCTCCGACTGTTGCCGTACCAGAGCCCGCTGACCGTTCTGAGCGCATACTTCGATAAGTTCTCGACACCATCGACTCGTGCCCGGCGGCTCCTCATGCGCTGGCTCTGGCGTGGCAGCGCGACCGGCGCGCTGCGGGGGGACGGCAAGGGGATGCGCCCCGCGCTAGAGGCGTTACGCGACGTGGACGACAGCGAGGTAGCCGCACGCAACGTGCTGCTGACCGTCGCAGCCGGCCGCCCGACCTTGCAGGGAAGCGAGCCGTTCAATCTCAGGTATGCACGCTCGCGGCTCTCGGCGATCGCGCTGATCGACCTTCGCCCTCGCGACCTCCGTACTGCCGAGATCATCGACGTCGCATCTTTGCTCAACTCGTCCCAGGAGTTCACGCAGCAGATCGTGACCCACCGCCCTGCTGCGACCTCCGCGGATGATGCCGCGGTGTACTCGTCCGTCGGAAATCGCATCATTCACCCCGCCGATGGAGACTCGGTCGTGTCCGTGCTCCTCGCCGCGGCCAGGCAGGACCAGCCCGAGCTGCCTCACATCACCAGCCCTGCGAGCTCGCCGCACGTTCTCGCAAGCCACGCGATCTCGATGGCGGCGATGGCCGTATTGCGCAACGGCGACCGGGTCGGTTTCCTGCGAGCCCGCCGCGATCTGGTCGATGCCGCCACGGTACGGCTGATCGACCGTCACGCCGAATGGGATCACTCCGACCGGCTATCGATCGCCGCGCTCAGCGCCGAGGACGACTAGGGTGGAGCTGCGCGTTCTGCTCGGCACGGTCGACGTCGGTGTCATACGCAGCGAGCGAGACGGCCGGACAGAGTTCGCCTTCAGCCCCGATTATCTCGCATCCGGTCGAAGACCTGTCCTGGGCCAGTACTTCGAGGACCATCTCGACGAGGCCCACCGGAGCCAGACGTATCTGCCCCCGTTCTTCTCCAACCTTCTTCCCGAAGGAGGGCTGCGCGAGCTCATCGCACAGCGCGCGGGGGTCCATCGCGACCGCGAACCCGACTTGCTTGCCTTGCTCGGAGAAGATCTCCCAGGCGCTGTCATCGTGCGTCGATCCGACGATGCAGACAGCGGTCGAGAGGAGCACGACGCGAGCCCAGCAGTCAGCGATCCGCCGGTCGGAGACGAGCCACTTCGCTTCTCACTGGCGGGCGCACAGCTGAAGTTCTCGGTCCTGTACCGGGCGGGAACGCGAGGTCCCACGGTTCCCGTCGATGGTCGCGGTGGCAACTGGATCGCCAAGTTGCCCAGCGAGGCATACCCCAGGGTGCCGGAGAACGAATACGAGATGATGCAGTGGGCGGGACGCGTCGGGATCGCGGTCCCCGAGACCGAGCTGGTCACCGTCGGAGATATGGAAGGGCTCCCGATCCAGCTGGATCCGCGGAGCCGCGTATTCCTGTCGCGACGATTCGATCGACCGGAGTCCAGCAGCCGGATCCATCAGGAGGACTTCGCCCAGGTCGCCAATGTCCGAGCAGCCGCACGATATGGGACGCTGAGCTCCGCCGGCATCGCCCGGATCGTTCGCGCGGTGGCAGGCGAGGACGACTTCGACGAGGTCATCCGCCGCCTGGCGTTCAACGTGCTCATCGGCAACGGAGACGCGCACCTCAAGAACTGGTCGCTGACCTATCCCGACGGCGTTCGCGCGCGGCTGTCGCCGGCCTATGATCTGGTCGCGACCGTGTCGTACAGCCCGGCGGACAAGCTGGGGCTGAAGCTGTCGAGGGAGAACCGCTTCGATCGAATCCGCGCGCAGCACTTCGAACGGCTGGCCGACCATGTCGGTGTTGCTCGAGATCGCGTCCTCGGCATCGTTGGCGATACAGTCCGGCGAGCCATGGCCAGCTGGCCGGAGGCCCCGCTGGATCCGCAGCGAATCGCACTCATTCGGGAGCATGCCGAGCGCTTGCCCTTGGTCCGCGACGCTGGCTAAGCGTCGATAGTGACGTCGGCGGCATCGTCGCACGTGTCGCATGCGACGCGTTGACGGCAAAGTCTGGCAACTAGCGCGCGCGCGCGTCGCGCCGGGTGAGCGCGCGGTAGCGGAGCAGATGCCGGACGGCGCGCTGGAGCATGACCTCGTCGCCGGTCCGGCGCCCGGTCAGCTCGAGCAGGCGGGCGAGGTTGTAGTGCGCGTTGGCCAGGCCGTCGTCGCGCTCGATCGCCTGCTGGTAGGCCGCGATCGCCTCGGCGCGCCGCCCGAGATCCTCGACGGCGACGCCGAGGTTGAACCAGTAGAGCGCCACGGTGGGGTCGGCGCAGATCGCGAGGCGGTAGCAGCTCTCGGCGGCGGCCACCGAGCCGGCGTCATGCAGCAGCCGGCCGAGGTTGTTGTGGGCATCGGCCAGGTCCGGGCAGCCGGCCAGGGCGCGCTCGTAGGCCGCGATCGCGCGCTTCGGATCGCTGGCTTCGAGGCGGCATCCTGCGTCGTACCAGTCGGTCGCACGGGTGCCGCGGCGGAGGCCACGACGTGCCCCGGGGCGGAGCTCGAGCAGCCCCGGAACGGTGCTGGACGCAAAGGTCAGAAGATCACCCACGTATGCAACGGTATCGGAACCCTCTGACAATCTCGGTTCCTGGCGATGTTAAGATGTCTCCGCTGTGGGTGACGCGCAGGGCACGACCCTTAGCTTCCACGAGGATGGCAAGTCCGGCCGGATCGGTCCGCGACCGGAGCCGGTGCTGGTCCTGGCGCTCGAGTGCGGCCGGCCGCGCGCTGGCTCGGTGCGCTATCGGCTCTCGGACCTGACCGCGGTCGCACTGGGTCGCGGCCCGGAGCGGCGGGCCGAGCGCGCCGGGACCGAGCTCACGATCCGCGTCCCGGACAAGTGGATGTCGTCGCGCCACGCCCGGATCGAGCCGAGCTTCGGCCGCTGGGTGCTGACCGACACCGAGTCGAAGAACGGCCGGCCACACGCTGTTCATCTTCTTCGAGCGGCTGCCGATCGAGCCCGAGGCGCTGCCGCTGCTCGAGCTGATGCCGACCGACGGTCCGGCCGGGTTCGCGACGCTGATGCCGGTGTGGAACCAGGAGCTGACCCGGCTGCGCCAGATCGCATCGTCGGAGATCCCGATGCTGATCGAGGGCGAGAGCGGCACCGGCAAGGAAGTGATCGCGCGCGCGATCCACGAGCAGTCCAGCCGCCACGGCGCGTTCGTGCCGGTCAACTGCGGCGCGCTCCCCGAGAACCTCGTCGAGAGCGAGCTGTTCGGCTACAAGCGGGGTGCGTTCAGCGGCGCGCAGACCGATCACCCCGGGCTGGTGCGCACCGCCGACGCCGGCACGCTGTTCCTCGACGAGATCGGCGACCTGCCGCCGAGCTCGCAGGCGGCGCTGCTGCGCGTCCTGCAGGAGCGCGAGGTCATGCCGGTCGGCGGCACGCGCCCGGTCGAGATCGATCTTCGCGTCGTCGCGGCGACCCACCGCGATCTCGACGACATGGTCGCCGAGGGCAGCTTCCGCCACGATCTGTTCGCGCGGCTCGCCGGCTTCCGCGTCACGGTGCCGCCGCTGGCGGAGCGCCGCACCGACATCGGCGTGCTGATCGGCCTCTTGCACCTGCGGATCTTCGCGCCCGAGCACCCGGGGTTCGACATCGACGCCGCGCGCCTGCTGCTGCGCTACCCGTGGCCGCTCAACGTGCGCGAGCTCGAGCAGGCGCTCGCGACCGCCCAGGTGCTCGCCGGCATCGAGCTGGTGCGGGCCGAGCACCTCCCCGACTCGGTGCGCACCGGCCGCCCGCCCGGAGCGCCGCGCCCCGTCGTGCTCAGCGAGAACGATCAGCGGGTCCGCGACACGGTGGTCGCGGCGCTGCGCGAGCACCAGGGCAATGTCTCGGCGGTGGCGCGCGCGCTCGACAAGGACCGCAAGCAGATCCAGCGCTGGATCAAGCGCTTCGGCCTGGACCCGGGCAGCTACCGCTGACGCAAGGCGCACGGCGCGTCGTGTTTCGAGCCGCCGTGCTGGCGTCATGCGTCGTCGCAGCGACGCAGCTTGCGACGTCGCTTCGTGAGCAGGCGCCCAGTGAATTCGCGTGCCTGCAGGGTCGAACACCGGGCGCAACTCTTGCTGGGCAGGGAGCTGCTCGCGCGGTCGGTTCCCGAGCCTCCCTATTTCGCACAACTTGTGGACCGGCCGCGCGACCGCACTACGGTGCGCCGGTGATCAACGCCGGCAAGCGCCGTCATCGCCGGTCGCGCGCCGCGCGAGCCCGAACAGCCGCCGCTCGGCCCAGACGTCGAGCCGGCTCGGTGGCAAGCCCGCGAGCCGGCGCTGCGCTTCGGAGCGCGCCGGGATGCCGCGCACGGCCTCGGGCACGCGGCGATGCAGCCGCCCGAACGCGGCCAGGCCGAGGCGCGATCGCCGCGGCGCCGCGCGCAGCTCGAACGCGGCGGCGAGCCGCGCCGGCAAGAGCTCCGCGGTCACCGCCTCGGTGATCCGGCCGAGCGGCGGCTGGCGTGCGCCGCCGCGCCCTATCAGGAAACGCGCCATGTCGCGCGCGCACGGGGCAACCGCGATCCGATCCGAGGCGATCATGTCGCGCATGTACGCGGCGTGCTCGCGGTGCGATCGCGGGCGCAGCGCGTGCGGGATCCCGAACAGCGCGGCGAAGCGGTTCATCTCGACGACGTAGTCGTCCTTGAGCGCCTCGGGCAACGGGCCATCGAGCTGCTCGCGCACGACCAGCGTGGTGTCGACGAGCGTCGCGTGGACCCAGCGCAGCGCATCGGCGTCGTTGGCGTGATACGGCGCACCGGCCGGCCAGCCGCCGACGGCCTCGGGGATCTCCCCGTGGATCGTGGTGTGGATCGCGTGGACGCGGCGCGCCGCCGCGAACGCGTCGTCGAGATCGCCGAACACCATCGCGAACACGTGACGGAACGTGCGCTGGAAGCGCCCCGCGACGTCGGCGCGCGTGTGGGAATGCTGCGCAATCGCGTGCGCGACCATGGGGTGCGCGAGCTGGAGCAACGCTGCGCGCCCACCGCCGAGGAACACCGCCACATCGCCACCGATCCGCCACGCGGTCGAGCGCGGGCCGAACAGCCCGGCGCGCGGCTCGGGGATCTGCGGACGGAGCTCGGCGAGCGACGCCTCGAGATCGGCGCGCGTGACGATCATGGAGCATCGTCGCGGGCCTCGCCGCGGCCGGTCAAGGCCGGCGTGCGCGATGGCCACAGCGCGCGAGCCCGCCACGTCGCTTGCCGCGAAGTATGCAGTTCGCCCGGCTTGGCCACGGCACAACGGGTGCACGACGCGATACCGGTATGAAGACCATGGTCAGCACGGCCGGCACCGGCGCGCCGGGGATCCCCGAGTGCCCGGATCTGCTGCAGCCCGGCGCGAAGGCCGGACCATGGCGGGTCGAGCGCGATCTCGGCCGCGGCGGCATGGGCACGGTCTACGCGGTGGTCCACGACGAGATCGGCAAGCGCGCGGCGCTCAAGGTCGTACACCAGCGCCTGATGCCGGGCCTCAACGCCGACCGCATGCTGGTCGAGGCCAAGGTCGTCAACCAGGTCGGCCATCCCAACATCGTCGACATCTTCGAGACCGGCCGGCTCGCCGATGGCCGGCCGTACATCGTGATGGAGCGGCTGTGCGGGCAGTCGCTCGCGGTCCGCGCCGACGAGGGCAAGCTGCTCCCCGACCTCGTGATCGCGATCGTGCTCCAGGTCTGCGACGCGCTGATCGCGGCGCACGCCGCCGGGGTGGTCCACCGCGATCTCAAGCTCGACAACGTGTTCCTGATCGACAACCCCGACGATCCGGCGACCCCCAAGGCCAAGGTGCTCGACTGGGGCATCGCCAAGGTGATCCATCACGAGGTCAAGCACACCGTCGAGGGCCAGCTGGTCGGCACGCCGCAGTACCTGTCGCCCGAGCAGGCGCGCGGCCAGGCCGTGTCGCCGGAGACCGACGTCTACTCGCTCGGCGTGATGGCCTACGAGCTGTTCCTCGAGCAGCTGCCGTTCGAGGCCGAGACCGCCGCCGAGGTGATGGCGATGCACCTGCGGGCGACGCCGCCGCCGCCCTGCGATCTGTGGCCCGACATCCCGCCCGAGCTCCAGGACCTCCTGCTCGCCATGCTCGCCAAGCAGCCCGACCGCCGGCCGACGATGATCGACGTGGCCCACCGGCTCGAGGCGGTGCGCGCCGAGCTCGATCGCCGCCGCCGCGCGAATGGAGTGCCCTGCCCGGCGCCCGCGGCCCAGGCCCCGCAGCCGGCGCCGTCGAGCGCGCCATCCCGCCCCAAGCTCACCGAGACCGAGCTGTTCGGCTGGCGGTCCGAGACCCGGCGCTGGCAGTACGCGATCGGCGGGCTCGCGCTGGCGCTGAGCGGCGTGCTGTTCTACATCAGCCGCGTCGGCGACCGCGCGGCGAGCGCCGCCACGGCGCCGATCGCGGCGACCGCCATGGCGGCGATGATCGCGCCTCCGCCCAGCGCGGCACCGTCCCGCGACGAGGCGCCCGATCGCGACCGCAAGGCACCCGCGACGGCCGCGGCGCCGGCCGAGCCCGCACAGGCCCTGGTCGCGTCGACCGTTGCGGCGCCGGTGTCCCGCGTCGCGCTCCGGCCGGGGCGCAGCGAGCGAGCGCCGGCCACCGTCCACCACGCTTCTCCGCCGCGCGCCTCCGCGCCGCCCAGCGCGCCGGCGCCCAGCCCCCCGGTCTCGCCGCGCCGGAGAGCCAAGGTCGATCCCGACGGCACGCTCGACGTCTACCGATGAGGCCCGCGGCGGTCGTCGCGGCCGTGGCGCTGGCGAGCGTCCCTGCCGCCGTGCGCGGCGATGATTCGGCGAATGCGATCCCGGCCAAGGCGCGCACGCTCGCCGATCGCGGCCGCGCGTTCCACGACGCCGGCGACTACCCGCGCGCGATCGCCGCGTTCACCCAGGCCTACGTGATCGCGCCGAGCCCGGCGCTCCTGTTCAACCTCGCCCAGGCCTACCGGCTGCAGGGCAACTGCGACGACGCGGCGCTGATGTACCGGCGCTACCTCGCGACCAACCCGGATCCGGGACAGCGGGCGCTCGCCGAGTTCCACCTCGCCGGCGTCGAGCGCTGCCTGCACAAGCTCGCGCTGCATATCCCGATCGAGACCGCCGCGGGCCGCGCGATCACCGCACCGCCGCCCGAGCCGCGGATCGCAACCACCGCGGCACCAGCGCCGTCGCGGCGCGCCCAGATCGAGAAGGACGTCGGCCTCGGGCTCGTGATCGGCGGCGGCGTCTCGCTCGGCGTCGCGGGGTACTACGCGCTGCAGGCGCACGACGCCGCCGACGAGGTCGCCGCGGCCTACGCCCGGGGTGCCAAGTGGAAGGACGTCGCGGCGACCGATGCGCGCGGCCAGTCGGCGGCGACCAACGCGAAGCTGTTCGGCATCGGGGGCGCCGTCGGGCTCGCCGGCGGCCTGGTGACCTACCTGATCGGCAGGCGCGACGAGCAGCCTCCCGTGATGGTGACAACCACGCGGCACAGCGTGACCGTCGGCGCGCGATGGGCGTTCTAGCCGCCGTCGCGGCTGCTGCGCTGGCGCTCGCCGGATGCTATTCACCGTCGGTCCGCGACTGCACCGTGAGCTGCTCGTCGCCCGGCGACTGCGCGAGCGGCCAGGTCTGCGGCAGCGACGGCCTGTGCGCCGCGCCCGAGGTCGCGGGCCGCTGCCGCCAGCTCGTCGACGCGGGCGTCCACGGCACCCGCCCGCCCGCCGACCCGATGCGCGATGCCGGGATCGACGGGCCCGATGCCACCGCGACCGTCGTCCTCCACGTCCAGATCACCGGCAAGGGCGCGGTGTTCGTCGACGGCCTCGGCGCGTGCAGCTCGAAGGACCCGCAGCGCGGCGACTGCCTGTTCGACGTCGCTCCGGGAGTCTCGCAGATCGTCCACGCCATCCCGATCGCGTCCGACCAGCCGTTCGCGATGTGGACCTCGATGACCTGCGGTGACCAGGGCGCACGCTGCGAGTTCACCCCGGTCGCCGACACCACGATCGTCGCACGATTCGTACATTCAGGGATCCACAGCGACGGTCGGTGATGTTCCGCCGATCGCGCGTGTGTGCGTCCCTGCCACGCGCGCGCTGCGCCGCGCGGCCACGCCCGGCATACCGGGCGGTTTCCGCCGACCTGCGCGACCTCAGCGTCGGTCTGAGGGTTGCACGAGAACCTCTCATGACCGGTGCCGCTCCCAGCATGGAGCTCCCGCTCCCCGAGGCGATCCCACCGCCGATTCCCCCCGCCGCCCTGTCACCGATCTCCGCCGCCACGGCGCGCCCCGCCGCCACCCCCCCGCCGATCCCGGCCGCGGCGCGGTCGCCGATCCCCCGGGCGACGCCGAGCCCGGACGTGGCGCCCGGCCGCAAGCGCCGCCGCGCGGCACAGCTCGTCCCCGGCGCGCGGATCGGCGTGTGGCGCATCGAGCGCGAGCTCGGCCGCGGCGGCATGGCCACGGTCTACGCCGTCGTGCACACGCGGTTCGGCAAGCGCGCCGCGCTCAAGCTCGCGCACAGCGCGATCCTCGGCCCGCAGTTCACGGCAGCGACGTTCCTGCGCGAGGCGCGCGTCGCGAACCTGGTCAACCACCCCGGCGTGATCGACGTGTTCGGCACCGGCAGCCACACCGGCCGGCCGTACCTCGCGATGGAGCGCCTGGAGGGCCGCTCGCTGGGCGCCGTGCTCGAGAGCGGCGCGCTGCCGCGCGACACGGCGATCGAGATCCTGCTCGAGCTGTGCGACGTGCTCGAGGTCGCGCACGCCGCCGGCGTCACCCACGGCGATCTCAAGGTCGACAACGTGTTCGTGCTCGATCAGCCCGGGGCGGGCGGCCGCCGCACCAAGCTCCTGGACTGGGGCATCGCCCGGATCGCCGGCGAGGACGACCCGCTGCGCGGCATGATCGCGGGCACGCTGACCTACGTCGCGCCCGAGCAGATCCGCTGCGACGACGTCACGCCCGCGGCCGATGTCTACGCGCTCGGCGTGCTCGCCTATCGCCTGCTGCTCGGCGAGCCGCCGTTCGCGGCGGCCACCGACCTCGACCTCCTGCGCAAGCACCTGTGCGGCGTGCCGCCGTCGCCGCGCACCCGGTGGCCGGCGATCCCCGCCGAGCTCGAGGCCGTGCTGGTCGCCATGCTGGCCAAGCAGCCCGAGGCGCGGCCGCGGCTGTGCGAAATCGCCGGCGTGCTGCGCGCGACGCGGCGGCAGATCCGGCCCCGCCCCGTGCGCACCTGGATCGCGCCGGTCGCCGCGATTCCCCCCGACGTGATCGGCCGCCCGGTGCTCGCCAAGCTCCCCGGCCGGGCCCAGCGCATCACCGGCGCCGCGCTCGGCGTCGCGCTGGTGATCGCGAGCCTGCTCCGCGTGCTCAGCGCTTGATGCCGATCACCAGGCCCTCGGGCGTCGGCGCGCACACCGAGTCGCAGCGCGCCGCGACCAGCTCGTGGAAGCCGCGCATCGCGCGGCCGCGGTCGGTGTTGTCGAGCAGCTCGCCGAACAGGTAGGCGTTGTCGCCGAGCACCAGCCCGCCCGGCCGCAGGTGATCGAGCGCCCACCGGCCGTAGTGGTCGTAGCTGATCTTGTCGGCGTCGATGAACACCACGTCGAACGGCGCGTGCGCCTCGAGCGTCGGCAGCACGTCGCGGCCGGCGCCGACCAGCACGGTCGCGCGATCGGCGACGCCCGCCGCGGCCAGGTTGGCGCGCGCGACCTCGGCGTGGCGCGGCTCGTACTCGATCGACCACAGCTGGCCGCCCGGCGCCAGGGCCCGCGCCATGTGGATCGCCGAGTAGCCGACCAGCCCACCGACCTCGACCTCCTGCGCAAGCACCTGTGCGGCGTGCCGCCGTCGCCGCGCACCCGGTGGCCGGCGATCCCCGCCGAGCTCGAGGCCGTGCTGGTCGCCATGCTGGCCAAGCAGCCCGAGGCGCGGCCGCGGCTGTGCGAAATCGCCGGCGTGCTGCGCGCGACGCGGCGGCAGATCCGGCCCCGCCCCGTGCGCACCTGGATCGCGCCGGTCGCCGCGATTCCCCCCGACGTGATCGGCCGCCCGGTGCTCGCCAAGCTCCCCGGCCGGGCCCAGCGCATCACCGGCGCCGCGCTCGGCGTCGCGCTGGTGATCGCGAGCCTGCTCCGCGTGCTCAGCGCTTGATGCCGATCACCAGGCCCTCGGGCGTCGGCGCGCACACCGAGTCGCAGCGCGCCGCGACCAGCTCGTGGAAGCCGCGCATCGCGCGGCCGCGGTCGGTGTTGTCGAGCAGCTCGCCGAACAGGTAGGCGTTGTCGCCGAGCACCAGCCCGCCCGGCCGCAGGTGATCGAGCGCCCACCGGCCGTAGTGGTCGTAGCTGATCTTGTCGGCGTCGATGAACACCACGTCGAACGGCGCGTGCGCCTCGAGCGTCGGCAGCACGTCGCGGCCGGCGCCGACCAGCACGGTCGCGCGATCGGCGACGCCCGCCGCGGCCAGGTTGGCGCGCGCGACCTCGGCGTGGCGCGGCTCGTACTCGATCGACCACAGCTGGCCGCCCGGCGCCAGGGCCCGCGCCATGTGGATCGCCGAGTAGCCGACCAGCGTGCCGACCTCGACCACCCTGGTCGCGCCGACCAGCCGCACCAGCAGCCCGAGCAGCTTGCCGTCGCTCGGACCGACCTGGATCGCCGGGATGCCCTCGGGGCCGGCGAACGCGCGGGCCAGCCCGGCGTCATGCGGCACGTGCACGCGGTTGACGTAGTCGAGGATCGCCGGCGGCGCGTTGCGCTGACCGGCGCGCGTGGCGTCATCTGCCATGGTGGCGGCACTCTACCCCCAGAGCTCACCTGATCTGATCCCGTTTCGCATCGCATTTTCCGCGATCTCGTCGTTGCCGCTGCTCGAATTACGCCCGGTAGTCCTTCGTCGCGGCGCCTCGACCTCGCGAAAACTGCTCGCGATCCGGGCTCATCTCAGGTGAGCTCTGGGGGTAGCAGGATCGGCTCACTCGCTGTCATCGCCTTGCTCTGCGCGATACGGACCGAACCGACCGAGCTGGTCGATCTGGGCCTCGACCGCGGCGGCCTCGCGCCGCGTGTAGTCCTCGATCGCGGCGGCGAGGCCGGGGTGGCGGATCCAGTGCGCCGAGTAGGTCGGCACCGGATCGAAGCCGCGCAGGAGCTTGTGCTCGCCCTGCGCGCCTGCCTCGAACAGCGGCAGGCCGCGCGCGATCGCGCGCTCGATGCCGGCGTAGTATGCGGTCTCGAAGTGCAGGAGATCGACGCGGACGTCGGCGCCCCAGTAGCGGCCGTACAGCGCGCGATCGGTCTCGAGGAACAGCGCGCCGGCGATGCGCTTGCCGCCGGCGATCACCTCGACCATGCGCATCGCGTCGGGCAGGTAGCGGGCGAGCGCGTGGAAGAAGCCGGGCCGCAGGTAGTCGCGGCCGCCGTGCTCGTCGGTGGTGTTGCGGTAGAACCGATCGAGGTCGTCGAGCCGCTGCTCGTCGAGCTCGCTGCCCGGCACCCAGGTCAGCTGCTCGATCGCCGCCCGCGCCCGCTCGCGCTCCTTGCGCAGCTGCTTGCGCTTGCGCGACTTGAGCTGGGCGAGGAAGTCGTCGAAGGTGTGGTAGCCGCGGTTGTGCCAGTGGAACTGCATGCTGGCGCGCGGGAAGAACCCGGCCTCGGCGAGCGCGGCCTGCTCGTCGCGGGTGCAGAACAGCCAGTGGATCGACGAGCACTCGGTGTCGTCGGCGACCGCGCGCACCGCGGCGATCAGCGCCGCGCGCACCGCAGCGGCGTCGGCGCCGGGCGCGAGCAAGTGGCGCGGGCCGGTCGCCGGCGTCGCGGGAGCGGCGATCACCAGCTTGGGGTAGTAGCGCAGGCCGGCGCGCTGCGCCGCGCTCGCCCAGCCCCAGTCGAAGATGTACTCGCCGTAGCTGTGGTCCTTGACGAACGCCGGCACGGCGCCGACCAGCCGGCCTGCCTGTTCGGCGAGGAGGTAGAGGCCGGACCACCCCGAGCGCCGCCGCTTCTTGCTCGACGCGGCGTCGATCGAGCCGGAGTCCTCGAGCGCGCGCAGGAAGCCGTGGCGGAGGAACGGTGAGGCGCCGTGGTCCAGGCCATCCCACGCCCCGGCATCGAGCTCGGCCACCGAAGCGACGGCACGGACGATGATCTTCGTGCTAGAAGAAGCCACGAAAGGCCACCATGACGCTCGACCCAGAGACCCGCAAGAAGATCGACCAGCTCGTTGCGAGCGACTCCGTCGTCCTGTTCATGAAAGGCAGCCGCAGCTTCCCACAGTGCGGGTTCTCGGCGTCGGTCGTGAACATCCTCAATACCTTGATCCCCAAGTACACCACGGTCAACATCCTCGCCGACGCCGACGTCCGCACGGGGATGAAGGAGTACTCCGACTGGCCGACGTTCCCGCAGCTGTTCGTCCGCGGCGAGTTCGTCGGCGGCGCCGACATCGTGCGCCAGATGCACGAGTCGGGCGACCTCGAGAAGAAGCTCGGCGACCTCGTCGCGCCCGCCAAGGCGCCGTCCGTCGCGGTATCGCCGCGCGCCGCCAGGGAGCTGTCCGAGGCGCTCAAGGAGGGCAGCCCCGGCGACGTGATCCACCTGACGATCACGCCGGCCTGGGAGCACGAGCTCGCGCTCGGCGGCGTGGAGTCCAGCCACGTCACGGTGCAGGCCGGCAGCATCACGCTGCAGCTCGACCGCGCCAGCGCCGGCCGCGCCGACGGCGTGGTGATCGACTTCGTCGAGGCCGCCGACGGCGCCGGCTTCAAGATCGACAACCCCAACCGGCCCGCCGTGGTCCGCGAGATCGCGCCCAAGGAGCTCAAGGCCCTCCTCGACGCCCGGAAGATCGAGCGGCTGTACGACGTGCGCACCGACAAGGAGCGCGGCATCGCCAAGATCGCCGGGGCGCGGCAGCTCGACGACGCGGCGATGGCCGAGGTCGAGGGGCTGCCCAAGGACACGCCGCTGGCCTTCCACTGCCACCACGGCGGCCGCAGCCGCGGCGCCGCGGAGCACTTCCTCAAGCTCGGGTTCAAGAACGTCTACAACATGGCCGGCGGCATCGAGGCGTGGTCGCGCGACGTCGACCCCAGCGTGCCGCGCTACTAGGACTAGGACTAGCTCACCGGATCGGACCGAGGCCTCGCGTGGTAGGTCCGCCCTCGCGCCAGTCGTCGACCGCGGCCTCGACCATGATCTCGACCAGGTAGTCGGGGCTGGCCAGGCGCGACTCGACGGTGGCGCGCGCCGGCGGCTGGCCCGGGGCGACCCAGCCGTCCCACACCGCGTTCATCTCGGCGAACCGGCTGATGTCGGAGAGCCAGATGTTGGCCTTGAGGATCCGGGTCTTGTCGCTGCCGACCGCCGCGAGCAGGCGGTCGATCTTGGCGAGGATCTGCCGCGTCTGGTCGGCGACCGACGGCACCAGGTCGTCGGCGACGATCCCCGCGAGGTAGGCGACGCCGCGGTGCACGACCGCCTGGCTCATCCGCGGACCCACTTCGAAGCGCTCGATGGTCATCGCGGGAGGCGTACGCCGCCGGCCGCCGCGCTGCAAGCACAGCGCGAAAGTCTCGCGGGCGGCACACTCACTTCGCGACCCGCGGCGCGACGATCCTGCGATCGCCGCTGCCGAACACCACGCGCGCGACCTTGTCGCCGTCCTTCTCGAACACGGCAACGCTCTGCAGCGACTCGAGCCAGAACTCCTGGTCCGAGAGCGGCGCCAGCCGGTGGCGCGGCTCGCCGGGGCCCTCGAGGTAGAGCCGCTTGCCCTCGGCGATGACCTGCAGCGTCGTGCCGCTGAGGTCGTACCCGCCGACGAACGCGGCGAGCTCGGCGGCCGTGGCGAGCTTGACCGGCGGCGGCGGTGCGCCCTCGAGCACCTTGTACATCGGCTCGGCCAGCCGATCGATCAGCGAGATCGCGGTCGACGCCAGCAGCACGACCCCGCGCCGGGTCCTGGGATCGAAGCCGACGAACGCGTGGAACCCGCCGGTGCCGCCGTTGTGCCAGTAGCGGCCGTTCGCGTCGATCAGCCAGCCCAGGCCGACGTTGGCGCCGGTGCGATCGAGCTGGGGCTCCTGCGTGAGCTTCATCGCACGGCGCAGCACCTGGGTGCCGCCCGCCGCGGCGTCGAGCTCGGCGTCGATCAGGTGGAGCTGGTCGGCCGCGCTGGACACCACCGCGCCGGCGCCTGCGAGCGCGTCGAACGTCCACGGCGGCGCCTTCTGGAGATCGTCGGTGGTGCCGGCGGCACGGCGCGGCGCGAGCTGTGCCGGCGGCGCGGCGGAGGTGTCCTTGAGCCCGAGCGGCCGCAGCACGCGGGCCTCGAGCGCCCTGGCATAGCCGCCGCCCAGCTTGCGCCCCAGGGCGAGCCCGAGCAGGCCGGCGCCGTAGCTCGAGTACGCGATCTGCGTGCCGGGCGCGGCGTCGAGCTCGCTGCGGATCAGGTCGGCGTACAGCGCGTTCTCGTCGTAGCCGGCATACGGATCGGGGGCCGAGCCGCGCGCCGCGACGCTCGGCGGCTGGCGCGGCAGCCCGGAGCTGTGCAGGGCGAGGTGCTTCAGCGTGATCGCCACCTTGTCGCGGATCGGCACGGTCACGCCGAGCGGGAGCAGGTCGGACACCGGCGTGTCGAGGTCGACCTCGCGGCGCTGGACCGCGTCGGCGAACAGGAGCGCGGTGTAGACGTTGGTGATCGGCCCGAGCTCGAACAGCGTCGCGCCGTCGGGTGGTCCCTTGCCGGGCCCCGCGCCGAAGCCGTAGATCTCGGTCTTGCCGCCGTCGTAGAGCCCGACGACGAGGCCCGACACCAGCTCGGCATCGAGGAACGGTTGGACCTGGGCCTCGACCGGCTCGCGGTAGCGCTCGACGTCGACCGCGATCGGCGGCGGCTTGGCCGAGCGGGAGGCATGGCCGCAGCCGGCGAGCACGACGAGCACGAGGAGCCAGCGCATGGGGTCGCCGTAGCCTGCCCCGGCGGCGCGCGCCACGCAATCGCCGCGGCCGGGGGCGCGATGCCCCGCTTCGCCAGCGCACCTCGGCGAGTCCGGCGTGCGAAGCTGCACCGACATGCGCCTCGCCCCGGCGGCCCTCGCCTGCCTGCTCTCCGCCGCCCTCACCGCCCGCGCCGACGACGCAGCGACCGGGCCGCGCGCCCCGGTGATCGGCGGCGACAGCGCCAAGCCCGGCCAGTGGCCCGACGTCGCCGCGATCCTGTTCCCGCTGAGCTCGGGCGACGAGCCGCTGTGCACCGGCACGCTGATCGCGCCGAGCGTGGTGATCACCGCGGCGCACTGCTACGACCCGCGCGATCCGCCGCTGCCCGACAACGTGCTGATCGGCACCAGCTCGCTGGCGCGCAAGGGCGACGGCGAGACCATCGCGATCAAGCGCGCCTACGTCTACCCCGATCCCAGCGACACCGAGGACATCGCGGTGCTCGTCCTGGCGAGGCCGTCGAGCCGGGCGCCGCGCAAGATCGCCACCGGCTGGGGCACCGTCGACATCGTCAACGGCGCGCCGATCACGGTGGTCGGCTTCGGCGCGATCGACCCCGACGGCATGAACTTCGTCAACGAGCTCCAGGAGGCGACCACGACCATCACCGACGCCGACTGCTCGGCCTCGTCGGGCTGCAACCCCGGCGCCCAGCCGGCCGGCGAGCTCGGCGCCGGCGGCATGGGCAAGGACACCTGCCCCGGCGACTCGGGCGGCCCGCTCTACCTCATGACCAGCTACGGGCCGATCCTGGCCGGCGTGACCTCGCGGGCGTACGACAACGCGACCCGCGCGTGCGCCGACGGCGGGATCTACGTCCGCCCCGACAAGGTGATCGACTGGATCGAGCGCGTCGCCGGCGACGTCGCCAACATCGGGGCGCCCCAGGGCGACACGCTGGTCGCGGTCCACGGCGACGGCGACGACACCCGGATCCGGGTCAACGATCCGGCGAGCGACGCCCACAGCTTCGAGGTCATCGCGCCGCCCGCGCACGGCACCGCCAGCGTGCGCAGCGACGGCGCCGTCCGCGTCTGCATCGATGCCGCGGCGGCCCCGGGCGCCGATCAGCTCACCGTGATGGTCACCGACACCCGGCACGCCCACCGCGCCATGCCGCTGACCATCCCGATCGAGATCAAGGACGGCACCCCGCCCGCGCGCTGCGACGTCAACGCGTTCTCCGAGGCCGGCTGCTGCGATGCCGGCGGCCGCCCCGGCGCGGCGATCCCGCTCGCGCTCGGCGTGCTCGCACTCGTCCAGCGGCGGCGGCGGCCGCGCTGATCGCGGCGGCCGCCGCGGCCATCCGATCCCATCGTCGGGTACGCTGCGGACATGGCCGAGACGTGGCTCAAGTGCAGCGCCTGCCGCAAGGACATCGCGTTCAGCTCGAAGTACTTCCAGTGCAGCGTCTCGACCTGCAACCGCGCCCGGACCCGCCTCGTGTTCTGCTCGGTGCCCTGCTGGGACAGCCACGTCGCCACGCTGCGCCACCGCGACGCCTGGGCCGAGGACAAGATCGCGCCGACCAAGGCCGCCTGGGAGCGCGAGCTCGCCGATCTGCCGCCCGACAACCGGCTCCCCGCCGCGCCCAGGTCGACCCCCGCCGAGCCCGCGCGACCCGCGCCATCCCCGCCGCTCATCCGTCCCGCAGCGGTCGCCGCGGCCACCGCTGCCCCGCCGGCCGCTCGCTCCGCGCCGGCCGCTCACTCCGCGCCGATCGCTCACCCCGCGCCGGTCGCTCACTCCGCGCCGGTCGCTCACTCCGCGCCGATCAGCGCGCCTCCGTCCAGCTCGGCGTCGACGCCCGTGCCGCCCCGCCGCGTCGTCGGAGAGCCCGCACCTGCGTCCGTGCCCGGATCCGCGCCCGCCGGCGTGGCGCTCCAGGACGTCGCCGACCGCGACATCCTGATCGTCATCTCCAAGCTCAAGAAGTACATCAAGGACCGCTCCGGCATGAACTGCTCCGACGCCATCGCCGAGGTCCTGTCCGATCACGTCCGCGCGCTGTGCGACGACTCGATCCGCGCCGCCGGACGCGACGACCGCAAGACCGTCCTCGAGCGCGACGTCCCGCGCCCGCGGCGCTGACCGCATCCTTCACTACACGCGGCGCGCTGCGATCCTGCTGAGACGGAAGAGCACAACCTTCGGCTCACAGCAAACGTTCCGGCAGCTTGCTGGATAGGCCCCCCCGGCCTGGCCATCGGACGCTAGCCCCCCGCTCCGAATCGATGCGCGACCCGTCACGGCGGCTGTCGTGGCAGCGGCGCCTGCGTCGCCTGTAGGAGGTCCCTGGCCACCTGCCCTCGCCGATGAACCAGCACACGATCCTGTTACTGGTACCCCGCCGCAGAAGATCTGACCGGTTCGCGGCGCCGGGAGAACGCCACCACGCGCGCTTGCGATCGCGGGTCTGGGCCCGCTCGCTCGTCGTTAGCGGCCGTATTGCGATCGCGCTGCCGTGCCATCTCCACGACCCGCCGACGAAGGACCACTCTGCCTGGGAATCTATCTCGCTCGGTGACCCAGCCCGCGTCGCTGCGCTGCGCGTTGACGTGGCCGCTACCCGGTGCCCAACCGATCCGACGTGGATACGACGGGGCGCGCGGTGCTCGCGCCGACTGGGCGCGGGCCGCGCGCGGCGCGTCGGTGAGAAGTGGTACGTTGGTGACCGGGGCCATGCGGTGCGCGTGATCATGTTCGTCGGAGCGACGCTGGAGGCGGGGAAAGGGCCGGCCCGTGGCTAGCACCGGTGGGAGCCGAGACATGCAAGGTCGGCAGCTGCGCTCGCCGCAGCCGGGCGAAGCGCCGCCAGGCGCGCCACCGCCGCCACCGGAGGTGATCAGCTTTGCGCTCGA
>VBLP01000537.1 GCA_005887925.1 Deltaproteobacteria bacterium | reverse complement strand
ATGTCGCACGAGCTGCGGACGCCGCTGAACGCGGTGATCGGGCTGGCGGATCTGTTGCTGCTGGGGCGCGATCCGCTGGTGGACCGGCAGCGCGAGTACCTAGACGGGATCGCGTCGAGCGGCCGGCACCTGCTCGCGCTGGTCAACGACGTGCTGGACCTGGCGAAGATCGAGGCGGGCAAGCAGGAGCTGCGGCTGGAGTCGATCCCGATCCACGACGCGATCGAGGAGGGGATGACGGCGATCATACCGCTGGCGAGCGCGCGCGGGGTGATGCTGGAGCCGGCGACGATCGTCGCGGTGCCGAACGTGCGCGCCGACCGGGTGCGGTTGCGCCAGATCCTGTACAACCTGATCTCGAACGCAGTGAAGTTCACGGACCGCGGTGGGATGGTGCGGATCCGCGCGCGCCGCGATGACGATCGGGTGGCGATCGCGGTGGTCGACAACGGCGTGGGGATCGCGCCGTCGGACCTGTCGCGGTTGTATCGCTCGTTCGAACAGCTGACACTGCCTTCGGGCGACCGTCCCCAGGGGACGGGGTTGGGGCTCGCATTGACCAAACGACTCGTCGAGATGCACGGTGGAACGATCGATGTCGAGAGCGAGCTCGGCAGCGGTACGACCTTCACCGTGCGGATTCCGGTGGCCTGATGGCGCGCATCCTCGTGGTCGAAGACGATATGTGGAGTCGCCGGCTCGTGTTCGAGCTGCTGGTGCTGCGCGGTCACGACGTGCTGTGCGCGGCCGGCGTCAGCGATGGCCGAGCGCAGCTGGACTCGGTGAAGTTCGACGCGGTGCTGCTCGACATCAACATCCCGGGCGGCGGAGGCGAGGTCCTGTTGCGCGAGATCCGCGAGTACAACTCGGTGATGCCGGTGATCGCATTCACGGCATCGACGATGACGGGCGACCGCGAGCGTTTCCTCGCGGAGGGCTTCACGGGCCACATCAGCAAGCCGATCGACGTGAAGTCGTTCGGCGAGACAGTCGAGGCGTACCTGTTACCACCGACATGAAGCTCACGCGGTTTACGGTTGACACGACGGATGAATACGCGGCATAAATCCGTTGTCAGTGGAGTGTCAGCGGAGCTACGAAGGCGTGATCTTCGCCCTGCTGACATTGTAGATTGCGAGGTCGACTGAGCGCGAAGCGGGACCGAGTGTCCACGCTGGAGGACGCTCGTTAGGACCCGGTGTCCAGTGGAATGGACACTCCGGCGAATAGAACCACCACAAGATCAGCTTGTAATGGTTGGCACGTGTCGCGCACCTATTGAAGACTGTCACGCGGGGCGAGGCCGGGGGAGTGGCGGCCGCGGACGGGCTGCGGGGCTGGCTGGAAATCATGGCGTTTAGGGAGATTGTGGGCAGGGGTGGTGCTGGAGGGCGCGTGAGGCGAGGGGTTGGCGAGGAGGTCGCGGGCGTGGGGTGCAGGTCGGGGCCGCCGGGGTTGGGCGACGTGCGGTCTGCGGGCAGGAAGTAGGGGGGCCGGTGCCAGGGGAACGACGTTACATGGGGTTAGAAGGCTACTGAATCTGGGACAGCGGGGGTCGGTCAGGCGCGTGAGCCGGTTGGGCCTGGGGATGGGGTCGGCTCACGCGTCCTGCTTTGTCCGCGTCATCCGTTAAACCGGATAATCGTCTGTCGTGAAAAGCTGCGGGCTGGCAGTGCCGCGCCGGCACCGACCAGGCGGTCGGCGGCCGCGCGAGTCGGGCATCAAGCGTGTCAGCGGCGGGTCGAGGTCGGACCGGTGACCTCGGTCGCCTCGGTGGCGTGCGCGGGCGCCGGTCGCTGCGAAACGGCGAGCGGTAGTCTGTGCGGGACGGCGGGCGGCGGTCTTTGCGGCGCGTGCGGGACGGCGGGCGGCAGCCTTTGCGGGCGCGGGACGGCGCGCACGGTCCTGGGGAGAGCACGGGCCGGGGGATCGGGCTCGGGGATCGCCGCGGTGTTGGCGTGGAGAAACATGCCGAGGAGCGCGACGGTGCGCCCGGCGAGACGCTGGAGCTCGTCGAGGTCGTCGCCTGGGTATCCCATCGCGCGCACGACGTCGATGGTGGCGGCGACGGCGAGCGCCTGGGTGATCGCCTCGCGCAGGCAGTGCCGGCGGCCGGCGGAGGCGTGGTCGTGGGACACGGCCTCGGCGATGAGCTGCATGGCCTCGATCGCGCCTCGCCGGGCGCGCTGGGCGAGACCTTCGGGCCAGGCTCCGGCCGCGCGCTGCACGGCGGCCAGGGCCATGCGCGCGGCGACGTAGGCGGCGCAGCGGTCGAGACTGGAGAACTCGCACATGGCGGCGGCGAAGAGCACATCCCGAGCCGGCGTAAGCCCGTGAGATCTGGTGGTCGGTTGTCCGAAACGTCCGCCTGGCGGACAGATGGGGTGGCAAGGCCGGACGCCAGGCCGTGCGATGGGCACGCGGCGCTCCCGCGAGCGGCGGCAGCGGCGCGAAAGATCGCGCTCGGCGGGCGAGACGGGGCTTGACCGTCGACGCGGTTCCCGCAAAGGTCGGGCGTGACCGCAGCCGACAAAGTGATCGTGTCCTGCGCCCTAACCGGCGCGGTGACGACCAAGAAGCATTGCCAGGCGATCCCGTACACGCCGGTCGAGATCGCCGAGGAGGCCCGGCGGGCCCACGAGGCGGGCGCGGCGATCGTGCACATCCACGCCCGCAACGACGACGGCTCGCCGACATGGTCGAAGGACACGTTCGCGCGGATCATGGCCGAGGTCAAACAGCGCTGCCCGGTGCTGATCAACTGGTCGACCGGCGGCGCCGGCCCGATGTCGGAGCGGGTCAGCCACCTCGCGCTGCGCCCGCACATCGCGGCGCTCAACATGGGCTCGATGAACTACGCCAAGTGGAGCGAGCACAAGAAGCAGTTCGCGTTCAACTTCGTGTTCGCGAACTCGTTCGACGACATCCTCGGGTTCGCGCGGGCGATGAAGGAGCACGGCGCCAAGCCGGAGATGGAGTGCTTCGACGTCGGCCACACCGACTCGCACCGCGTGCTGGTCGACCTCGGGCTGCTCGAGGCGCCGTTTCACTTCTCGTTCATCATGGGCGTGCTCGGCGGGATCCCGGCGAGCGCGCGCCACCTGGCGTTCCAGGCCGAGCAGGTGCCGGCGGGGTCGCGCTGGAAGGTGATCGGGATCAGCCGCGAGCAGTGGCCGCTGGCGATGGCGGCGCTGTCGCTGGGCGGCGACGTCCGGGTCGGCCTCGAGGACAACTTCTACCTGCCGAGCGGCGAGATGGCGAAGTCCAACGGCGAGCTGGTGGCCGCGGCGGTCGAGCTGGTGCGGCTGTCGGGGCGCAGCGCGGCGACGGTCGACGAGACCCGGCAGCTGCTCTGGCCGCGCGGGGGCAGCAATTGAGCTTGGACCGCGAGCTGGCCTGCGCGATCGAGCTGGCGCGGCTCGCGGGCGCCGAGGCGGCGCGGATGCAGCGCGCCGAGCTCGGGGTCGAGATGAAGCCGGGCGACGAGCCGGTGACCGTGGCGGACCGGCGGGCATCGGAGCTGATCGTCGCGGGCCTCGCCGAGAGCTTCCCGGGAGACCCGGTCATCTCCGAGGAGCTGCCGCCGGCGCCGGGCGCGCTCGGCGCCCCGCGCGTCTGGCTGGTCGATCCGATCGACGGCACCAAGGACTTCATCCGCGGCGAGGACGGCTACTCGGTGATGATCGGGCTGGCCTGCGACGGCGTGCCGACGCTGGGGGTGGTGTACCAGCCGGCGATCGATCGGCTGTTCTGGGGCACGCCGGCGGGCTCGGTGGTGGTCCACGAGGGCCAGACCCGCCGCCTCGCGGTGTCGGAGGTGGCGGCGGCGGCCGACGTCCGCCTGGTGGCATCGAAGTCCCACCGCGCGCGCGAGCTCGATCACGTCAAGCGCGAGCTCGGGATCGACAACGAGCTCAACATCGGCTCGGTGGGCGTGAAGCTGTGCGTGATCGCCGCGGGGCTGCGCGACCTCTACGTCAACCCGGCGGCGAAGACCAAGGTCTGGGACACCTGCGCTCCGGAGGCGATCCTGGCGCCCGCCGGTGGGCGGCTCAGTGATCTATTTGGCAATCCGATCGATTACACACGGGAGCTCGCGCACCGGCGTGGACTGGTCGCGTCAAATGGCCGGGTTCACGACGAGGTGATTGCAAAATTGGCCCCGCTGTTCGCGCATATGGTGCGGTGAGTCGAGGCCGGCGGTCCGGCGGCGCGCGATCGCCACAAGGTGATTGGCACGCGGGAGAGCGATCGCGCATGATAGGGCGATGCCTATGCGAGGTTCGCCCACCTTCGCCGTACTCGTAGGTACCGTCCTGCTCGCCGGTCACGCGATGGCCGATCCCACGCCGCCGCCGAGCGCCAAGGACCGCCAGCTCGCCAGCGAGCTGGTGAAGAAGGCGATCGCGCGCAGCCGGGCCGGCGATCACGAGACCGCGATCGAGATCTATCTCCAGGCGAACACGCTGGCGCCCAATCCGCTCCTCCTGTCGAACATCGCCTCGGAGTACCAGCAGAACAACATGCCGGACGAGGCGCTGAACTACTTCTGCATGTACCTGGACAAGGATCCGTCGGGCACCAACGCACCCTATGCGATCTCGCAGGTCAAGCTGATCAAGCGCCAGCTCGGCAAGAAGTTCGACGCGAGCGACGTCTGCGCGACGCCGCGGGACGACGACAGGCCGCGCAAGACGAAGTCCAAGGAGCCCAGGGAGCCGGAGGACAGGCCGCCGATCAAGGACCCGCCGCCCGACAAGCCGCCCGGTGTGACTCCCCGGATCGAGACTGCGCAGCGCGACAGCGGCAACCCGACGCTGATGTACACCGGGGTGGCAGCGGGCATCGCGGGTCTCGCGGCGACCGGCGCCGGGGTGTATTACGGGCTGCAGGCCAAGTCGATCAGCGACCAGATCTCGGCGCAGGATCCGGCCAACCCGTGGCCGCCCGGCATTCGCGACATGCAGAACCGCGGCCAGCGCTACGAGAACATGCAGATCGGCTTCCTGGTCGCGGGCGGCGTGCTGGTGACCGCGGGCGTGGTGCTGTACATCATCAGCCGGCCGGATGGCAGCGGCGAGCGCAGCGACCGGACCGTGGTCCGCGTGGCGCCGACGACCAACGGCGTGGCCGTGTTCGGCCAGTTCTGATCCCGCGACCCCGGAGCGCAGCCCGATCAGGGCAGGACGGTGTCGAGCGTCAGCACGACGTGGTCGGCCGGGATCTTGACGCGGACCTGGCCGGTGACGTCGCCGGGCTGCTTGGTCAGCGCGTCGCTGTCCTGATCGTAGCGCGCCATCACGACGACATCGCCGCTGAGGTCGGTCCCGGCGATCATCGCCTGCGCGTCGGTGAGCTCGAACGCCATGCCGTCGCCGCTCCAGGTGAGCTTGTCGACGGCGAGCGGCGGCCCCGACGGTGCGCCATCGGCGCCGGCGCGCTTGACGATCAGGAACACGGCGTTGCCGGACGTGACGTGGTCCTTGGCCCTGGCGTCGATGTGGATGACGCCGGTCACGCGGTGGTTGGGATCGATCGGGCGATCGGGATCGGGGGCCGGCAGGCCGAGCTTGGTGACGTCGGTGCCGCCGCCGGCGTGGGGGTTGCCGGACATGTCGAGCCCGGCGTGCGGGTTGCTGGGATCGCCCTCGCCCGCGCCGTGCGGGTTCGTCGGGTCGCCGGACATGTCGAGCCCGGCGTGCGGGTCGCTCGGGTCGGCCTCGTCGTGTGGCGTGCCGAGCGCGCGGTCGAGCCGCGCCATCTCCGGTGACTGCGCCGCGGGGGCGGGGCTGGACTCGACCGTCGAGGACGCTCGCCACTCGGTCGCCGGTGGCAGCCCGTCGGCCGCCTTCTTGCTGCAAGCGGCGCCGAGGCCGAGGGACGCGCCGAGCGAGGCAACGATCGCGAATCGCATGCCGGGGTACTGTAGCAGGGTCATACCCAGCGCGCCGTCGTGGTGACGGTGGCCAGCGTCTGCGATCCGGGGTGGGCCTCGCCGAGCCACGCGTGATAGCGAGCGGCGGCCATGCCGGGGTCGGCGACACCGGCGATCTCGTAGCGCGTGGCCGGTGCAGCGCCGAGCCGCACGGGGAGCCGAAGCAGGCGCGCGCGGCGAAACACCGCGAGCTCGATGCGGTCGCCGGGCCTGAGCGCGCCGGCGAGCGAGCGCAGGTCGGCCTCGGCGGTCACGCGGAAGCCATCGAGCGCGATGATCTCGTCGCCGGGGGACAGCCCGGCGGCCTGCGCGGGCGAGTCGTCGAACACCCCGGTGACCTTGCCGCCGCCGATCGTCGCGCCGAGCCACACCGCGCTCGCGCTGTCGCCGGTCTGCGCCGGATCGCTGCTCGTGCGCAGCTCGAGGCCGACGTGGCGCAGCTCCTCGACCAGCTCGGGGTCGTCGGTGCCGCGGACCTGGCGGTCGAACACGTCGCCGAGCGCGAGCCCGGTGGCCTCCTCGAACACCGGCTGGAGCTGGTCGGGGTGCGGCGTGGCGGTGGCGCCGTAGCGCTGCCACAGCAGCCGCAGCACGTCGTCGAGGCTGCGGGCGCCCTCGGTGCGGCGGCGGATCTGGAGATCGAGCGCGAGCATGGTGAGCCCGCCCTTGAGGTAGTAGCTCACGGTGGTGTTGAGGTTCGACTCGTCGGGCTTGTACAGCTTGATCCAGGCATCGAACGATGCGGCCTCGAGGCTCTGCCGCCGGCGCCCCGGGATCGCCATCAGCCGGGCCCAGTCGTCGAGCACCTTGTCGAGCAGGCCCTCGTAGTGCTTGCGCGATGCCCCGAAGTACGGATGGTAGAGGTTGACGCTCGACGCGCGGTGCTCGAGCCCGCCGTAGGCGTCGTGCGCCAGCATGACCAGGAACGTGTAGTGCGTGAACGGCACCGCGCCGAACCGCGCGATGTGGTCGTCGACGATCGCGGCGAGGTCGGTGGCGAGCCGGGCCTCGTCGAAGCTGCCGCCAGGCGCGCGCTCGCCCCAGATCGCGAGCTTGACCGGCACCGACGCGGCCACCGGGAGCGTGCGGACGGACCCGGCGTGGATCGGATGATCGTAGAGCTCGTCGATCCCGGCCGCGGTCAGCCGATCGCGAGCTCGAGCTCGATCGGCGCGGCGCGCAGGTGCGTCGGATAGAGAAACGTCGCCGGTCCATGCAGGAACGCGTGATCGGCGTCGATGTGGTTGGTGCGCACGGTGAGATCGTGGCCGTACACCGCGTAGTGGACGCGCAGCTCGCGCGCGCCGTGGACGTCGATCACCCAGGTCGACTTGTCGCGCTTGGTGGTGGTGCGGCGCGCGCCGTCGTCGCCGAGCACCACGAGATCGCGCACGAACCGCGCGTAGTCGCGGATCAGGTAGCTCCCGGGACACCACGCCGGCAGCGCAACCTCGACCGTCGCGGTATCTACCGGGAACCGCAGCTCGATCTCCACCAGGTGGTGCCTGGCCGCGTCGAGGCGGAGCGCGTAGCGCAGCTGCGACATGGCCACCTTGCTAGCACAGCTGCTATCCTCGATCTCGTGCGCCTGATCGGCGTCGCGCTGGTTGTGTGGTCGGCCACCGGGTCCGCCGCGCCGGGCGGACGCGTCGTCCGGGTCGAGCGCTCGGGCGGGTTCCGCGTGGCGCCGCGGCTGTGCGAGATCCGCGGAGACACCGGCAACTGCCTCGGCGAGCAGCCGGTGTCGGGCCAGACCGTGGTCGTGATCGACGAGCATCGCGTGATCGCCGAGGTCCAGATCGTCGAGGCGACCAGCTTCTCGCCGAGCTGCCCGACCCTGTGGGCGGTCAAGACCCGGCTGGTCCGCGGCACGCCGGGCGACAGCGACGGGGTCGGCGTGATCGATCCCAACCTCGACATCGTCCGCGCGCGCCTGCTCGAACGCAGCCACATGCCGGCGAGCCCGAGCGGGTTCGCCGACGAGGAGGTCTGGCGCGCGATCGACCGCGACGGCGACGGCGCCGCGGACATCCTGCTCACCCGGTTCGGCTGCGATTCCCAGGGCCGGCCGGCGCCGGGCGGCAGCAACTTCTGCATCGATGTCTGGGCGCGGACCGGGACCCGGATGACCCGGACGACCGAGCTCAACTTCGGCCGCTGCAATCGCTGATCGCGCCGGGCCGGCCCGCGTGGTAGCGGTAGGGGTCGCCATGCTCGCCCCCCACGCCGGAGTCCGCCTGCTGTGACCGATCGGCGTGGCCTGCTCGCCGCCGAGCGCGGCACCCTGTACAAGGAGGCCGAGATCCGGGTCGCGCTGGTCTATCCCAGCCCGTACCGCGCGGCGATGTCGTCGCTGGGCTACCAGCAGATCTACCGCGTGCTGCACGCGATGCCGGGCGTGGCCGCCGATCGCGCGATGCTGCCGGACGGCGCGGGCGATGCGCGCGAGGCGCGCGGTCCGTTCGTGACGCTCGAGACCGGCCGCCCCGTCGGCGGCTATCCGATGCTGGCCTACTCGGTCGCGTACGAGCTCGAGATCGCCGGGGTGGTCGAGACGCTGGCGCGCGCCGGCGTGCCGGTGCTCGCCGCGGATCGCGACGCGCGCCACCCGCTCGTGATCGCCGGCGGGCCACTCACGTTCTCCAACCCGGCGCCGCTCGCGCCGTTCTTCGACCTGGTGATCCTCGGCGAGGGCGAGGAGCTCATCGCCGAGCTGGTCGGCATCGCGCGCGACGTCGGCTTCGTGCGCGAGCGGGTGTGGGCAGAGCTCGCCGGCCGGCCGGGCTACTTCCTGCCGCACGTCCACGGCGAGCGCGTGCCGCCGGTCGCCGCGGTGAGCGACGCCCTGCTCCCTGCCCGCTCGGTGATCGCGACGCCCAACACCGAGCTCGCCGACATGTTCCTGACCGAGGCGGCGCGCGGCTGCTCGCGCGGCTGCACCTACTGCGTGATGCGGCGATCGACCAACGGCGGGATGCGGATCATCCCGCGCGGCGACATCATCGCCGGCATCCCCGGCGACGCGCGGCGGGTCGGCCTGGTCGGCGCCGCGGTGACCGATCACCCCGAGATCGCCGCGATCGTGCGCGACGTGGTCGACGCCGGCCGCGAGGTCGGGATCTCGAGCCTGCGCGCGGACAAGCTCGACGACGAGCTGGTCGGGCTGCTGGCGCGCGGCGGCTATCGCACGCTGACGGTCGCCGCCGACGGCGCCAGCGAGCGGATGCGCCGGGTCGTCGAGCGCTCGACCCAGGCGCACCACCTCCTGCACTCGGCCGAGCTCGCCGCGGCGCACCGCCTGCACACGCTCAAGATCTACATGATGCTCGGCGTGCCCGGCGAGACCGACGCCGACGTCGACGAGCTGGTCGCGCTGTCGCGCGAGCTGGCCGCGATCCATCCCCGGGTCGCCTACGGCGTCGCGCCGACCGGGCCCCGCGCCCGCGTGCCGTCGAGCCAGGAGCTGATCGCGCTGCGCCGCCAGCGGCTCGCCGCGCCGGCCGCCTGATCACCGCAGGGTCGGCGACGGCATGCCGAAGCGCTCGAGCGTGTCGCGCAGGCCGGGCGTGTCGAGCGAGACCGGCGGCAGCCACGGCTCCTCGTGATCGCGGGTCCACCAGGTCGGGCTGCGGTACGGCGCGAGGTGATAGGCGAAGCGCTGGATCCGGATGTAGCGCGGCGGCGCACCGTCGAACGGATCGACGGCGAACAGCTGGCGGACCCCGCGGTCACCGTCGAGCAGCTTCCACACCACGTGCAGCACCCACGGGTCGTGCGGCTTCTCGTACATCGCGGCGAACCAGATCAGCCAGTCGAGCCGCAGGTGGTACGGCCCGAGCATGCAGGGCCGCCGCGCGATGTCGCCCGGCTTGCAGCGCAGCTCGTACTCCGACCACTGCGCGGTCGCCGGATCGGGGTCGCGGGTGCCCTCGATCACGATCTCGTGGCGCTCCATGCCGACCGAGCCGAACGCGCCGTAGGTGTTGACCAGCGCGAGCCGGTCGTAGCTGCGGTTCATCGCCTGGTGGTGACCGGCGAGGTTCTTGATCACGGGGTAGCTCTCGATGGCGACCAGCGCGGCGAGGCAGCCGGCGAAGATCTGGTGACCGAGGCGGGGCGCGCGCGGCGTCGCGCTCTGCCTCCCGAGCCAGGGCCGCCACCGCTTCGGCGCGCAGCGCACCACAGCGTCGTCGTCGAGCAGCGCGAGCACCGGCACCACGGTCAGCCAGTTGAGGAACGCCAGGTTGCCGCTGAGGATCAGGATGATCTGGAAGCCCAGCATGCCGGCGGCCGCGACCAGCCGCAGCCGGCGCGGGCCGAACGCGAACCATGGCAGCACGACCTCGACGATGTGGTTGACCACGACGCCGCCCGCCAGCGCCCAGTGCGGCAGGTGATGAAACCATGGCGACAGCAGGTTGGGGATCGGCTGGGTCTCGAAGTGCGCATCGAGGCAGGTCAGCGCGGTCCAGCATGCGTCGCCGCGCAGCTTGATCAGCCCCGCGCCGAGCATGATGCGGAACGCCAGCCAGCGCATCAGCACGATCGCCGTGCGCGGCGGCGCCGGCGCGCGCAGCGGCCGCGGGTCCCACGGATGCGCCAGGCACGCGGCGACCACCGTGGTCTCGAGCAGCTGGATCTCCCAGCCGAAGCCCCACCACAGCTGGCCGACCCGCTCGTACGAGCCGTAGATCAGCCACAGCACCGCGAGCGACGGCAGGTTCGCGTAGCCGACCATCAGCGCCGCCGCCAGCGCGAGGCCGACGATCGCCCAGCCGCGCAGCGCCGCGTCCGATGCATCGAGCATGAACAGGCTCGGCACATCCCAGAATGTCAGGCCGCCCTCGCGCAGCTGATCGACGTACGCGCCGGCCGGGGTCAGACCGTGCTCGCCGAGCAGCGGCAGGCCTTGCCAGAGAATGCCGAGGAATGCAAACAGGTAGACCACGCCGAGCAGCCGCAGGATCAGCCAGCGCGTGAGCACGTAGCTGCGGGGCGTGCCGAGCCACGCGCGCAGACGGTCGATCGCACGGGGGAGGACCTCCGCCTCGCCGGCACGACCGTCGGGGTCCCCAGCCCCCGCGCTCGGCGAGCGCTGATCGCTCGGCGGCAGCATGGGAGGGTCGGCGTCGTGGGGCCCGGCGGGCGGGTCGGCCGCGCGCGGCTCGCCTGGCCCACGGATCTCGGCGGGTCGCGCGCTCTCCGGATCGCGGGCGCTGCCGCGATCTGCCGGGCCGGTCGTTCCCGGTTCGGGTGTCGCGGCATCGCCAGGCTCGGTGGCCATGTGTCTACTGTAGCGAATGCGGCCGCATCGATGAGGTAGCATCCGCCGCCATGGTGCGTCTTGCCCCGATCGTGACCGCCGCGCTCGCCATCGTATGCCTCGCACGCGCGGACGCGCTGGCGGATCCGCCCACCGATCCAGCGCCGGCGGCCACCACGCCGGCCGCCACCACGCCGGCCGCGATGCCCCCGGAGGCGGAGAAGCCACCCGCAGCGGGCCCGCCCGCAGCCCCCGAGCCCGCGCCGATCCCGGGGCAGCGATCGATCGGAATCGGCGCCGAGATCGGCTTCAACACCGGGCTCGGTGCCGCGCTGCACCTCGGCGCACCGAAGGTCGGCCTCTATGTCGCCGGCGGCATCATGCCGCTGTTCATCATCGGGAACGAGAACAATGCATCGCGCTCGCTGACCTTCGACGTCTATCGCGCCTATGCTCTGAATGTCGATCTCTACGCCATGCTCTATCAGGGATCACCGCAGACCGATGTCGGCTTCTGCGCCGGGTACAGTGGCAATACCGTTCTGGGCCATGGCCTGAACCTCGGAATTGCGCTGCGGCGCAACCTGGCCGAGAAGGTCGCTTTCACGCTGTTCGGTGGCCTCGAGATCTTCCCGGACGCGCGCGATCACCTGGCGGCACACGGCTATCCCGGCGACCGGGATCCCCCGATCCCGCAGCTGCAAGGTGGCGTGAATGCCGGCGTGGTGATCTATCCCTGAACGCTGCGATGACCGCTGGCTCGCGTCCTGACGATCTGCACCCGAGCGCTCGACCGGCGGCATTTCGCTGCACCGCGTCGGGCGTGACCTGGATTACGCCGCGTGCCGGCCCGGCGCCGATCGCGACTGATAGGCTGGTCGGGTGTCTCGCGTCGCGCTTGTCGCCCTGTGCCTGATCGGCTGCGGCCGCCTGGGGTTCCGTCTGCCGGCCGACGACGGCGGCTCCGAGCCCGATCCGTTCGATGCGCCGCCGGTGCCGGCCTCGATCTGCAAGGTCGATCGCTTCCCGCTGCCGTCGGTGCCGCACGTCGCCGACCTCGCGATCGCACCGAGCGTCGACGGCTACGCCGCGATCTGGCTCGACGCGAGCTTCGGCGGCAGCGCGCGCGGCGCCGTGATCGGCTCGACCCACCAGCTCCTGCACAGCGCCGCCCTGCCCGGCATCACCGACAGCCGGATCGGCGGGCTCGCCGACGCGGGCCAGAAGCTCGTGGTCGCGACCGCCACCGGCACCAGCGAGACGCTGTGGACCGTCGAGCACGACCTGAGCGCGGCGAACGCGCAGGCCACGCTGGCCAGCCACCTCCTGGGCCACGATCCGTTTCCGTCGGATGGCCAGGGCAATCACGCCTTCGTCACGGCGAAGGACAAGTCGCTCGAGGTCTCGCGGGTCGCCGGCAACGGCGCGATCGACCTCGCCGGCGCCTCGCTGTACTCCGAGGACGCGTCGATCGACAAGCTCGCCTGCAGCAACGGCCCCGGCCACTCGTACTGCGTGTGGGAGAAGACGAATGGCCCGAGCTCGCTGACCTGCAACCTCGGCAGCGTCATCTACCTGGCCACCGGCGCGCCGAAGATCGGCTCGCATCGCTTCGTGTTCCTCATCGGAGGCTGTCCCGCCGACATTCGCGTCGCACCGGGGCCGGCCGCCGCCGACTCGACGATCATCGTCACCTCCAACCCGTCGGCCCCGGCGAACGTCGGCGTGTTCTATGCGGTCTCGTCCGGCGACGTCAGCCGCTTGATCACCGACATGGGTTCGGCGGCCAAGATCCAGTTCGACGGCAAGCGGTTCTGGATCGCGTGGCTCGATCCCGACACGGAGCTGCGGCTGACCTCGCTCGAGCTCAACGGCACGGTGATCCAGTACATGCTGCCTGGCTGGACGCCTGCGGGGCCGCAGGGCTTCCAGCTGGTCAGCAGTGGCAGCGAGACCATGCTCGCGCTGGTGTCGCCATCGGGCCTCGACCTGCTGACGATCTGCCCGTGATGCTGCGCCCCGCCCGCGTCACGCGGCGTCGATGCCCTGGCGCAGATAGGCGACGGTGTCGACCAGCGTGAGCTGCGGATCGCGCGCGGCGAACCCGAGCTCGCGCTCGGCCTTCGACGAGTCGATCCACCAGTAGTGCTCGGCCATCTCGACCGAGATCCGGTCGACCGGCGGCTCCTTGCCGCGCCAGCGGTACAGCTCCTCCATCACGCCGGCGCCCCAGCGCGCCCACGACGCGGGCAGCGGGAGCCGCGGCGGCGCGATGTTGGCGATCCGGCCGAGCCGCGCGAAGAACTCCTTGGTCGTCCAGTTCGGCCCGCCGAGCAGGTAGCGCTCGCCGGCCCGGCCGCGCTCGAGGGCCGACGCGGTGGCCTCGGCCGCGTCGCGGGCATCGACGAAGCTGATGCCGCCGTCGGGGATCGTCGGGATCTGGCGCTTCAGGAACTTGCGCACGTCGCCGGTCGACGACAACCGGCGATCGCCGGGGCCGAGCAGCAGCGACGGGTTGACCGCGACGACCTCGATGCCGAGCCGCGCGCCATGCTCGAACGCGAGCCGCTCCTGGTAGATCTTCGACGCGTAGTACGGCCAGCCCGCGACGATGTCCTCGGCGTACGGCGCCGACTCGTCGAGGATCGCCTCGCCCTTCGACACGCCGATCGTGCCGCTGGTCGACGCCAGCACCATGCGCGGGACCTTCGCGGCGGCCATGCGCTCGAGCACGCGGCGCGTGCCATCGACGTGCAGCCGCATCATCCGCTGCGCGTCGCCGGGGTCGCGCGACACCGCGCCTGCGAGGTGAAACACCGCCGCGACACCGTCGAGCGCGCGGTCGAGCTCGGGGCCGCTCAGCACATCGCCGCGGACGTGCTCGACCCCGAGGCCGGCCAGCGTCGTCGAGTGCGTGCGGGCCAGCCCGCGCACGGTGTGGCTGCGCTCGACCAGCACACGGCACAGGTGCTCGCCGAGAAAGCCGGTCGCACCGGTCACGAGCACCGGCTTGCGATGTTCAGTCACGCGCTTCCTCGTCGGTGGCCGTCGCCGGCTCTGCCCTGCCCTGCGCCGCCAGGTACTCCGCCATCGGCGTCGTGCCGGACTCGCCCAGCGCCCACGCCTGGTCGCGCGGCGCGAGCCGCCGGATCACACCCTCGACGTGGTGCGTGACCGCGCGGTACTGCTCGCTGCGCGCGCGCTGGCCGGCGAGCACGACGACCTCGCTGTACGGCACGAACGGGCCGATGTACGCCGCGACGCGCTCGCCGCGCCGGGGCAGGTAGCGGCCCTTGGGCATCGCCTCGTGCGTCCCCGACAGGTACATCGGCAGGATGCCGCACTTGTTGGTCAGCGCGAGGTAGCCCAGCGACGGCTTGAAGTCGGACATCACGCCGGTCTCGCTCCGCGTCCCCTCGGGGAAGATCAGCAGGATGTAGCCGTCGTGGATCACCTCGCCGGCGAGCCGCAGCGACTCGCGCAGCGAGCCGTGGCGCTCCATCGGCACGAGGTTCGTGAAGTTCTCGAAGTACATCCGCCGCACCGGATCGTCGAAGAAGTAGTCCTTGGCGGCGAGCGCGACCAGCGCTTCGCCCTGCTCGCCGAGCGCGTACTTGATGAGGCCAGTGTCGAGGTGGCTGGCATGGTTGGCGCACACGATGTAGCCGCCGAACGGCGGCACGTGGGCCGCGCCGTAGACGCCGGTGTCGAGCACGCGCTGGTAGAGCGCCTTCATGCCGCCGCGCAGCGCGCGCCGGCCGAGCGAGACCAGCGGGCGCGGCACGGCGATGTCGTCGTCGGCCGACGCCTTCCGGTCCTCGGCGGCCTTCTCGCGGGCGAGCCGATCGCGCCGCGGCTTCTCGCTGCGGGTCTTCGCGCCGATCCGCGCGATCAGCCGCTCGACG
>VBLP01000536.1 GCA_005887925.1 Deltaproteobacteria bacterium | reverse complement strand
CCCGGGCTCTTGACGCTCCGCTTCGGACGCCGGGGTCTGCCCCTGCGCCGGGAGCCTGCTACCCGGCGCGTTGCCGCTTACCGGGACGGGACTTGCACCCGCTGGATCTTCACAGCGTGACGGCAGGTTCCGGGACCGCGATGGCCCAGGGTTTCTGTCGTCGTCACGACGCACCATGGCCCGGAGTCTACTCCCAGAGCTCCCCGGATCTGACCCGTCGAGGGCGCCGAACGGCCCGGGCGCCGTCAGGTCTCGTGGCGGCCGGTCTTCTCGGTGATGACAATCCGGAAGATCACCTCCGGTCGCTGCTCGTGACTGGGCGCGAACACGCCCGCGCCCTCCCCGGGGCGGTCCGCCACGCGTGGCGGAGACGCCTGCAGCCGCGCGATCAGCCGATCGAGCGCCGAGGTCGCGGCGTCGCCGTCGAGCTCCTCGTAGCGGCCGTACGCGATCACGCTCGACCACCTCGGCAGATGACGCAGATCCTCGACCTCGAAGCAGACCTCGGGATTCTCCCGCATCATCCGTACCTTCTGTCCATCGCCCGTGTGACCCAGGATCGCACCGCCCTCGTAGACGTAGGTGATCGGCACGACGTACGTGCGGCCGCGCGCATGGCAGCCGATCCGGCCGATCACTTGTTCATGCAGGACTTGTTCGATCTGGTGGGGGCCGAGCTCGCCGATCATACCGTGGCTCCGTTCACATCCCGTACCGGCGAGCCGACCCCGGCGAACCGAGCCAAGTCCCCGGCATCCGGCACGTCCCCGCGCCCGCGACGTGACCCGCGAGCGACCGGCCGGTTCGCTCTGCGCCCCAAGCCCGCATCCCTTGCGCGTGCCGCGAGCTTTTTTCGCAGGTCTCGAGCGACTGCGCGGGCTCAGCGCCGGTCGTCGCCGCAGCTCGGGCCGATCCGCTCGTCGATCGCGTAGGCCTCGGGGGCCAGCTGCAGCCACACCACGTGATGCGCCAGCCGCACCCCGCCGCCGCCGAGGTCGTAGCTCGCATACTCGCCGGGGCCCTGGGCGACCAGCGCCCGTGGACCGCCGTGATCCGCGAGCACACCCATCATCAGCAGCGGATGCTCCTGGCCCTCGGTCACCTTGACCGCGCGCCCGTCGGGGCCGGGCACGAAGAACCCGGCGAACGTCTCCGCCTTCCAGTCGCACTGCGAGGCCGGCGTCGCGTTCGGCGGGATCGCGAGCCAGTTGACCGCCCCTGCCCACGCCACCGGCCGGCCGCCCGCGTCGATCTGGCCGAACGCCCATAGCGTCTCGCAGCCCGGCGCCCGACAGTCGTGCGGCGGCACGATCGCCGCGATCGCCGGCGGCAGGGGCGTCTCCTTCGTCGGTCGCTGCCAGCTCTTCTGCGCGTCCATCGCGCCCAGCCGCGCCGCCACCGGCTGCGGCGTCAGCAGCTGGCAGTCCGCCGGCGCATGCTCCGTCACCAGCGCGATCGCCTCGGCATCCTCCTGCTGATCCTTCGGCGGCGCCGGACAGCCGTCGAGCTCGACGCCATACGTGACGTTCGGCGCCGGCGCATCGACCCCGGCGGCGTAATACGCGCCCGCCGTCGCCCGGCACGGCTGCTGCCCCGGCAGCATCAACCACACGCTGCCCGGTCCCACCGGCACGCCGAGCGCCGCCGCGGTCGTCGGATCGATCGTGGCGTACTCGGACTGATCGGCGAGCGTTCCGACCCGGGCATCATGCAGCGGCAGCACCCAGCCGGTGTGGCCCGCCGCCCCGGCGGCGTCCGCGTCGTCGCGGGTCAGGTACGACGCGACGTAGATATTCTCGGCGCCCGGACAGCCGCTACTCGCCGTCGCGACCGGCGTCGCCGGCTGCGGCCCCGCCGCCGGCGGAGGACAGCCGGCCAGAAGGATCGCGAGCGCGCAGGTGTAGCGGGTCATCCGGATGGTTTGCCATACCCGCGCGCCGCGCACAGCCGGCCGCGCCACGGCCGTGATGCAGGTCCCGGCTGTCGTCCGCCGCTCCCGGCAGCGACGGCCCCACGCGCCGGACTCGTCGAAGAGCCGCAGCAGCCTGCCCGCGGCTTGTCACGCCGCGCGGCAGCGCCTGCCTCGGACGTTCGAGGAATATCCGGTCCGCGTGCGAAACATTCCGCGTTGCGTGCACGGAGGCGAGCCGGCATGTGCGCCAACGCTCGCAGTCCAGAGGATGTTGTCGTGTGATCCACCGCAGCCGAGCGAATCGCCTGGCGCAAATGACGACGGCGTGTGACGATGAGCCCGCGTGGAGGTTTCGTTGCTCGGCGGGTCGGCAGTGATGGCGGGGATTACTCGTCGTCTCGATCCCGTCGCGCGCGCCGAGCGGACCACGTTGATCACGGGCCCGACGGGCGCGGGCAAGGACGTGATCGCGCAGAGCTTGCACGCGCGCTCCCGCCGGTGCCACGAGCCGTTCATCGCCGTGCACTGCGCCGCGCTCCCGGATAGCCTCGTCGAGGCGGAGCTGTTCGGACACGCCAAGGGGGCGTTCACCGGCGCGTTCCAGGCGCGCGGCGGACTGGTCCGGACGGCCGAGCGAGGTGTCCTGTTCCTCGACGAGATCGATTCGCTCTCGCTGGGCGCACAGGCAAAGCTGTTGCGGTTCCTCGAGACCGGTGAGTTCCGCGCCGTCGGCTCCGACCAGTCGGAGAAGTCCGATACGTGGGTGATCGTAGCGACCAACCAGGATCTCCGCGGCCGCGTCCAGTCGCAGCTGTTTCGTGAAGATCTGCTGTACCGACTCGAGGTCGTGCGCATCGATGTGCCGCCGCTGTGCCAGCACCGCGATGACATCACGGTGCTGACAGCGCACTTCCTGGGCGAAGTCGGTTGTCAGCACAAATACTTCAGTCCCGCGGCGTGCCGGCGACTCGCGAGCTACGAGTGGCCGGGCAACGTCCGCGAGCTCCGGCATCGCGTCGAATCGGCGGCGCTGCTGTGCGACGCGACCGAGATCTCCGAGGACGAGCTCGGCCTGCCCGAGGCGACCGAGCCGGCGACGGCAGCGAGCGGCGAGCGCACGGTGAAGGCGACGCTGTGGCAGATGGTCGAGGAACGGGGGATGACGCTGGCGCAGGCGACGGCGGCGTGCGAGAAGATGCTGGTCTCGGCGGCGCTCGAGGCGGAGCTGAACAACCGCGCCCGCGCGGCCGCGCGGCTCGGGATCAACGTGCGCACCATCTACAAGAAGCTGTCGGTCCCGCCCGGCAGCTCGTGACCTTCACAGCTGGGCGGGATCAGCGCCAGACTCGCCCGCCGGTGTGGAGGAGCAGCGCGGCGCCATCGGTGAGACCGGCGAGCACGCGATGCGTGCGGGCGAGATCGCGCAACCGGATCTGGTAGCGCTCGCCCCGGCCCACGGGCCACGGGTCCAGGATGCGAAGCCGGGTGCCATCCGGGGTGCCGTCGCCGACCATCCCGGCCACGACGACGACGTGCAGGCCGGGGGACGCCTCGCCGACCCAGAGCGGCCCATGGTCGGCGAGCAGGCGGTGCACGCGGCCGGTGTCGAGGCCGGCGCCGGGCTCGACGAGCAGGCCCCACGCCGAGGCGAAGCCGCCCACGTCGCAGGGCTCGAGGCCGTCGCGGTACTCGGCCCAGCGGCCGCTCGCGCGGGCGACCTCCTCGGGATCGACGGCAATGCTGTCGCGCCAGCCGATCAGCATCGCGGCGGCGGCGGCCCAGCAGCTCATGCCCGTGACCTGCGGGACGAGCGGCACCTCCCAGTAGATGTCGATCGGGTCGGCGGTCGCGAGCGCGGCGTCGATCGCGGCGGCGACGGCGGCGCCGAGGCGCAGCGTGTACCGGCGATCGGCCAGGCGCGCCTCCTCGGCGGGGTCGCTGAGGAAGCTGATCTCGGCGTGGCAGGCCGCGCGGCCCGCTCCGAGGCCACCGAGCACGCACAGCGGCGCGCGGGTGATCGGCGCCGGGGCAAAGCCGGTGGCGCGCGCGAGCTGGCCCGCGACGGCGACCGCGAGCCGCTCGCTCGCCGGCTCGGCGCGGTCGTGGATCCACAGCGACGTGCCCTGGCGCGCAGGGTCGGGGTGCCCGTCGAAGTGGATCGAGACGAAGGCATCGGCGCGGCCCGCCCGCGCGACGGCGCTGCGCGCGGCCAGGCCGACGGCGCGATCGTCCTCGCGCGTGAGTACGGCGCGGTGGCCGAGCGCGGCGAGGTGATCGGCCGCGGTGCGCGCGACGGCGAGCGTCACGTCCTTCTCGCGCGTGCCACCCGCCCCGACCACGCCGGTCCCGTTCGCGCCGTCGACGCGGCCGTCCCCGCCGTGTCCGGCGTCAATGACGACGGTGGCCATCGCCCTCTCCGAGCGCGACGCGCTCGACGACGCCGGCGACGTGGAGCGCGATCTCGCCGGTGGCGCGCGGCGGCAGCGCGAGTACGCGCGCGCGATCGTCGTCCGGGCGCGGTACGCCGGACGGCACGGTCCAGGTGAGCTCGGTCTCGGCGGGGAGGCGTCGTCGGCGGCGATCTCGACGGCATCGACGTTCCAGCCATCGGTCGCGACGATGCGCGCGCGCAGATCGCCGGGGGCGAGGCGCCAGAGCGGCACGAGCTGTCGCGGACTGCATCCGCAGAGCTCGGCGAGCGGCACCCATGCCTCGCCGGTCGCGGCGATCTCGACCACGACCTCGCGGGCGCTGCCGGAGATGAGCCGCCAGTCGAGCGAGCACCGCGCAGGGTCCTCGAAGCGGGCGACGACGGCGGGGCCGAGCCTGGGCACGGCGCTGGGCCGCTCGATGCGCAGGACGACGTGCTCGTGAACGCGCAGCTCGACCGCGGCGGTGTCGGCGGTCACCGCGACGAGCGCGACGAATCCGACGCCCTCGCCGGCGCGATGCGCGCCGATCGCGATGCGCGCCAGCTCGCGGTCGGCGGCGTCGAGACACACGGCGGTGAGCTCGGTCGGCCCGGGGGCGCCGGGACCGGCGGCGCGCGCCGGATCGAGGCGGGGCGCATCGACGAGCCGGACCCCGGATCCGGTGAGCACCCCGACGAGCCGCAAGCGCTGCGCCGGGCCGCGGCCGGCGGCGCGCAGGCGATCGAGCGCGGTCGTCGCCGGCGCGACGCTGACGTACGCCGGCCGCGCGCGATCCGGGGATACGGCGAGCGCGTCGCGAGACGCGCGCCATGACGCGGAGGTCTGCGCCGCGTCCGCGAGCGCGGCGAGCACACCGGCGGGGGACGCGACCGCGACGGCGAGCGCGGCCGCGCCGGGCTGGCCCACGGCAAACGGCGCCCACGTATCGCCGAGCTCGGCGTCGCCATCGCCGCGATCCGGGACGAGCGCGATCCAGATCGCGTGCTCGAGGCCCGGCGTGCGCGCGGCCGCGCGATCGAGCTGCTCGAGCAGGGCGGCGACGTGCGGGTCGTCCGCACCGCTTGGCCGCGCCGCGGTGACGGCGAGCACGTCCTCGATCCACGGCAGCTCGACGAGGTCCGCGCGCGCCCCGAGGCGGGCGGCCGCGCGATCGAGCGTCTGGCGCCCGACCGCGGCGTCGACGATGCGATCGGGCGCGAGCACGCGGGGGCGGAACACGACGAACGTGAGCACCGGGTCGCCGGTCGCGGCGGCGTCGCCGCCGGGCGCCACAGGCTCGGTCACCTCGACGAGCAGGCGGCGCTCGGGGCCCCGGCGCGCCGCGGTCGGAGCGGCGCTCGGCGGGCGGTCGTCGTCGACGGCGCCCACCGTGCGCAGCGCGTACAGGTGGAACGCCGCGGTCCCCGCGTCGGCGACGCGGAACGTCTGCGAGCCGGTCGGCCCGACGACGACCGAGGCGCCACGGGGATCGACGATCTCGACGGAGCGCGCGGCGGCGGACCACGACAGCGTGACCGCATCGCCCGCGGCGACCCGGGTCGGCGTGAGCCATGCCGTGACGCGCAGCGGATCGGCCAGGCCGTTCGCCGTGCCGCGCGGCGGCGCCTCCGCGAGCTCGGCGAGCGCGAGCGGGTCGGCGATCGCCGCGGACAGCGCCGGGTTCGCGACGCACGGGTACGCGCCGATCGCGTCGAGCTGGCCGCGGATCTCGGCGCGGACGCCGCGCGCGGCCTCCAGGCCAGCGGCGAGCGCGTAGCCGACCCACTCGACGGTGGCTCCGAGGTCGACGGTGAGCCGCTCGGCGTCGGGGCGAGCCCCGAGGACGGCGGCGAGCGCCGGGTCGGCAGCGCCACCGCCGCTGGCCCACGGGAACTGGCCGCGGATCGCGACGCGCTTGCCGCGGCGGGTGACCGACGCGATGCCATCGGCGCGCGCGGGCGACCACGCGAGCAGATCGGTGGGGAGCCGGTCGCCGCGGTGCGGGCCGTAGCCGAGCTCGCCGAACGCGCTGGCCAGGCAGGTCCAGCGGCCGAGCTCGACCGGATCGTAGACGAAGCGGCGGAGCTGGATGCGCTCGGCGAAGCCGTTGACGAGCGCGCGCGGCAGGAGGCGAGCGATCAGGTCGGCGAGCACGTCGAGCGGGCCGCCGTGCAGATCGAGGCGCGCGAGGATCTCGGCGGGCGTTGCCTGCAGCGCGAGGCCGTGGATCACGTGGACGTACATCGCCGCGGAGCCCGAGGGCTCGTTCGCGATCGTGCGCGGCGCCGCGCGCGCGGCGGCGATCGCGATGATCGCGAGCTCGCCGATCCGGGTCACGCCGGGGCGGTGCTCGATCGACAGGCTCGACGCCCTGGCCCGGGCGAGCGCGACCTGCGCGCTGTCGACGAGCGCCGCGACGGGCCCGGCGGCGGCGGTCAAGGCGCCGATCCGCTCGGCGGCGAGGCGATCGCCGTGCAGCGCGGGGAGCGCGTCGCGCCACAGCCGATCCAGCGTCTCGACCGGCGCGCGGATCGCGTCGCACTGGAGCGCGAGGTCGGAGTGCGCGGCGGCGAGCTCGGCGAGCCGGACCGTGAGCATCTGCCAGCGGGGGAGATCGAGGAGATGTGGATCCGACATGGTCACGGCTTCGCGGGGGTGGTGCCAGACGCGGGGTTCGCGCCGGGCGTGGGGGCGGGCTTCGCAGCGGCCGCCGGCGCGGATTTCGCACCAGCGGGCGCGGGGCTGGCAGCGGGCGGAGGGCTCGCCGGCGGTGCTGCCGCGGGCAGCGGCGTCGCGGGCCGCGGCGCGGGGCTCGTCGCCGGCTGGCTCGGGGTCAGCGTCGTCGGGATCGTCACCGGCCCCGCGGCCGTCGTGGGGCCGAGCAGGCTCGTATTCGCGTCCGAGACCGACGCCGGCACGCGCGAGTTGTTGTCGAGCTTGACGCGCGCCGACGCGCTGGCCATCCGGTCGAGCGGCACCTGACACCTTGTTGTAGCCGACGTTGACGTGCGCGCTCGCACCCCAGGCGCCCACGCCGAACGAGCCCGACGCGCCGGTCTCCAGCGAGAACTGATCGGCGCGCAGCTTGTCGGTATCCGAGGCGCTGCGCGTGTCGACGCGCATGTCCATCGACGCGTGCAAGCGCCCCTCGTCCACGACGATGCGCTGGAGGCCCATCTGCACGAGCGTGCCGAGGATTTGCTGGCGCTCGCGGCCGATCTTGCGCTTGACGAGCGGCCCGAGCGTGTCCATCAGGCTCGACTCGTCGAGCGAGCCGAGCTCGGACTCGGTCGCGCCGGTCGCCGCGCGGATCGCGGGCTGCTGCGCGAGCAGGTCGGTCCCCGGGCGCACGGCGAGCGACGCGCCGTCGCTCGAGGTCAGGAACGGCAGCTTGCCGACCGCCCACACCACGACGTCCTCGTCGCGGATGTTGTCACTGGTGAACTCATCCTGGGTCTTCGCGACGTTGTCGAGCAGGTCGGACAGCGCCGCGATCTGGGCGAGGTTCGACTTCGTGATCGCCTGGAACACGCCGGTGATCAGCGACGTGACGTACTCGGGGAAGTCGAGCGCCCTCTTGATGTCGGTGATCGCTGCGCCCGCGGCCCTGGTCGCCGCGAACTCCTGCGCCTCGACGAGGACCGGCGTGGGCGTGAGGCGGGAGTCCGCCGCGGCGAGGTCGGCGGCCATCATGCCGACCGAGACCAGGCCGTGCGCGACGTCGCGGCGGAGCTGCGGCGATGCATCGCTCCACCCCGGGCTGTCCTCGAGCAGCGCGCGCGCGGTCCGGCGCACCGCGTGGAGCACGGCGGGCGGGGCGTCGGCCCCTCGCGGATCCGCCGCGGCGCCGCTCACCCCTCGGCGCTCCAGGTCAGGGCGGCGGCGACGACCGGATCGCCGCGCGCGATCGCGACGCGCCCGCTCGCCAGGTCCTGCGCGCGGTCGGCGAGCCAGCTCACGATCGTGCGGATCGCCCCCGCGCGCGCGGCCGCGCGGCCGATCGCGGGATGCTCGCCGGCGAGGTCGGCGTAGCGCTGGATGATCGCCCATACGCCGCCGCCGCCGAGCGCCTGCGCGATCGACGGCGTGCCGAGCAGGTCGAGCGCCTCGCGGATCTGCGCCGTGATGTCGCGCGCCGCGTAGGCCGCGATGCCGGTCGCGCGCGCCGACAGCGTGCTCGCGAGCGACGCGCCCGCGACCGCCGCGCGCATCTCGTACGGCAGCGTCGACTGCGCCGTCCCGGCGCGCCCGAGGTCGCACAGCGCGGCGATCAGCGTCGCGAGATCGGCGTCGGCGTCGGCCATCAGGCGCGCGTACAGCGCCAGGCGCTCGTCGTGGCCGAACCGCTCCTCGCGCCCGCGCTGGTGCTCGATCAGCCGCCGCGCCGCGGCCGGATCGAGATCGAGCGGCAGCGCGCCCGACGCCACGCCGGCCGCGATCGCGTCGACGACCTCGAGCAGGCCGGTCGCCTCGACCTCGCGTGCCCACGCCAGCACGGCCGCCGCCTGGAGCTCGGCCTTGCCGGGCGCGGCCTGGCTGATCGTGCTGCGCGAGCAGGTGGTCGGCGCCATCGACGTCGAGGCGGCGGCGCGAGCCGGTGACGGCGGGCGCGGTCATCGCTTCGAGCGTTCCTGGACCGCGGACATCTCGGTCGGGCTCGCGAGCTTCTCGAGCGGGAACGTCTCGCTCTTGAACTTGACCTGGACGAAGCCGGTGAGCTTGGCCTTGGACTCGATCCGCGCGTCGCTGGTGTCGTTTGCCTGGGCGTGGGCCGTCGATACGCGGGTGTTGACGTCCGAGCTCGACTGGCCGGAGCCGCCGCGCGACGTGCCCCAGATGCTGCGGTTGCGCTCGTAGCTATACTGGCTCGCGGCGTCGACGTGGGTCTGCGTGTCGTCGCTGCTCGCCTGGGTGTCGTCGTGTGCGGTCTCCATCGCGCTGACGTCGAACGTCACGGTCGCCTTGATCTCGCCCTCGGTGACGACGATGCGGTTGATGCCCATCAGCACCATCGTCGACAGCTGCTGCTGGCGCATGCGCGCGAGGTCGAGCTGCGCGGCCTCGGCGATCTTGACTTCGGACTCGTCGTCATCGAGGTCGACATCGTCGGTCATCCCGAGCATCGCCTTGAAGTCGGGCATGTCCTCGTCCGCGGCACCCGGCGCCCTGCGCAGCCGCTTGCCTCCATTGGGACCCTTCTCGAGGGTCAGCGCCTTGGGGTTCTTCGCCGCGAGGTGATCGCGACCCTCGTCGACGTTGGAGTTCTCTGCGGCGAAGTCCTTGAGCGTCATCGCGACGGCCTTGAGGTACTCGGAGAACGCCATCATCTGCTTGATCGTGCTGTTCACGATCGACGTGAACACGCCCTCGATCAGGCCCGACACGAACTTCGGGAAGTCGACCGACGCGACCATGTTCTTCATGATCCCGCCCGTCTTCCCGGCGACGTTGCCCTTCATCTCGTTGCCGACCTGGGTCGGCTTGTCCGCGAGCCGCTGCTGCAGCGCGTCGCGCGCAGCGGTGTCCTGGGGCGCCTGCTGCTGGATCGGCGTCGGCGGGCTCACCGCATCGAGCGCGGTGGCGCGCGGCTTGCCGAGTGCGCGCTCGGCGGCGCCCACCAGGCGCGGCGTGCCGGCAGCCGGGTCGGTCATGAAGTGTAGCACCTGCACCATCGAGGTCGCGAGCTTCGTGCGCTCGAGCGCGTCGAGCCTGTTGAACGAGGGCGTCGCCTCGAGCAGCCCGCGGACGCGGCGGCGAATGGTGGGAAGGTCGGAGCCGTGGAGCTCTGCGAGGGTGTCTGAGGTGATCATCGGGCGGCTCCGGGGGCAGGTGAAGGTGCCGGTGCAGCGGCGGGCTGCCCCGGGAGAGGTGCGGGCTGGCCGCGTGCCTGGAGCATCGCCATGCCACCGGTGTCGACCATCTTCTCGAGCGGGAAGGTCTCGG
>VBLP01000535.1:18719-22854 GCA_005887925.1 Deltaproteobacteria bacterium | reverse complement strand
CTCGACGCCACGCTGGTCCGGCTGCGCAGCTACGTCGACGCCGGCCGGCCGCGGCTCGCGGCCGTCGCCGAACGCGCCCGGGTCGGCGGCTGGGCGTGGTACGCCGACCTCGACGGCGACGCCGTGGCGCGCAACCTCGAGGGCAACCTCGCGTACCCGGCCGATCTCGACGCCACGCGCGACGACCGCGGCGTGCGTTTCACCGTGGTCATGTACCGGGACCGCTGATGCCGGAGTTCGGGCCCTACGAGACCCCGCAAGCCCTGCTCCGCGACCAGCTGTGGCGGTGCTGGCTCGGCGTGGAGTACCAGATCCGCCAGCGCTGGGCGCTCGGCGCGCTGCCGCAGACCGGCGAGGACGGCGTCTCGGCGAGCTGGGCGCCCGAGAACGTCGCCGGCGTGTTCCGCACCGCGCTCAGCGAGTACCGCGGCGACCCGCTGCCCGGCGGCGGCGACGCCGGCGCGTCCGTCGTGCGCGACGCGTACCACCACCACGCGATGCTGAGCGATGCGCGCGTCGCCGCGACGCTCGCCGCCGGTATCCGGCTGCCGTACCTCGATCTGTGGGTGCGGTTCGGCCTGAGCGACGCGCAGCGGCTCGCCCTGAACTTCGCGGTGATGCCCGAGATCGATCCCAAGCTCCTGATCGCGTATCGCTACCTGACCAGCGATCCGACGTGCCGCGGCCTCGACGCCCGGCTGCTCGCGATGCTGGTCTACGACACCGCCGAGCGCCGCGCCGACATGTCGCGCGATCTCGCGCCGACCTCGCCGCTGCTCCTGTATCGCCTGGTCGAGCAGGACGAGACCGCCGGGACCTACGACTCGGTGCTGTTCCGCCGGCTGCGTCCCGCGGCGCGCCTGGTCCAGCTGCTCGCCGGCGACACCAGCCAGCTCGATCCGCAGCTGTCCGACGTCGCCGAGCTGCGGTCCGGCGAGCCGGCGGCGCTGTTCCCCGAGCCGTTGATCGCGCGCGCCGCCGCGGCGCTGTCGTCGCCCGAGGCGCTGCTGGTCCTGCAGGGCGTGCGCGGCGTCGGCAAGCGCCTGCTCCTGCAGGTCGCCGCCGCCCGGATCGACCGCAAGATCCTGCTCGTCAACGGCGCCGCGCTCGCCGCGATGCCGCCGGCCCTGACCCGCCCGCTCGTCCGCAGCATCCTGCGCGAGTGCCGCCTGCTCGACGCGATCCCGGTGATCCCCGATCTCGACGACGCCATGGTCCAGCAGGGCGAGCGCAGCGACGTGCCGGTGTTCGTGACCCAGCTCGCCGCCGAGCACGCCGGCGCGATGGCGGTCACCCTGGGCCGCGATCGCATGCCGCGGCTCGACTTCCGGCCGCTCGTGCAGTTCACGCTCGAGGTCCCGCCGCTCGGCGAGCGCGCCGCGCTGTGGCAGCGCAGCGTCCCGACGCTGCCGAGCGCGGACGCCGAGACCCTGGCGTCGCGTTTTGCTGCGCCCGGCGGTGTGATCGCCCTGGCAGCCCGGGCGGCGCGGGCCGAGCGCCCGGCCGGCAGCCCGCCCGACCTGCCCGCGCTCGACCTCGCGGTGCGCAACCAGCTCCACGACCGGCTGATCCGCCTGGGCCGCCGGCTCGACGCCCACCAGGCGTTCACCGACCTGGTGGTCGATGACGAGACCGCCGCGTCGCTGCACGAGATCGTCGGCGCGCTGCGTGAGCGCCGCAAGGTCCGGGAACGCTGGGGGTTTCGCGGCGCCGCCGGGGTCTCGGTGCTGTTCTCGGGCGACCCCGGGGTCGGCAAGACCATGAGCGCGACCGTCATCGCCCGCCAGCTCGGCCTGGCGATCTACGAGATCGATCTGTCCCGGGTGGTCTCCAAGTGGCTGGGCGAGACCGAGAAGAACCTCGGCGAGGTGTTCGACGCCGCCGAGCCGGGCCACGTGGTTTTGCTGTTCAACGAGGCAGATTCCTTGTTCGGCAAGCGTACGACAGAGGTCAAGTCGTCCAACGACCGCTACGCGAACATGGAGACCAACTACCTCTTGCAGCGCCTCGAGCGGTTCGGCGGCCTGGCGATCTTGACCACGAACCTCGGCGGCGCCGTCGATCCGGCGTTTCGCCGGAGGTTCGCGTACGACGTGCAGTTCACCTTTCCGGATCCCGAGATGCGCACGGAGCTGTGGCGGCGGGCGATCCCCCGGACCGCCGAGGTCGGGGACATCGATTACGAGGAGCTGGGGGAGCGCTTCGAGCTGTCCGGGGGCTTCATCAAGGTCGCGGCCGAGCGCTCTGCGTTCCAGGCCGCGGCGACGAGCGAGCCGATGTCCACCAATGGTCTGGTGGTGACCATCCACCGGATGTATCGCGAGCGCGGAAAACTGACTGCCGTTGGCCGGCTGGAGTGACCCCATGTTTGCACACGATCAGCAACGCAACCTGCACCACGACGCCACGGCGGCTCCGCTCCAGATGCCCGAGCCCGGCGTCGAGCACCAGCCGACCGCGCAGACCGCGCCGGCCGCCGCGAGCTTCGCCGAGCTGACCGGCCAGCCCGCGGTCGCCCAGGCGGACCCGGCCAAGGCGCCCGCCCAGGCCGACCCGGCCAAGGCCGGCGACCAGCCGCTCGCCAACACCGACGCCGTCATCGAGCAGCTCGCGCACGGCATGGTCGCCAAGGAGCTCGACGCCAACGACGAGCACTTCCTCGCCGTCAACGGCTACCAGGCGATGCCGATCATCCGCGGCGTCCACGAGTTCGTGATGCGTACCTTCCTGCCGACCCAGGCAGGCAAGCCGCCGGTCGTCGCATTCCGCGGCACCGTGCCGTCGAAGATCCAGACCGTCATCGCCGACCTCGACCCCAGCGGCATCGGCATGTACCAGTTCAACCCCAACCGCGCGCTGATCGACGGCCAGATCGCCGCCGCCGCCGCGCACGGCCAGATCGTCTCGTCCGGCCACAGCCTCGGCGGCGCGCTCGCCCAGATCGCCGCGGCCACGTTCCCCGACCGCGTCGGCCGCATCGTCACCTTCCAGGCGCCCGGCATCTCCAGGGACCTCGTCCACCAGCTCGAGAAGTACAACGCCGAGCACCCCGACCAGGAGATCGAGTCGACCCACCATCGCGTCAAGGGCGACCTCGTCCCGCTCGGCGGCCAGGCCCTGACCCCCGGCGTCATCCACAACCACGAGATGACGGACGGCAACCTGTTCCAGCGCAACCCGATCGCCAAGCACACCTCGATGCCGCTCGCCGACGAGGAGCTCGCAGCCGGCCACGACGTGCCGATCCACGACGAGCGCCACATGCGCGAGACCGGCGAAGTCTCGACCGACTACGACAACGCGCACAAGACCCAGGCCGTCGAGCACCTGCGCGGCGGCCTCGGTCGCCTCATCTACGGCCTCGGCCACCTCAAGCCGTAGCGGCGGACATCGCTCTGGGTAGCGGCGGCGACTGTCGCGGCTGCGCCGGCGGCGCTCCGCTGACGGCTCGCGTGGCGCGAATAGCCGGCACGGCTCGGCCGTCGTACTGGCAGCCCTCCGGACTGGCAGCCCTCCGGACCACCATGCATCGCACCTCGCTTCTATCGCTGTCGTTCGTGTTCGCCGCCTCTCGGCGAACATTCCGCCTGCGCAGCATCACGCCGCTCGCGCTCCGCGATCACTAGCGCCGCCCCCAGCGGCCGAGAGAGACTCCAGGTCGACAATGCGTACATCGATCCTGCTGCTGCTGTTCGCGACCGCGGTGGCGCAGGCGGACGATGATCCGGGCCGCGTACTCGCCGAGCGCGGCTTCGCGGCGCTGCGCGCTCACGATCTCGATCGCGCCGAGGCGTTGACGCGAGAGGCGCTCGACAGGGCGACCACGCCGCAGGTGAGCGGAGCCGCGTGGTACAACCTCGGCCTCGTCGCAGAGGCCCGCGGCGACCGCGCGGCCGCCATCGAGGACTACGAGCGCTCGATGAATGCGCGGCCGCACGCGCCACGCGCGCCAGACTCGAGGCGCTGGCCCCCGACCTCGCGAAGGCCTACGAGCCGTTCGCACCCGTGGCGATGCACGGTCCCGTCGATTCGATCGACCACTGGTGCGGGAGCGATCCCGCCACCGGCGAGGCCTGCAGCTGCGACGAGTGGAAGCCGCTGATCCGCGAGGGCAAGCGCAGGCTCGGCGCGGGAC
>VBLP01000535.1:13706-18698 GCA_005887925.1 Deltaproteobacteria bacterium | reverse complement strand
GGTGCCGCCGCAGGACACCAACCTTCTCCACTGCGCACGCCCGCCGTACCGCGCAGCCGGTCCGACGCTGCGCGGCACGCTCGCCTCGTTCGAATACTGGGGGCGGTCGAAGTGCTGGCACCACGACCAGGACTGGCAGTGGGCCGAGCACGGCATCGTCATGTTCGGCGTCGGACCTTCCGGCGTGCCCGCCGTCGTGCCGGCGATCGCGATCGATCGCGCGACCGTGACCTGGGCCACCGACGGCGCGTTCGATCTCGAAGGCGACGTCGGGTTCGGCGGCCAGTTCATCGAGCAAGGCGTGGACGACAGCGACAACCGGCGTGGCAGGCACCGGCTCGTCTTCCCGTGACGCGCTCGATTGCCGTAGCAACGCGAGCGGCCTTCACGGTACGCAGCGCAGTCACGCCTGGGACTACGAGACCTCACCACGCGAACGCCACGACGCCGATCGGCTCGCCCGATCCGCCTTCGTTGGCGCGATACTCATAAGAGATGCGATAACGGCCGAAGGCGATGTCGAGGCCGGCGCGCCATTCGAGCTGCCAGCCGGCGCGGTAGCCGTCGGGCAGCGCGAGGTAGGGATCCTCGACGTGATACCCGGTGACCGCGAGCTCGACGTGAGCCCCGATCGTGGTGCCTCCCCAGCGATGCTGCGCGCGGGCGCCGGAAGCGATGGTGAACATGGTGACGCCCGTCGAGCCGAGCGCGAGCTGTGCCGTCGCGTCGCCGTAGCCCGCGAGGTCGCCGCCAATCGATCCACGTGCGCGCCCGCCGGCGACGATGCCGGCGCGGCGATCGCCAGGATAGTCGTTCTGGAGTCCCTCGTTCACCGTCGGGCCGGTCCCTGACCAGCGATGCCATGTGTTCTGGATCGCGAGGCCACCGAAGTTGCCTCCGAAGCTGGGCCCGAGCCATGCGTCGAGCTCGATGGCGGAACGCCATCGCCAGGCCAGCGTCGCGCGAAGATCGAGCTGGTCCCACCGCCGCCGGCTGAAGTCGCTGGCGGTGATCATGCGGTGGAAGATCGAACCGCCGAGCGCGAGGCCATCGTCGAGGTGGTGGATCTCGAGCGCGAGATCATTGGTGAACCCCTGATCATCGAGCGGCGGGATGACATCGGTGAACGCATCGTTGCCGATCGCCGCGCGCCCGCCCCATGATTCGGCGCTCGCGGTCCGGCACAGTGCCAGCGCGGCTGCGAGCGGGAGCCACCGGCGGCAATGTCCGATCTGCAGCCAGGCGATGATGTGCAGAATCACGGTGGCAAGGCTCTCGAGCGCGCGAGCGCATTCTCCGGCAACGCAGCCCGGCGGGGCCAACCTCGGGTTGTGGCTCCCGTCCCTGGTATTCATGTCACCGATATGGCGTCACGCTATACTTCCTTCCCATGAAGTTGCCGTTCGACAGGGAGCGCATGCGCGAGCGGAACCTGCTCGATGACATCGACGAGATCGAGCAGGCGATCGCACAGTCTCCAGAGGAACGTCTTGCGGCCACGCTGGCGCTCAGCGACCTCGCCCTGGCGTTCTTTCGTGGAAACCCGGACGCGCCGGTTCCGGACCGCCTCGAGGACCTGGAGGAGAAGGCCCGGCTCTGGGCCGCGCCGCTAAGGGCGATCAAGCGGTGACCGACACCCCGCTGCAACCGGCGCTCGACGCGGCGCTCGAGGCGCTCGAGACGCTTGGGCTTCGATATGCGGTGGTCGGTGGGCTCGCGGTTGGTGCCTGGGACGCGCCGCGCGCCTTGCGACACCCGCGGTAGCCACGCGCGCACGACCGCGCACGAAGAGTCGCGGGGTTGCGCCTGGCATCGCATGTGAATCAGGAGCCGGCATGACTCACTTCCAGGTCCTATCGAACAGCGAGCTGGCTCCCGTGTTCGGCGGCCAGAGAATCGCCCCGAGCACCGGCATCAACCTCGGCGTCAAGGCGATGGAGCTGCTCGACCATCCGCAGAAGACACTCGACTCGGTCAAGGGCTTCCTCGGCATCCCCGACAGCGGGCGTCCGGGCGACGTCTACACACCGGCCACGATGAACTCGGACGGCTCGATCAACCAGGGCCGCTTCGACGCGCCCAGGACGCCGGGCATGCCCGAAGTGCCGATGAGCCAGTAGCGCGGCGAGGCTGAGAACGGGATCGCACCCGTCAGCTGCCCTTGCGGGGGCGCGGCAGGCCGTAGCGCTCGAGCCGGTAGAGCAGCGTCCGCCGCGACATGCCCAGTACCTGGGCCGCCCTGGTCTGGTTGCCGCGGCACAGCTCGAGAGTCGAGATGATGCGCTCGCGCTCGGGGCCGCCGGGGTAGAGCGCTTCGAGCGCGCAGGTCGCGCTGCGCGCCGGCTGCTCGCGATCGCCGCCGGGCTCGTCGGCGATCGCCGGCGGTGCAGCGGCGGGATCCCGCGCGGCGCGGCGCGGCGCGCGCAGCGCATCGGGAAGACGTTGCGCAGCTCGCGGATGTTGCCCGGCCACGCATGGCTGGTCAGCAGGTCGATCGCCGCGGAGTCGATCGCGGGGATCCGCCGCGGATCGGGGCATGCCGCGGCGAGGAACACGCGCGCGAGCGGCACGATCTCGCCGACGCGCTCGCGCAGCGGCGGGATCACGAGCGTGATACCTGCGAGCCGGTAATAGAGATCCTGGCGAAATCGGCCGCGGGCAATCTCGTTCTCGAGGTCGCGATTGGTCGCGGCCACGAACCGCACGTCGATCGGCCTGGGCTTGAGGCCGCCGACCGGGTTCACCATCCGGTCTTCGAGGACGCGCAGCAGCTTGACCTGGATCGCCGGAGACAGCTCGCCGATCTCGTCGAGGAATACCGTCCCGCCGCACGCGGTCTCGAGCAGCCCGGGCTTGCTGGCGATCGCGCCGGTGAACGCGCCCTTCTCGTGGCCGAACAGCTCGCTCTCGAGCAGGGTCTCGGTCATGGCCGCGCAGTTGAGTCGCAGGAACGGCCGGTGGCTGCGCGGCGACGAGCTGTGGACGAGCTCGGCGAGCACTTCCTTACCGACGCCGGTCTCGCCGAGCAGCAGGACCGAGAGCGCGCCGGTCGCGACGCGCGCGATCACCCGCCGGAGCTGGAGCATCGCGCGCAGGATCGCGACCTCGTCCTCGTGAAGCTCGCCGGGCCGGATCGCGGCGAGCAGCTCGCGCGCCGCGCCGACCTCCCCGCGCATTCCGTGGATCTGCAGGAGCAGGATCGCCGCGGACTGCCGCGATCCCGCCGCCGAGCCAGCGGTCTCGACGAGCCGCGCCTCGCCGGCGTGGTACAGCGCGCCGGCCGCGTCGCCGATCCGGCGGTGGATGTCGGCGAGGCTCAGCCGCGTCGTGTACCGCACCAGCGGCATCCCGAGCTCCCGGCCGAGCTCGGCGGCGCGCTCGAGGTCGGCGATCGCGCGTTCGACCAGGCCGCGGTGCATGGAGACCACCTGGCGGTTGTTGAGCACGGCGAGCAGGTGGTGGCGGTCGCCGCGTTCCTCGCAGATCGCGAGGGCCTGCGCGGCGAGCCGCTCGGCGTCGTCGAGCCGGGCAAGCCGGGGCAAGATGTACACCAGCATCACCATCGCGGCGATCCGATCCTCGTAGACGTCGTCGCCGAGCGGCGCCGCCGCGGCGAGCGCGCGCTCGAGCCACGCGACGGCGGCAGCGGCGTCGGCGGTGGTGCGCCAGGTGCGCCGACCCTCGGCGACCAGCCGGCGGACGTGCAGCGCGGGGCGCGGCGCATCGCCGAGCAGCGCGCTCGCCTGATCGAGCCGCGCGGCGGACCGCGCGACCTCGCCGATCCAGTCGATCACGGTTGCCTCGTCGAGCAGCAGCGCGGCTTCGAGATCGCGATCGCCCGCGGCCCGTGCGAGCTCGCGACCGCGCGCGAGGTCGGCGATCGCGTCCTCGTGGCGCCCGAGGCGATGCCGCATCAGCGCGCGGCTGCGTCGGGCCGCGAGCTCGACGGCGGGGTCGTGTGCGAGCTCGAGCGCACGGCCGTACCATGCCTCGGCCGCGAGGTAGTCGTGCGCGTCGCGCAGGAGGTCGGCGAGCTCGACCAGGAGCCGCGCGGCGCGGTCGCCGTCGCCGAGCGCCGCCACGTGAGGCGCGAGCCGGGGCAGCCAGGCGCGGCGATCGCGGCAGCCGTCGATGCGCGCCTGGTAGTGCGCGGCCGCCGCGGCATGAACCCGTCGCGCTGCGTCGGCGGGCAGCGCCGCGGCGAGCGCAGCCGCCGCGACCGCGCCGGGGATCCGCAGCGCCTCATCCCCGTCGATCAGCCCGCGCCGGCCCGCCGCGGCGAGGACGGCGCCGAGTCGGTGCGCAAGCCGGGTGCGACCGGCGCTGTCCTCGCCGACGACGAGCGTGACGGCACCGGCGGCTGCACGGCCCTCGGCGACCAGCTCGGCGAGGATCGCCGCGCGGCCGACGAACCCGGGCTCGCCGGCCGCGCCCGCGTCGGATGCGACCGCGGCGGCCGGCGCCTGCCGCTCATCGTCGGCGATCGCCGCCGTGCCGCACGCCAGCTCGGCCAGGCGCCGGCGCGCGCCGTCGTGCAGATTCGACAGCACCTGCCAGGCACCGTCGGCGCGGGTCCGGACCACGACCTCGCGGCGCTCGACCAGCGCGCGCGACACCAGCCCGGCGCCGACCAGCGCCCGCGCGGCTCGCGCCGCCCGCGCGTCCGGCCGCGCCGCGTCGACCGCCGAGAACACCGCGGTCCAGCAGCCGCCTGCGATCGCGGCGAGCTCGCCGCGCTGCGCCGCGATCACCTCGGCGATCGCGCCGGCCGCGTCCGGGCCCGCCGGCTCGAACGCCACCACGCTGCAGATCGCCCGCGTGCGCTGCACCGGAAGCGCGGCCGGCGGCGCACCGGGCTCGCGCCGATCGAGCCGCGCGACGAGCTCCGCGGCCTGCGGGCGGCTCGCCGGGTGCTTCGCCAGGCAGTCGAGGATCAGCGCCTCCAGCCCGGCATCGATTGGCGAAGCCGGAGCGCGGGGGGTGGGGACCCCG
>VBLP01000535.1:7786-13597 GCA_005887925.1 Deltaproteobacteria bacterium | reverse complement strand
GCTCGCCGGCGTCACCGCTGCGCCCGCGAGCTGCTCGGGCGCGGCGTAGAGCGCGGTCCCCGCGACGGCGCCGGTCCGCGTGCGATCGCCGTCGCCGGTCCGCCGCGCCAGCCCGAAGTCGACCAGGACCACGCGATCGGGCATCACGAACACGTTCTCCGGCTTGAGATCGCGGTGCACGAAGCCGCGCGCGTGCAGCGCCGCGACCGCGACCACGAGCGGGCGCGCCAGCGCAGCGACGCCGCGGGCCCGCACCTCCGGCGCGCGCAGCGTCGGCGCGTCGACCAGCTCCATGACCAGGAACGGCGATCCGTCGTCGCTCGCGCCGTGGCCGAGCAGCGCGGGCGCCAGCGGCGGCCCGACCGCGGCGAGCACATCGCGCTCGCGGGCGAGCCGGTCCCGCGCCTCGCGGTGCGGATGGGCGAGCTTGATCGCGACGCGACCATCGCTGCCGCGCGCGCGCACGACGACGCCGAACCCGCCCCGGCCCAGGACGGCCTCGATCGCATACCCCGCGAGCCGGTCCACGTCAGAACGCCGGTGGCGACGCGGGCGACGCGACGTTGTAGTACCAGAGCCCCGGATCGGCGCCGGTGAGCACGACGACCGGGTGGTGCCAGCGACCGTCGTCGCTGTCGCAGTACTGTGCGTACAACCCATCGCCCGCGCCGCCGAGCACGCAGCGATGCTCGCCGTACTGATACACCGTGGCCGAGGTCGGCAGCACGGTACTGTAGCGGGCATTCAGATACGGATCGTGCGCCGCCGCGCCGCCCGCGATCGCGATGAACCTCCCCTTGCCCTGGAATACATTGCCGAACAGCGTGCTCTCGTGGAACCGGGCCCCGGACTCCGCGCAGGCGTCGGGGTGGTTCTCGGTCTGCAAGCAGATCGGGACCTCGAGCCGGTTTCACCGCACGCAGAAAAGCAAGCTATATACCGCTGCGCTGCCCAGATCTTCCCGTGTGCTGCCGTCTGCCTGTCGTGCAGTCATGCGCAGCATTGCGCAGCGTTGTTACAACGGTAATCAATCCAACCTCAGATGCGCCCGTGCTGCGTGGGTGACGAACACGCCCGAGGCGTCGGTGCGCGTCCAGCCTGCGAGATCGAACACCGTGCCGCGCGCCGCCGCACCCGTCGCCGCACCGCCTGGGTGTGGACCGGGCGCCGCGAGCTCGGCCGCGTGGATCGTCAGCGCGAACAGCACGTCGGGGTGCGCGACCGCCGCGATCGCCTCGCGCGCGAGCCGCTCGGCCCGGCCGATCAGCGCCGGCAGCGCTGCCCCACCGGCGCGCGCGACGAACAGCAGTGAGCTGCGGGCGTCGGCGACGAGCTCGAACCCGGCGGCCGCTGCACCGCGCCGCAGCGCCGCGAGCGCGCGGTCGAGCCGATCGAGAGCGTCGTCGCCGGCGAGCTCGTTGCGCGGGCCACCATGGACGTAGAGCGCCACCGCCGGTGTGCCGTCGGCAGCCGCCTCCGGCCCCGCCACCCCGGCCCGCGCCGCGTGCAGCTCCGCGACCAGCGCCTTCGCCGAGGCCGGCCGCCGCGCCGGATCCTTGGCCATCGCCCGCTGGATCGCGCCACCGATCGCAGGCGCGACCGCCGCGAACCGGCTCGCGCACGGCGGCGCCTCGCCGAGCTGGCGCTCCTCGACCTCGAGCGGATCGGGGCCGTCGAAAGGCGTCCGGCCGGTCAGCATCTCGAACATCACCACGCCGAGCGCGTAGACATCGACCCGGTGATCGATCGCGCCGCCGCGGATCTGCTCGGGCGCCATGTAGTGCGGCGTGCCGAGCCGGGTCCCCGCCGTGGTGATGCCCGCCTCGCCGTCGCCGTCGAGCAGCTTGGCGATCCCGAAATCGAACAGCTTCACCGCGTCGCCGGCGAGCGCGACGTTCGACGCCTTGAGATCGCGGTGCACGATCCCGATCGCGTGCGCCGCGTCGAGCGCCTCGGCCAGCGCCTCGACGATCGGCATCGCCTCGTCGAGCGGCAGCGGTCCGCGCTCCGCGAGTCGCTCCGCGAGCGTGGCGCCGTCGACCCATTCCATCACCAGGTACGGCAGCTCGTCGACCTCGCCGTGGCCGAGCAGCCGCACGATGTTGCGATGCGCCAGTCGCGCGATCAGCTCGGACTCGCGCCGGAACCGCCGTAGCACGCTCGGCGTGTGGACCAGGTGCTCGTGCAGCAGCTTGAGCGCGACGCGCTGTCCGGTCCGGGCATCGCGCGCGCGGTACACCGTGGCGAACCCGCCGCCGCCGCGACGCGCCTCGACCACGTAGCCACCGACCTCGCGGCCCGGCGCCAGGCCCGACCCACGCGCCGCCCGGGGCGGCCGCGTTCCGACCAGCGGCGTCGCATCCAGATCGGGGCCGTACACCAGCAGATCGCCCGGACCGTTCGACTCGCCCACAGTCATCACGATACGCGAACTGCGAATCATTGTGCAATGAGGTGCGAGTCAGATCGCGGGATCGCAGCGGGCGCGTCAGATCACGCCGAGTTGGCGGCGGCACGAGGCGTGAATTCAGCTGTTCGCGACCGCGGCGCATGACTGGCGCGCGGAACCATTCCATTCGAACGAGAGGGATCATGAACAAGAATCTGATTGCGTGTATGCTCGGGATTTCAGGATTGGCACTCTCTGCGGGAGGCTGCCTCACGAATGCCGGGGAAGCCGGTGATACCGAGCCGGATACCAGCACCGCAGAGTCGAACGTCACGGTGTGCCGTGAGGTGGAACACTTCGATTACGTCCGCAACGGCGCGGTCACCCACTGGGACGTGACGTTCGAGATCGGGACCGGCCGCGAGTTCGTCGACGAGCGCCCGGTCGGCGGTCTCGACAAGCAGTACCGGATCTCGCCGTACTGGTCGGACTGTCCCGCGCCCAACGAGATCGTGCGGCTGACCCACGGCACCGAGGTGCTGATCGGGATCCACGATTGCCTGCCGGACGGCCGGCAGGAGTTCCACGGATCCGACTTCCAGCGCCTGCTGGTGCCGCGCGTGCCGTTCATCACGTTCAACTGCGACCCGTGATGCAGTCTCACGTCCGGTCGGCGCTTCCACCGAGCGCGATGTTGCAGCTCTCGCTGGGTCACGGTCAGCCGAGCAGGGCGCGGCACTGGAGAATCAGGCCGAGCGCGGCGCACAGGGCGACCATGGGCAGCGGCGTGCTGCGGCGGATCGGGCGGCGGGCGATGACGCGCGCGACGGTGCGTGCAGCGCGATCGCGGGTGAGCATGAACGGCCGGAGCGGACTCTTGGCGAGCTTGGTGTCGACGAAGCCGAAGCGCAGGTTGGTGATCGCGATGCCGTCGCCGCGGACGGCGAGGGCGAGTGATTCGAAGTACGAGCTGACGGCGGCCTTGGAGGCGTTGTAGCCGGGGCTGCGCGGCCCGAGCAGCTTGTCGGCCAGGCTGGACAGGACGACGAAGTGGCCGGCGCGGCGGGCGCGCCAGGCGGGATAGAGGACGCCGAAGGTGTCCACGGCGCCGAGCAGGTTGACCTCGAACGCGGCGCGCTGCGCGGCGAGATCGTCGAGCTCGAGCAGGTCGCCGACACCGGCGCAGTAGACGGCGACGTCGAACGGGCCGCGCTGGTCGCACACCGCGGCGAGCGCGGCGCGGTAGTCGGCGGCGCGGACGTCGAGCACGTGGTGGTGGTGGCGGTCGCCGAGCGAGTCGGCCGGGCTGCGCGAGATGCCGGTGACGGTCCAGCCGTCGGCGACCATGCGCTCGACGACGCGGCGGCCGATGCCGTCCGAGCTTCCAACCACCAGGCAGCTGCGCCCCGGATCTGTCATCCGCGCACTGTAGCCGACGATGCCTCGCCCACGGCGCGCGGGACCGCACGGTCGGGCGGGGCGATCCCGCACAGACATGCGGAGCTCGCGCACGAAATTCATCGTGCCTTCAGGTCGCGTGGGCCAACCTCCGGGCATGAGGTACCTGGTCGTGGTCCTGGTCGTCACCGCCGGCATCGCCCGCGCCGACGACCGGGCGCCTGTCACGCTCGAGCAGGCGCTGGCGGCGGCAGCGAAGGCGCCGGCGGCGCGGATCGGCGGCTACGAGGTCGCGGCGGCGGAGGCGAGCGCGACCGCGGCGTCGGCGTGGCCGAACCCGTCGCTGCGCATCGGCACCAACCGGCTGACCGCCCGGCTGGTCGCGGGCGCCACGCTGCCGCTGCCGATCTTCGGCACGGTCGGCGCCGCCCGCCGCGTTGCCGAGGCCGAGGCCCAGGTCGTGCGGGCCGAGAGCGAGCTCGCGCAGCGCGACCTGCGCCACCGCGTGGTCGTCGCATGGATCGGGCTCGCGCGCGCCAGGGACGACCTCGTCGCGCAGGGCGTCGCGGCCCGGCAGGCGGCGGACCTCGAGGCGATCGCACGGGGCCGGCTGAGCGCGGGGACCGGCGCGGATGTCGATGTCACCGTCGCGAGCGCGGCGCGCATCCGGGCCGATGTCGCGGTGGCCGCCGCGCAGCGCAGCGAGGACGCCGCGTCGGCCGATCTCGCCGGCCTGCTCGGCTGGGATCCGGGGCGGCCGCTCCGCGCCGAGGGCCTGCCGGTGGTCGGCCCGGGAGGCGAGCTCGCGGCGCTGCGCGGACGGCTCGCCGTGCACCCCGAGCGCGCGGCGACCGAGCGCCGGATCGCGGTCGCCGACGCCAGCATCGAGCAGGCCGAGGTCCAGCGCTGGCCGGCGCTGGCGCTCGAGGGCGAGCTCGACTACGACGACGTGTCGATCACCGAGGGCCGCACCGCGTGGGATCGCACCGATGCGCACGTCGGTGTGTCGCTCGATCTGCCGGTGTTCGCGCGGATCGGCGATCGCACGCGCGCGGCCCAGGCGACCGCGCACGCCCAGCGCACCCGGCTCGCCGCGATCGAGGCCGAGCTCGACGGCAAGCTTCACGCCGCGTACCGGCGCTGGCAGGCGGCGGCCGAGCAGCTCACCGCGCTCGAGCGCGATGTGATCCCCGCGCACGAGAAGGCCGCGGCGCTGTCGATGCAGGCCTATCGCGAGGGCGCGCGCGATCTGTCGTCGGCGCTGGTCGCCGAGCGCGACCTGGCGACCGCGCGCGCCGAGCTGAGCGACACCCGCGCGGCCGCCGCGCTCGCGTTTGCAGAGCTCGCGCTCGCGAGCGGGGAGGACGTCCATGCGAGGTAGAACGATCGCGCTCGTCGCAGCGCTCGGGGTGCTCGGGGGGCTCGGTGCGCTCGGCTGTCGCCGCACCGCCGAGGAGGCCGAGGACGACAAGCCCGCGCCCGCCGCGGTCACCTGCCGCCCGGTCGAGGCCGCGACGATCGCGGACACGATCGACGTCGCCGGCGTGATCGCACCGCCGCCCAAGCTCGACGCGGTGGTCAGCTCGCCGATCGCCGGGCGCGTCGCGCAGGTCGCGGTCGAGGAGGGCGATCACGTCGCGGCCGGCGCGCTGCTCGCGGTGATCGAGGATCCGGCGCTGCCGGCCGGCTCTCTCGAGGCCAAGGCCGGGGTCGATAGCGCGCGGGCGCAGAGCGCCGCGGCCGAGCAGGAGGTCGCGCGCCAGGAGCGGCTCGTCGCCACCGGGATCGGCGCGCGCAAGGACCTCGATGAGGCCAGGGCCAAGCAGGCGGCGGCCGCCGCCGATCTCGCCACCGCCCATGCCAAGCTCGGGCTCGCCGGCGCGCAGCTCGCGCGTCGCGAGATCCGGGCGCCGCGCGCCGGGGTCGTGCTGCACCTCCAGCGCAAGGTCGGCGAGAGCGTCGACGGCACCGCCGCGACCCCGATCGCCGAGACCGCGGACATCACCGTGCTCGAGCTCCACGCC
>VBLP01000535.1:0-7775 GCA_005887925.1 Deltaproteobacteria bacterium | reverse complement strand
GGCTTCGATGGGCCGATCGCCGGCACGGTGGTGCGCGTGGCGCCCGCGGTCGATCCGGCGAGCTTGCTCGGCGTCGTGCGCATCGCGCTGGCGTCGAGCGACGGCATCAAGGTCGGGGTCGCGGCCACCGGCCAGGTCACGACCGGCACGCGCCCGGGCCTCCGGATCCCGGCCGACGCGCTGCGCCGCTCGATGGTCGGCGAGGACGAGGTCGTCGTGTGCGACGGCGGCACCGCGCACGTGCGCAAGGTCGTGATCGCGCAGCGCGCGGAGCAGGGCGTCGCGATCAAGGAGGGACTCAAGCCCGGCGAGCAGGTCGTGATCGATCACGTGCTCGGCCTCCAGGACGGCCAGGCGCTGGTGGCCGCGGACCACAAGCGCGCCGAGAGCGGCAGTGCCGGGACCGGCAGTGATGACAAGGCCCGCACCGCGAAAGGTGTCACCAACAAATGACGCTCGTGGGATGGCTGCGGCGTCATGCCAGCCTGGTGTGGATCGCCGTGCTGGGGCTCGCCGCGCTCGGGGCGGTCTCGATCTTCCAGCTGCCGAGCGGCATCTACCCCGAGATGCAGTTCCCGCGGGTCATCGTCGTCGCCAAGGCCGGCCAGCTGTCGCCCGACCTCGTCGAGGCGCAGATGACGCGGCCGCTCGAGCAGGCGCTCGCGATCGTGCCCGGGATCCGCCATGTCCGCGCCCGCACGATCCGCGGCGCGGTCGAGCTGTCGCTGCTGCTCACCGACGGCACCGATCCGCTGACCGCGCAGTACGCGTGCCAGGCCGCGGTCGATCACGTCGAGCTCCCCCGGGGCGCGACGACGATCGTGCAGCGCGTGCTGCCGACCTCGGTCCCCGTGATCACGTTCAACGTCGCGGCGCCGCCCAGGGTCGAGCCCGATCTGCGGCGGCTGCGCGAGGTCGCCGAGCGCATCATCCGGCCCGCGATCGTGCGGGTCAAGGGCGTCGGCGGCGTCGAGGTCGGCGGCGGCCGGGTCCGCCAGATCCAGCTCGTGATCCGGCCGGCCGAGCTCGCCGCGCTGCACCTGACCCCGACGCAGCTCGCGCAGAAGATCGAGCAGCAGGACCAGGTGATCGCCGCGGGCCGGGTGTGGGACGAGCACCAGACCCTGCCCGTCGTGTTCGACGCCCAGGCGATGGACCTCGACCAGCTGCGCGCGCTGCCGATCGCGATCGGCCCGGTCGGCCCGGTGCCGCTGGCGATGGTCGCCGACGTGCGCGACGGCCACGAGGACCCCGACGTGATCATCGCGAGCACGCGCGGCGAGGTGGTCGCGGTCTCGGTCGCCCGGCTGCCCGGCGCGAGCACGCCCGCCGTCGTCGCCGGGGTCCAGGACGCGCTCGCGCAGCTGCGCGCCAGCCACGCGCTGCCGCCCGACGTCGAGATCATCCCGGTCTACGACCAGGCCGATCTCGTCGATCAATCGATGGGCAGCGTGCGCGACGCGATCCTGATCGGCATCGCGCTGTCGCTGCTGGTGATCGCGCTGTCGCTGCGCGACTGGCGCGCCGGCCTGATCGCCGCGGCGCCGGTGCCGCTGACCTTGCTCGCCACCTTCGCGGTGATGCGGTGGGCGGGTGTGACGCTCAACCTGATGTCGCTCGGCGGGATGGCGGTCGCGGGAGAGCCACCCGGTCGGCGAGGCGATCGCGCTCGGCCTGCACGACATGTTCGCCGCGGTGATCGGCACGACGTTCACGACCGTCGTGGTGTTCGCACCGCTCGCGCTGCTCACCGGCGTGACCGGGAGCTTCCTCGGCGCGCTCGGCATGACGCTCGCGATCGCGGTCCTCCTGTCGATGGTGATCGCGCTGACCGTGATCCCGGTGCTCGCCGTCCACCTCAGGACCCGCCCGCCCCGGCACGCGGTGAGCGAGACCGACCGCGTCGGGCGATCGATCCGCTGGCTGGTGCGCCATCGCGTGGTCGCGGTCGCCGTCGTCGTCGCCCTGGGCGCCGGCGGCTACCTGGCCTGGGGCCAGCTCGGCACCGGGTTCCTGCCGCAGATGGACGAGGGCGCGTTCGTGATCGACTTCTTCCTCCCGGCGGGGACCTCGCTCGAGGAGACCGCGCGCGTGACGACCGCGATCGACGACGTGCTCGTCCACATGCCCGAGGTCTCGGCGTTCACCCACCGCACCGGCACCGAGCTCGGCCCGGCGACCCCGCGCGGCCGGCGCGACGGCATCCGCGCGGTGATCGACCGCGTCCGCGACGAGCTCCACGGCAAGGTCCCCGAGGCGCGCATCGAGTACGTGCAGGTGCTGCAGGACGTGCTCAACGACCTGTCGGGCAGCCCGGCGCCGCTCGAGATCAAGGTGCTCGGCGACGACCCGCGCGCGCTCGACGAGTACGCCGAGGCCGCCGGCGAGAAGCTCGAGAAGCTCCCCGAGCTGGTCGACGTGTTCGACGGGCGCGAGGGGCGGACGCCGATCCTCGACGCGCGGGCGCTCCCCACCCAGCTCGCTCGCCTCGGCGTCGACGCCCAGACCGTGGGCCAGGACCTGTCGATCGCGCTCGCCGGGCGCGAGGTCGCCCAGGTGCTGCGCCCCGAGCGCACGATCGGCGTCCGGCTGCGCTATCCGGACGAGATCCGCTACAGCGCCGAGGCGCTCGCCCGCTCGCCGATCGCGTACGGTCCCCGGGCGCTGCCGCTCGGGCAGGTCGTCGCGTTCGACCGGCCGCTCGCGCCCGCCGTGCTGCGCCGCGATGGCCTGCGCTCGGCCGTGGTGATGACCGCCGCGACCCGGTCCGGGGACCTCGGTGGCGCCGAGGCCGCGGTGCGCAAGGCGCTCGCCGGCATCCCGCTGCCGCCGGCGACGCAGCTCGAGATCGGCGGCCAGGCCGCGTCGGCGCGTGCGGCGCGTACCGAGCTCATCACCGTCGCGCTGACCGCCACCGTGCTCGTGCTGATCATCCTGATCCTGCAGCTGCATTCGCTGCGCTACGCGCTGGTCGTGATCGTCGGCGCGTCGCTGTCGACGGTCGGCGGCCTGGCGGTGCTCGCCATCACCGGCCTCCCGCTCGACGTGTCATCGATGACCGGGCTGATCCTGCTGGTCGGGCTCGTCGTCAAGAACGGCATCCTGTTGCTCGAGAACGCCCAGCGCCACCTCGCGGAGGGCGAGGACCTCGAGGCCGCGCTGATCGCCGCGGCGCGCCGCCGGCTGCGTCCGATCCTGATGACCACGGCCGCCACGATCGCCGGGCTCGCACCCCTGGCCTTCGGGATCGGCGCCGGATCGGAGCTGCAGCGCCCGCTCGCGGTCGCCGTGATCGGCGGCCTGTCGCTCGCCACGCTGGTCACGCTGGTGGTGACGCCGGGGCTGACCGCGCTGTTCGCGCGGCCGCGGCGCGCCGCCGAGCCTCCGGCGCTCGCCGCAGACGCCGCTGCTAGTGAAACACCGGATCGTCGTCCGAGCTGATGTCGATCGCGCCGAACCGCTCCTCGTAGCGCTCGAGGTTCTTCTGCAGCGCTTGCAGCAGGCGCTTGGTGTGGCGCGGCGAGGAGATCACGCGCGTGCGGATCGGTGTGATTGAGCAGCACCAGGTTGGAGTACACCCCTTGCGCGACGTCTTCGTCGATCTGGACCTGGAGCTTGGGTGTGCTGGGTTCGTCCGGCATGGAAGCACCGTATCGCATCACGCCGCGGCACCCCGGTCACGGCGGAGGCAGAAATCTCGGCGCGGCGAGCGGCAACCGTGGCGCGATTCACGGCACGTGCGACGCCTGCGTCAGCGCGTGCCGGGGTGCCATGCGTGGGTGGTTACTGGACTGGACAGGCTGAGAACACGCGGTGACAGACGGCGTCGGACGACCTGTCACCGGCGTCGGGTTTTGCACGACATCCCGGCGCTAACCGCTGATTTCCTTGTCGGGCAGCTCTTGATGCCCGCTCATCGTCAGGCTGGCCCGGATTCTGCTCCAGATTCTGGCCAACGAGCATCGAGCTCGCGAATCCAAGCGCAACGAGCCCACACTGTCGGGTTCGACAACAACGAAAGGTTTACACGCGCGACGCAGCTGTCCAAAGTTTCGACTCGATAGATGACTGGTGGTTCCCCTCCCCCTCATCCCGCCGGTCTCCCCCACTATCTGAGGCAACAAGTAGCTCTGCGATCTGCGCCCGGCCCTCCTTGGCCCTTCCCAGGAGGGCCTTTATTTTTCCGGACATGCGCGCGCTTGCCCTCGACGTCGGCAGCAAGACCATCGGCGTCGCGATGACCGATGAAGCCCGGATCGCCGCGCATCCGTTCAAGGTGCTGTCGCGCGTCGGCAATTCCGGCGATGCCCGCGCGGTCGCCGCGGTCGTGGCCGAGCATGCGGTGAGCGATGTCGTCGTCGGCATGCCGTTCGAGCTGTCGGGCAAGCTCGGCCACCGCGCGCGCCGGGTCCGCGCCTTCATCGCCGCGCTGCGGGAGGTGCTGCCCACGGGCGCCCATCTGCACGAGCAGGACGAGCGCTTCACGACCGCGGAGGCCGAGCGGGCGCTGATCGCGGCGGATGTGCCACGTGCGCATCGGCGCAGCGTGATCGACGGGCACGCTGCGGCGCTCATTCTCCGGGCCTGGCTCGACGCGCAGCCCCCGCGCGGTTAGTGTTGGCTGACGTGTCCAAGGGCTCGTTCAGAATTGCGCTGGTCGCCGTACTCGGCTCGCTGCTGGTGGTCGGCATCATCGCGGGCGCCCTGATCACCCGGGCGCTCGCCTACCCGGGTGATCGCCACACCGGGAGCGGCAAGGACGTCGAGATCGAGGTCAAGAGCGGGATGAGCTTCCCGGCGATCGCCGCGATGCTGGCCGAGCACGGCGTGATCGACAAGCCGACCTGGTTCCGGCTGTACGCGATGTGGCAGGGCGACACCACCAACGTCAAGACCGGCAAGTACGTCCTCAAGGACAACCTGCCGCCGCGCCAGGTGCTCGCGGCGCTGGTCGCCGGCATCAAGGAGGTGGTGACCAAGGTGACCCTGCCCGAGGGCAAGAACATGCTCGAGTTCTTCGCGCTGCTCGACGCGGCCAAGGTCGCCAAGGCCCGCGAGCTCGAGGCGCTCGGCCGCGACAAGGAGTTCCTCGGCCGCCACGGCATCGTCGGCGATACCGTCGAGGGCTACCTGTTCCCCGACACCTACGAGTTCCGCGTCAACGAGAAGCCCGCGGTCGTGCTGCAGCGGCTGATCACGCGCCACCAGGAGGTATGGAACGAGCTCCTGGCCAAGCATCCGCGCGACGCGGCCAAGCTCAAGGACCGGCTGGGCTGGACCGATCGCGACGTCCTCGTCATGGCGTCGATCGTCGAGAAGGAAGCCGTCGACCCCGCCGAGCGGCCGCGGATCGCGCAGGTGTTCATCAACCGGCTGACGTCGGCGAGCTTCCAGCCCAAGCGGCTCGAGACCGATCCGACGATCCGCTACGGTTGCATGGTGCCGGTCCAGAAGTCGGCGGCGTGCCAGCAGTGGGACAAGCGCGATCGCCTGCATCGCGCGCAGCTCGACGACAAGGACAACCCGTACAACACCTACCAGCACGACGGCCTGCCGCCCGGCCCGATCGCCAGCCCCGGCAAGGGCTCGATCGACGCGGTGCTCAAGCCCGACGGCAGCGAGTACTTCTACTTCGTGGCCAAGGACGCCCGCAACCACGCCTTCGCCCGCACGTTCGAGGAACACAAGCGCAACGTCGAGAAGTACATGAAGTGATCAAGCGCCGCGATCAGCGCGCAACCAGCGGCGTCGCCTGCGGCTGGGCCACGACGTCGAGCGTGTTGTCGACCGAGACCGTCCAGGTCGAGTCGGCGGTGGCGCCGGCCGGGACGACGCGGTTGGTGCGGGTCAGGCGCAGCGTGTTCGGCCGCGCGAGCGCCTTGTCGGTCCTGAGCGCGCCCGGGGCGAGCGAGTACGTGCCGGTGTCGCTGATCGCGATCGAGTCGATGTTCTCGGCATGCATCGCCGCCGTGTCCGCCTTCTCGCCGCGGTCCCACGCGATCGGAAGCGGCATCGTCGCGTCGACCGTCTCGCCCTCGCTCGGGTGCGTGAACACGTGGATGTCGGGGCCGTCGACGCGCACGCCCTCGAGCTTGTCGGTGCCGCTCACCACGTCGAGCACGTAGACCTGATCGTAGCCCGGCGCCGATCCGGTCCAGCGATTGTCGCCGCGAACCGTGAGCGTTGTCTTACCGCTTGCGCTCGTGACCGTGACCGTCCCCGACGTGACCGCCTGAGTCCCGAGCGAGGCGCGGACGCTGAAGTCGGTGTCGAAGTCCGCCGGCGCGCGCGCGTTGATCTGGCGGGGCGACGCGCGGGCGCTGCCCTCGACGCTGAGCGTCTTGCTGCCGGTGCCGCCGCTGTTGCCGGCCCCTGGACCCAGGCTGCCGCCGCCGCATGCAGCGACGGTCCAGAGCACTGTGGAAGCGAGACGAGCCTGCATGACGCAACCCCCGTTATCGCCATTTTCTCGTCGGGGACGACGGCGTCAAGTGTGGTTGATATGCACAGGGGCCCCCACGGAAAACTGCGCGCCGGGCGGTGCGCGCGCCGGCGCGCTGCGTACAACGCCGACGAGCGGAACAGACGCAGGGTGGGGTGTATGGTACGGTCGATGCCATGAGTCTCGTGGGACAAATTGCGGAGCTCCAGAACCTCAAGACCTACAAGGAGCTGTCGTGGGAAGGCAGCTTCGAAGACTACCTGGACCTCGTCCGCAAGAACCCGCACGTCACCCGGAACGCGTATCAGCGCCTGTACGACATGGTGCTCTCGCACGGTGTCGAGGAGTACATCGATAACAAGAAGAAGCTGACCCGCTACAAGTTCTTCCGCGACGAGTCGCACGGCGGGCGCGACGCGGTGTTCGGGCTCGACGTCGCGCTGATGCGGCTGATGAACGTGCTCAAGAGCGCCGCGCAGGGCTACGGCACCGAGCGCCGGATCATCCTGTTGCACGGCCCGGTCGGCTCCGCCAAGTCGACGATCGCGCGCCAGCTCAAGAAGGGCCTCGAGGACTACTCGCGGACCGCCGAGGGCGCGCTCTACACCTACTACTGGACGCTGCCGGGTGCGCTGTCCGAGCTCGCCGGCGGGTCCGAGACGTTCCCTTCGCCGATGCACGACGAGCCGCTGCGCTTGATCCCGCGCGAGTGGCGCGAGCAGACGATCGCCCGGCTGCGGCTGGGCACCGACGACTTCAAGCTCAAGATCGAGGGCGACGTCAACCCGGCGTGCCGGCTGATCTTCAAGGAGCTGATGCGGCACTACGAGGGCCACTTCGAGAAGGTGATGAGCCACGTCCGCGTCAAGCGCCTGGTGCTCAGCGAGCAGGACCGCATCGGCATCGGCACGTTCCAGCCCAAGGACGAGAAGAACCAGGACTCGACCGAGCTCACCGGCGACATCAACTACCGCAAGATCGCCACGTTCGGCTCGGACTCCGACCCACGGGCGTTCAACTTCGACGGCGAGTTCAACATCGCCAACCGCGGCATCCTCGAGTTCGTCGAGATCTTGAAGCTCGACGTCGCGTTCCTCTACGACCTGCTCGGCGCGACCCAGGAGCGCAAGATCAAGCCCAAGAAGTTCGCGCAGACCGACATCGACGAGGTCATCCTCGGCCACACCAACGAGGCCGAGTACAAGAAGCTTCTGAACAACGAGTTCATGGAGGCGCTGCGCGACCGCACGATCAAGGTCGACATCCCGTACATCACCAAGGTCAGCGAGGAGGTGAAGATCTACACCAAGGACTTCACCTCGCAGAAGGTCGG
>VBLP01000533.1 GCA_005887925.1 Deltaproteobacteria bacterium | reverse complement strand
TGGAGCAGCCGCATCGCCTGCGCGATCTGGAGGATCAGCGCCGTGTCGGCGACGTCCTGGCTGGTCGCGCCGCGATGGACGGCGTGGGCGTGCTCGGCGGGCAGCGCGGCGCGCAGCCGGGCGACCAGCGGGATCCCGAGGGTGCCGGCGTGCGCGGCCGCCGCGCCGAGGCCGGCGGGGTCGAAGCCGTCGCAGGCGTGGGCGACCGCCGCGGCGTCGGCGGCCGAGATCACGCCGCGCTCGGCGAGCGCCGCCGCGAGCTCGCGCTCGAAGGTCAGCGAGGCGCGGACCAGCGCGTCGTCGTCGAAGCACGCCAGCATCTCGGGCGTCGAGGCCATGCGAGCGAGGATCATCGGAGCGAGCGGAGGAGCATCGGGTGGGTCCTCGCGGGCATCATCACACAGCGCCGTACGAAAGCGGCGCGGCCGCGGCGGCCACGGCCGGAATCGGCTCCGGATGCCGCGGGCGCGGAACCGCTTGTCTCGCCGGCGCGCGGGCGTATCGTCGCGCCATGGCGAATGCATATCGCGCCGACCAGGTCGGCAGTCTGCTGAGGCCCGCGGAGCTCGTCGAGGCTCGCCACCGGGATGCCGCGCCCGAGGCCGTGCGCGCGCTCGAGGACCGCCACATCGCGCGGCTGCTCGAGCGCCAGCGCGAGCTCGGCCTCGACGTGGTCACCGACGGCGAGCTCCGCCGCACGAACTTCATGAGCGACCTGTGGGACGCCGTCGACGGCTTCGACTATGGCGACGCGGTCGCGCGCACCTGGCAGGGCGGCGACGCCACGGTGTCGAAGGTGACCGGGATCGTGGTCAAGAAGCTGGCCCAGCGCCGCGGGCTCACCGCCGCCGAGCTGCCGTTCCTGCAGCAGCACGTCACCGGGGCCTACAAGGTCACGCTGCCGAGCGCGACGCAGTTCCCGGCGATCGCGTTCAAGCGCGGCATCACCGACAAGGTCTATCCGACGCCGTCGGACCTGTTGTGGGACATCGCCGAGATCATCAAGGCCGAGATGCGGTCGCTCGCCGATGCCGGCGTTCCGTATCTGCAGATCGATGCGCCGCGCTACAGCTATTACATCGATCCGAAGTGGCGGACCTGGCTCAAGACCGAGTTCGGAGTCGAGCCCGACGACGCGCTGGCCGAGGCGGTCCGCGTCGACAACGCGTGCTTCGACGCAGCGCGCCGGTCCGGCGTGACGCTCGCGATCCATCTGTGCCGCGGCAACAACCGCAGCCACTGGTACGCCGAGGGCGGCTACGACGCGATCGCCGAGCGGCTGTTCGTCGAGCTCCGCGTCGATCGCTTCCTGCTCGAGTACGACGACGAACGCTCGGGCAGCTTCGAGCCGCTGCGCTTCGTGCCGCGCGGCAAGCGGGTCGTGCTCGGCCTGGTGTCGACCAAGGTCGCCGCGCTCGAATCGGCCGACGGGCTGCGCCGCCGGATCGACGAGGCCGGCCGCCACGTCGCGCTCGACGACCTCGCGCTCAGCCCGCAGTGCGGATTCGCCTCGACGATGGAGGGCAACCTGGTCACCGAGGACGATCAGTGGGCCAAGCTGCGCCTGGTCGCCGACACCGCGCGCAAGGTCTGGGGCTGACCGAGGGGGTCCTGCGCGCTCTCGGCGAAGTACACGACCGTGGGTCTCAGCGCACGCAGCCCGCGGAGCAGATCGAGCGGCTCGGTCGCCCAGCGGGCGACTCCGGCAAGGCCAACACCGCGCGCGTCCACGCTGGTCGCGGGAGGACGGCGATTCGAGCTGCCCACGGCGGTCGGCGCCCAGCATCAAAGCGTACGAAGCGTCGGCGTTCCAGCGCATGCAACGCTACGCCGTTCGATCGGTTCGGCAAGCAGATGGTTCGCGACGCGCTCGAAGGCCGCTGCTCCGTCGAGACCGACGCGGAGGTCCCGGCCGACACGCGTCGCATCGATCTCTGGGTCACACCCCCTGAGGCGGGTGCGTCGCTGCCGGACCATCTGGGTCTTCTGGGGCGCATCACCGGCGGCTCGGTGACGCTCGAGTTCTTCCACAACACGCCCAGCGGGGAAGAGCTACACGTGTGCTTGATCAAGCACGGCGAGTTCCGACATTTTCTGTCGCGACGCAAGACGCTTCCGCCGCTTCCGATCCAGTGGGTGATCTCTTCGGGCCGCCCTGACGCCGGCATCGATGGCCTGGGATTCCGTCCGATGACCGGCTGGCCGAGCGGCATCTACGAGAGCCCACCGCTCCAGTGGACGAGGCTCGTGGTAGTGAACGAGCTGCCGGTGGCGCGAGACACGCTGCTCGTGCGCCTGCTCGGCGCCGGCTCGGTGCTGAAGCAGGCGATCGCCGAGCTTCAGGCCCTGCCGGCGGAGGCACCGGAGCGTAGGCTCGCGCTGCCGGTTCTGGTACGGTTACGTTTGACCGTGCCCACCGACCCTGCGCAGCAAACCAGCGATGACCAGGAGTTTCTGATGAACACCCAGGATATTGTCGAGACCTGGCGCCGGGAAGCGATCCAGGAGGGCGTCAAGCAGGGCCTCGAGCAGGGCGTCAAGCAAGGCCTGGAACAGGGCGTCAAACAAGGCCTGGAACAGGGCGAACGCAAGGTGCTCCTGCGCCAGCTGCGGCGACGCTTTGGAGTCGAGGTCGACGGCGAGACGGAGCGCCGCGTTGCGGCGGCCCCTGCCCAGCAGATCGAGATCTGGGCCGAGCGGGTGTTGTCGGCGGCGACGCTCGCCGAGCTCCTGGCAGACTGAACACGGACGCGCCGGCAGCCGGCGCGGCTGAGTTGCCCTACCGGCTCGTCGTGATCATCATCGTGAAGACATCGCGTGATCGGCAGGGATCTGCACGGGACGCAGCGGCACGGGCGCACGTCCGGAAGCGCAGCGAGGATAGTACTGGACGTACTTGACGAGCGAGAACCGGCCGTACGCCACGAGATGCCCGCGATGCGACGGTCGCAGCCGACGGTGTGGTGAATAATTCGGGCTAGGCGAGCGCCGCCTGGATCACCTTGCCGGTGCTGATCGACGCGTCGACCGTCGACGAGTCGAGCCCGACCGCCGCGAGCGTGGTCTTGCCGAACGACGCCAGCGTCGAGCCGGCATCGATGTCGCCGCCCGCGCCGCCCGCGCCGGTCTGCGAGTTGATCGCCAGCGCGCCGTAGTCGCCGGCGACCGGGCCGACCGCGCCGATCACGCCGGGCTTGAACGGCTTGCCGATCGTGATCGAGACCTGGTGGTTCGGATTGTGCTGGCGGCCGTCGGTGTTCCTCGGCCCGAGCGTGCGGCCGAACACGTTGAGCGACATGAACGTCACCTGATCGGACAGCCCCGCCGAGGCGAGCTGCGACATCAGCGAGGCGATCGACGCCACGCCCGACACCGTCTGGCGCGCCTCGTTGCCCAGCGCCGCGTCGTTGTGGTTGTCGCCGCCGAACGGGATGTGGATCGCGATCACCGGCGTGACGTTCATCTGGATCAGCGCGATCGCCGCGGTGATCTGCGACGCGACGCTGTTGTCCTTGATCGACGTCAGCGACGCGAGCAGGTCCTGGCGGATGTTGCGGATCTCGGACTGCGACGCGATCAGCGAGTCGAGGTACGCCTTCTGGGCCGCGTTGCCGGTGTTGCGGTACAGGTCGCTGATCTGGCTCAGCGTCTGATCGCGCAGGGTCACCAGGTTCGCCAGCGGGCCGGTCGGCATCGTCAGCGTCGCCTTGAGCGCGAGCGGCGGGATGATCGGCAGCGCCTGGCCCGAGAAGCTCAGGCCCTCGCTCGGCGAGTTCGCACCGACCGTGATCGGCTGGGCCTGCACCGTGCCCAGGCACGGCGCGAGCTGCTTGGCCAGCAGCGACGGCAGCATCTCGTCCTGCGCCGCCATCCCCATCAGCTTGAGCACGTCGGGCTGCTTGGGGTGCACCGGCGTGTTGGTCATGATGTGCCAGAACGTCGTCCGGTCGAGCACGCTCTGCGGCAGCTGCGTCCACGGCAGCGCCGCGGTGGTCGGCCTGCCGCCGAGCGTCATCGCGGTCGCCGCCATCGTCGGATCCGCGCTGTGCGTGATCAACGGATCGGCGTACGTGCCGGGCACGTTGGCGTTGATCGGATCGCCGCTGCCCGAGGTGGCCAGGACGATGAACTGCGCCTTCGCGCGGTTGATGCAGGCGGGCGCACCGTCGGCGAACGCGCGACGGCCCTTGAGCAGCACGGTGGCGGGGATGCCGGTGGCGAGCGCACGGAGCCCGACGTAGCCGGCTCCGAACAGGGCGGACATGAGCGCTTTACGACGCGTGATGATCATGGGGCTCTCCTTACATCCCGATGCCGATGAACGACGGTGACAGACACGCAGCGATGAACGTGGACTTCAGCGAGTCCGTCGCCGTCGCGCCCGACTGCACCGCGGCGTGGAAGTGCGACGTGAGGATCGACGTGGCCTGCGACGCCCGCGGGTCCGACGGGGTCAGCGCCATCACGGTGCCGACGAAGTCGGCGATCGCCGCGTCGGGCTGGCTGCTCGACCACTGCTTGGCGCCCGGCTGGTTCGGGTTGGGCCTGGCGTCGATCGTCATGCCCGCGACCTGGGCGCACACGTTCTCGATCCCGGCCCGGTAGAACAAGGTCGGCTGGTTGGGCAAGACCGGGATCGTCGCGCCGCGGCCGTAGCCATCCGAGGGCATGCCGCTGATGATCTGCGCGATCGTCGACTGCGCGCGCTGCAAGGTCGCGTCGAGCTGGCAGATGTCGACGAAGCCGAGCCGGTTGTTGAGCGCCGCGCACAGGTGATCGCGGCGGCTCACCGCCACCACCGCGCCGTTGGTCGTCGCCGTCGCGGTCTTGGTCGCGTTGGTCGTGATCGGCGACGCCATCAGCTCGCGGACCAGCGTGTTCCACGAGGCGCTCGACGACGTGAACCGGTCGAGCACGCGCAGGAACTCGGGATCGATCGGGTTACACGGCGCCGAGTTCGCGTAGTAGCACAGCTTCTGCGCCCAGGCCTGCGGCACCAGCGGGTGGGTCCTTGAGCGCCGCGTCGGTCTGCGGGTAATAGAACCACGAGTACGTCGCCGACAGGATCGACCGCGTCGGATCGAGCTGCTGGTGGCAGCCGTAGCACGCCGTGTTCTGCGGCGTGTGGTCCGGGTCGATGCCGGGCGTCGTCGACGGCGACGTCGGGTCCTGGCCGTCGATCGCCGTGCCGGTCGCCACGATCAGCGCCTGGTTCACCGTCACGCGCATCTGGTTGCTCGAGTTGGTCGGCCAGTTCGCGAAGAACGCCGGCGTCGAGAAGAACCCCGGGTGCGGCGTCTGCAGCACCAGCTCGGTCGCCGTGCGCAGCGCCGGCACGTTGTAGAACACTGTGCGGGCCTCGCCCGCCGCCGGCTGGCGGACCGTCACCATCTTCCAGGCGGTGAAGTCGGTCGGCGCCATCTGCACGCTCATCAGCGAGCCCGCGCGGTTGCCGCAGTTGCCCGACGGCCCCGGGTGGTTGGGGATCTCGCCGTACAGCATCGCGTGCAGCGCCTGCGAGTTGACGTTGAACGTGATCGGATCGAGCGCGTTGCACGTCGGATCCGGATACGTCAGCGTCGGCAGGTCCGGCGTGTACCAGTGCATGAAGTTGGTCTTCGTCGAATCCACGCTGTCCGTCATCGGGATCGCGCCCAGCGACGTCTCCATCGTGATCTTCAGCCCGGTGTTCGCGCGCGCGAAGATGTCGTTGACCTGCGCCGCGTCGTTGACCTGCCGCGTGTCGAGGAACGCGTACAGCTCCATCAGCGCCGGCGTCATCATCAGCTGCTTGGTCGTGAACGCATCGGTCAGCGGCCGGCCGGCCGCGTTGAGCGCGAGCACCGTGCGCGCGAAGCTTTCGCGAACGTTCTGTATCAGCAACGGCGTTGCACGTCCGACGCCGAGCCCGTTGGGCGGCACGATGTCGACGAAGTCCGCCGCGCTGATCTGGGTCTGCTGGAACGCCAGCTCGAAGAACACCATCATCTTCTGCTGGTACTCGGGCAGCTGCATCCAGCCGTCGACCAGCCCGCCGAGCGCGTTCGGATCGGCCTTCACCGCCGCGATCTCGGCATCGGTCGGCGGCAGCCCGACCAGGATGTTCTTGACCTTGGCGACGTAGACCGACGGCGGATCGGCGGTGAAGTCGGTGCCGTCGTCGTCGCCGCTGCTCCGGTCGTTGCCGCAGCCCGCCCCGGCGGCAGCCGCGGCCACCAGCACAGCGCCGAGCCCCCAGCGTCTCACGGTTGATCTCGTCATGGCCCACCCTTCGAGCAAGCCGCTTGCCAGCAGCTACTCCATCGGAATTACCCGATTATACATCCCCCGCAGCCCCCGCCACCCACTCCCTGTAGGGCCCACCCCACAACAGGTGCAGGGTGCACCCGACAGCGCCACTCCCGGCCGCGGCGCCCGTGCGGTCGATCGCAGCGTCGAACGCACAGCCGATGACATCGCGCGGCTACATGCCAGCATGTCTGCGATGCGAGCGCTTGCGTGGGATCCGCGCATCGCCATCGACCCCGCGGGCGACATCTACATCACCGGCACGTTCGCCACCCCGGGCGCCGACAGCGCCAGCGCGGTCACCTACGGCCGCAACGGCGATGTCTACGCGCTGGTCGGCCTCGGCGGCCCGATCAACTTCACCATGCCCGTGATCGGCGCCGCCAGCCCCGCCGCCGTCATGCTCCGCATCGCGCCCTGACAGCCGCGGCTCACACCGCCGCGAGCTCGACCGATGGAAACACCTCGAGCAAGCGCTCCAGATCGCCGAGGTCGGACGTGTACACGGTATCGCATCGGAGGGAAGCCGCCGCCATCACGAGCGCGTCGACGTGCAGATCCGGCGGTTCGATGACGAGCGTCCGGAGAATCTGGATGCGCTGCTTCTCGCGCTTGCCGCGCCGCCACCACGCCGCGATGACCGGCGTGATCCCGACGATCTGGTAGCCGTGATCGGTCGCCAGGCGGTGGACCTTGCGGAGCTGCTGGTCGCCGCGCTCGAGCGCGATCAGGGCGCCCGTGTCGAGCATGACGCGCGGCTTCAAGCGGCTCTCGAGCGATGCGCTCGGGGGCGCGACATGCGTGCGAGGAATGCATCGCGGTCGGCGGCCGTCGGAACGGCGCTCGTGCCCCAGCTCGCGTGGAGCTCGCGGGCGGCATCGATCCGGCGCTGGTCCTCGAGCTGATTGCCGAGCGCGCGCGCGATGTACGCGGACAGACTGAGCCCCTCGGTCTTCGCCGCCGCTCTCGCGTCACGCAGCTGCCGCTTGTCGATCGCGATACTGATCTTGGTGGTCCGCACGAGGGCAATCATATCACGGTAGCAGGAAATTGCTACCGCCGCCGCGACGATGCGCACCCGCAGTGGTCGCCGTCCTCGGGTGGCCATGACAGACTCGCAGCATGAGCATCCGCGTCCTTGGGATCGATCATATCGTCCTTCGCACCCGCGACGTCGCCGGGCTGATCCGGTTCTACTGCGAGGTCCTGGGCTGCACGGTGGAGAAGCGCCGCGATGACCTCGGCCTGGTGCACCTGCGCGCCGGTCGGTCGATGATCGATCTCGTCGACGTCGCCGGCCCGCTCGGCAAGATGGGCGGTGCGCCGCCGGGCGCCGAGGGCAAGAACCTCGACCACTTCGCGCTGCGCATCGAGACCTTCGACGGCGACGCGATCCGCGCCCACGTCACCGCGGCCGGCGCCACCGCGAGCAGCGTGATGGACAACTTCGGCGCCGAGGGCAACGGCCCGTCGCTCTACGTCCGCGATCCCGACGGCAACACGGTGGAGCTCAAGGGCCCGCCGCGCTGAGCCCGAACGTCACGGTGAAACGGGTGCCGCAGTGGCATCAGCAAGAAATCGCCTGGAACTCTGACCGGGGAGAACCTCGGGAGATCGCGCGGCCGGCTTGTGACTGGCCGGTCGCGGCTGCCCCGGCTGCTTCAACCGCCCACTCACAACCCTGCACTTCGGGCGCTTGCTCCCTTCGGAGAATTGAATCGAGTTTGAAGAGGAGAAGAATGCAGATGGCCAAGGGTGCACGCGCGTCACGCAGAACTGCGCCCCCCTCTCAACAAAGCGACGGCACCCCGCTGGCGCCATGAGTGAGACCGAGGCGCGGTGCCTCGAAAGAGATCCGAAACTTCAATCCCGCACGCCATCGACGAGGTCCCGGGAACGCGGCGGCGGAACCTCGACGATTGGCTGCCCGCGGCGATCAGGCTGTGCCGCTGCGTCGGCGCTGATCTGTGTCGGCGATATCGCGTGACACGCAGTCCGGCCAGCCTTAGATTCCCAGGATGAGCGGTGTCATCGCCTCCGGAGTGGTGCAGGACGAGTATATGGACCGGAAGCGCTGGGCGTGGGCGCTGTCGCCGGTCTGGATCTGCATGCCGCTGATGGGCATCGGGCTCGCCGCGGCGACCCGCGTCGAGGCGTGGAACTGGCTGACGCTGGTGGTCTGGTATCTGGTGCTGCCGGTGCTCGATTATGCGATCGGCTCGGATGCCAACAATCCTCCGGAGTCTGCGGTTCCACGGCTGGAACAAGAGAGCTATTACCGGATACTGACGTACATCACGGTGCCGATCCACTACGTCATCGTGATCACCGCGGCGTGGTATGTGGCGACGCGGCCGATCACCGCGGCGGGCTTCGTGGGCCTGACCGTGTCGGTCGGGCTGGTCAGCGGGCTGGCGATCAACACCGGCCACGAGCTCGGCCACAAGAAGACGAGCTTCGAGCGCTGGCTCGCCAAGATCGTGCTCGCGGTCGTCGGCTACGGCCACTTCTTCGTCGAGCACAACCGCGGCCATCACAAGGACGTGGCGACGCCCGAGGATCCGGCGAGCGCGCGCCTGGGCGAGAACATCTATGTCTTCGCGCTGCGCGAGGTGCCGGGCGCATGTCGGCGGTCCTGGCGCTCGGAGGCCGAGCGGCTCGCGCGCAGGGGCAAGTCGCCGTGGTCGGTGCACAACGAGGTGCTGCAGCCGCTGCTCATCACGCTGCCGCTGTACGCGGTGCTGATCGCCGTGCTCGGCCCGGCCATGCTGATCTTCCTGCCGCTGCAGGCCGCGTTCGGCTGGTGGCAGCTGACGACGGCCAACTTCATCGAGCATTACGGCCTGCTGCGCCAGAAGGGCGCCGACGGCCGCTACGAGCGCTGCCGTCCGGAGCATTCGTGGAACGCCAACCACATCGTCACCAACCTGATCCTGTTCCACCTGCAGCGCCACTCGGACCACCACGCCAATCCGACGCGGCGCTATCAGAGCCTGCGCAACTTCGAGGGGCTGCCCGAGCTGCCGAGCGGTTACCCGGCGATGTTCGCGCTGGCCAACGTCCCGTGGGCCGGGCGCCGGGTCATGGATCACCGCGTGATCGCGTGGGCGCGCGGCGATCTGTCGAAGATCAACATGGCGCGGCAGCTGAGCCCGGCGCGGCGCGCGCAGTACGCGCGCATGGCGGCCGCGTGAGGACGCGGTCGTGAAGCGCTATCGCTGCCCGGGCTGCGGCTACGTCTATGACGAGGCGCGCGGCGACGCGCATCAGGGCTTCGCGCCGGGGACGACCTGGGCGCAGATCCCGGCGAACTGGCCCTGCCCCGACTGCGCGGTGAACGAGAAGGCGGACTTCCAGCCGGTCGAGCCAGGCGCGGA
>VBLP01000124.1:8460-9673 GCA_005887925.1 Deltaproteobacteria bacterium | reverse complement strand
GCAACAGCGCCGTCAGGCCGGGCGGTCCGCCCGAGATCAGATCGACCAGGTAGCCCAGCACGACCGCGCCGCCGATCGCCGGCGACAGCTGGCGGCGCGCGGTGAGCCCGAGGTAGGCCGCGGTCAGCGCGCCGAGATCGGGGACCGCGTCGGAGATCGCCGGCACGAGGCGCCACACCGCGGCGACCGCGACGCACAGCAGGTACGCGACCAGCACGATCGCCGCGGTCCTCACAGCGGCCTCGCTCCGAACGCCGGCTCGCTGTGGCGCCGCGCCCTGGCGTCGGGATCGGGCGGCGGCGGCGGCGCGAGCAGCACCATCACGGCGCGCACGCGCGACACGTCGACGCTCGGGTTGACCTCGACGCTCTGGAACATGCCGTCGTCGCCGATGATCCTCGAGACCTTGCCGACGACGAGCCCGGCGGGGAAGCTCGCGCCCAGGCCGCTGGTGACGACCTCGTCGCCGACCTTGACCTTTCCCTGCGCCGGCCCGCCGCGGCCCTGGCGCTCGAGCCACTCGATCTTGCAGGCGTACGAATCGGGGCGGCCCAGCCCGACCAGCAGGCCGCGCTCGCCACCCGGCTGCCCGGCGGGCTGCGCCGGATCGCGGATCACGACGTCGATGTGCGACGACGGATCGCTCAGCAGCACGACGTCGGCGTAGCCGTCGTAGGCCCGCTCGATCCGACCGACCGGCCCCTCCGAGGTGATCACCGGCATGCCGGCCGCGACCTCGCGATCGCCGCGGTCGATCCGCAGCCGCACGACCCGGAACTGCGGCGACAGCGGCGCGCCGATCACGCGGGCGCCGACCGTATCGGCCGGCGTGCGCTTCCTGACCTGCGCGAGCTCCTCGAGCGCCGCGGCGTCGAACGCCCGGTGGGTCATCGCCGCCAGCTGCTTGCGCAGCCGCTCGTTGTCGTCCCGCAGCTCGCGGTTCTCGGCCTCGATGTCGATCAGCGCGACGTAGCGCGACCAGGTGCCGCCGATGCCCTCGACCACCCACGACACGGCGGTCTCGAGCGGCGCGGTGATCCGCAGCAGCGTGCGGTCGATCGGCGACGGCGTGCCGCGCGCCAGGCTCGCGCGCAGCACCAGCGCGGGCAGCGCGATCAAGAGGGCGGTGAGCGACCAGTCGACGAGCCGGCGACGCAGCGTCATGTCAGTGCTCCGACCGCCTGGCTCGACCGCGCTCGCGCGGCCGCGGCGC
>VBLP01000124.1:0-8178 GCA_005887925.1 Deltaproteobacteria bacterium | reverse complement strand
GCACGCCGGCGACCAGATCGCGGCCCTTGACCTCGACGGTCAGCGGCTCCTCGAGCGGATACGCCGAGCCGATCTCCTTCTTGATGATATCGGCGGTGCGCTCGCCGATCAGGAGGTTGTACTTGCGCTTGATGTACTGGACGATCGCTTCGTCCATCTTGTCGCCCGCGACGCGGATCGACTTGGACAGCACCACGCCGGCGAGCGCGATCACCGCGACCTCGGTCGTACCGCCGCCGATGTCGACGATCATGTTGCCGGTCGGCTCGGTGATCGGCAGGCCACCGCCGATCGCGGCGGCCATCGGCTCCTCGATCAGGTAGACCTCGCGCGCCGCGGCGGCGAGCGCCGAGTCGCGCACCGCGCGCTTCTCGACCTCGGTGATCCCCGACGGCACGCTGACGATCACGCGCGGCCGCACGAGCGTGCGGCGCTGATGCGCCTTCTGGATGAAGTAGCGCAGCATCGCCTCGGTGACCTCGAAGTCGGCGATCACGCCGTCCTTCATCGGCCGGATCGCCACGATGTTGCCCGGCGTGCGGCCGAGCATCTCCTTGGCCTCTTTCCCGACGGCGAGTACCTTCTTGGGGCCTTGCGAGGACGCCTGGACGGCGACCACGCTCGGTTCATTCGCTACGATCCCGCGGCCCTTGACAAACGTGAGGGTGGTCGCGGTCCCGAGATCGATCGCGAGGTCATTGGAAAACATTCCGTAGACCCAGTCGAAGAGCATGGTGGTTCCTGGCGTAGACGCGCTGCGGCGGAGCGCGGTGGAAAGAAGGCAGGGCAAGTGCACCTCGGCTGCACCCCACCGAGTAGCTGAGCGGAGTTATCACGCGTCTGTCCACAGGCGCAAGACAATCTTCTCTTGGCGAAGTAGGCTCACGCCGACGGCGTTCCCGGGCGTGCGCCTTGTGGACAGATCCCACGATGGCTAGGATGCCCGCCCTGCCGTACAACCGGCCGAGTCATTCATGCTGGAACAAACCCGCCGCCAGGCTTCGGTCTTCATCTATCTGATCTTCGGGCTCCTGATCGTCATCTTCATCCTGGGCATCAACCCGGGGAATCGCAGCGGACGCGAGGGCTGCAGCCTGTCGAGCAACACCGTGGTCACCGTCGACGGCACCGACGCCCGGCAGAGCTCGTTCAACGTCGCCTACCAGACCAACGGCGGAAGCGGTCGGCAGAAGGTGCACCTGGCCCTCGACTACATCATCCGCCGCGAGCTGCTCGCCCAGGCCGCGGCGGACCGCGGGATCCGCACCAACGACGACCTCGCCCGCGAGGCGGTCAAGCGGGGCGAGTTCTTCCTCGGCGGCCAGCGGATGGACCTCAGGGGCCAGTTCTTCCAGGCCACGGAGGACAACTCCGACTCCTACTTCAGCTACAAGCACTGGAAGTCCTGGGTCAGCTCGCTGAACGTCTCGGAGAGCAGCTACCTCGACGAGCAGGCGCGGGGCCTGCAGGGGGCATTGATGTCCGACCTCCTGAGCAGCTCGGTCCGGGTCTCGCGCGACGAGGCGCTGGCCAACTACCTCTACGAGCACAACACGGTGACCTACGACGTGGTCGCTTTTGACCCCGTCAAGTACCGCCGCGAGATCCGGCTGACCGACGCCGACGCCAGGCGCTTCCGCGAGGGTCACGCCGCCGAGGTCGAGACCTATTACAAGAACAACGAGCGCAACTACAAGAACTTGAAGCTCCAGCTCGCCCTCCGGGAGATCTTCATCCCCAAGGCGGTCCCGGAGGCGAGCCAGGCGGACGAGGGCGCCGGTAAGCCGGGCGACAAGGCCAAGCCGGACGACAAGGCCAAGCCGGACGACAAGGCCAAGCCCGCCGACAAGACTGCCAAGGCCGACGACAAGGCCAAGCCCGCCGACAAGACTGCCAAGCCCGATGACAAGGCCAAGCCCGCCGACAAGACTGCCAAGCCCGATGACAAGGCCAAGCCCGCCGACAAGACCGCCAAGCCCGATGACAAGGCCAAGCCCGCGGACAAGACCGCCAAGGCTGACGACAAGGCCAAGCCCGATGACAAGGCCAAGCCCGCGGACAAGGCTGCCAAGGCTGACGACAAGGCCAAACCCGATGACAAGGCCAAGCCGGCCGACAAGAAGGCGGCCGCCGGCGACGCGCACAAGCCGATCGGGCTGCCGGTCGACGTGGCCAAGGCCAAGCTCGAGGCGGTGCGCGCCTCGATCGCCGCCGGCAAGCTCAACTTCACGGACGCCGAGAAGCAGCTCGCGGCGGACGCCTCCGACGACGCCCCGGCCGACAACGGTGACCGCGGCTGGCGCTCGGCCGACGGCGCCGAGCTCGGCGACAAGGCCGTCAACGACGCGGTCAAGGCGCTCAAGCCCGGCGAGATGACCCCGGTCATCGTCACCGACCGCGGGGCCTACCTCGTGATCGCCACCGCCAAGCGCGAGGGCGACCTCAGCTTCGACCAGGTCAAGGACGAGATCGCCAAGGACCTGGCCAGGGACGCCTGGAGCAAGGAGGCCGCCAAGCGCGCCGCCCTCGACACGCTGGCCGCCGCGCGCGCCGGCACCGGCAAGAACCTCGACCAGATGTTCGATCGCGAAACCCAGCCTGGATTCAATCCTCTCCAGATATTGCAGGACCCGAACATTCCTGACGAAGAGAAGCAGCAGATCCTCGAGCAGCTCCGCCAGCAGCAGAAGCACGGCTCGCTCGAGGTCCACGAGAAGGACGTGCCGGTCGCCTGGTACGCGGACGATGATCCGGCGCCCGCCGGCGGCTCTGCACCCGCCCCGGCGGCCGGCGCCCCGGCGGCCGGCGCCCCGGCGGCCGGCAGCGCAGCCCCTGCCCCCGCACCCACTGCCGCAACCGGCAGCGCGGCCCCGGCCGGCGGCAGCGGCTCGGCCGCGGGATCTACCACCCCAAGCGCCGCGCCTACACCCCCGCCACCGCCGGTCGAGATCGTCGCGTCCAGCGACCAGCTGCCACAGTTCGGCGACGTTCCCAAGGCCAAGGTCAACCACTTCGGCCCGGTCCCGCGCCAGGAGGCGCTGCCCGGCATCGGCAAGTCGAAGCCGGCGATCGATGCCCTGTTCGACGATCTGTCGCCCGGCAACCTGGCCAAGAAAATCTATGAGGGCGACGGCGGCAGCTACCTCGTCCTGCAGCTGACCAACCGCGAGCAGCCCAAGGTCGAGGAGTTCGACAAGATCGCCGACGCCGAGCTCGCCCGGATGCAGCAGGCGCGCGGCAAGGCGGCGGTGCACGAGTGGCTCAAGTCGCGCTGCGAGACGCTGACCAAGGCCGGACGGATCCGGCCGGCGGCCGAGCGGCTGCGCGAAACGGATGACAAGGGAAACCCGGTACCGACGAGCTACCACCCGTGCATGTACCTCGAGTTTCTCGATCGCTGATGCGATCGCAGCTACCCCCAGAGCTCACCTGAGATGAGCCCGGATCGCGAGTCGATCGATTTATTGCTGCGCGGGCCCTAACGGTCGTACGAGCGCGCGATTTTCGGTAACGTCGAGCTCGTGTTCGAGGGAGGATCGATCACCTCGCGGCGCTTGCCGTTTCACTTCCAGCAGCTGGGGGGGATCGGCCGGCTCGCGCTCGGCGACCTGGCGGTGGGCCTGGTCACCGTCGACAAGCTGGAGCTCGAGGTCAGCGATCTCGGCACCGATCCTGGCGCCGCGCCGGCCGAGCGGTTCCAGCGCCGGCGCACCCGGCTGTGCGGCCTCGCGGTGCGGGTCACGCAGCAGGCCCTCGACGAGCGCATCGCGCAGGTCAGGAAGCCGCTCGCCGGCGTCGGCATCACCCAGCTGTCGGCCCGGCTGGGCGACGGCTACGTGTCGGTGCGCGCGCGCGCGGCCGACGGGCTGGCCGCCGCCGACCTGTCGTTCCACGTCGAGCTGGTGAGCACAGGCACCCACCTCCGCGCGCTGGCCAGCGCCATCCGGGTGCACGGCCACCTCCCGACCCCGGGCCCGGTGATCGCCGACCGCGTGCTGGTCGCGCTGACCGGCGCCGGCGATCCCGCGCCCCACACCGACCGGCCGTACGCGCGCGGGCTGTGCGATGTCGAGCTCGACCTCGTCGGTGCGCTGCTGTGGCAGGTCCTCCCGCCGAGCGGCTGGCGGCTGCCGGCGATCGCCGACATCGAGGTCACCCACATTCGCGTGGCGCGCGCCGCGATCGAGATCGCGTATGGCCCCGCCGGCGTGCGCAGCGGTGAGCTCGGCGTCCGCACGCAGGCGCACCAGCTCGCCGCGGCGCACGACCTCATGCACTCGGTCGACCAGCAGCTGCGAGGCGGCCACCTCGAGGATGCGATGCGCGGCTACCGCGCGCTGCTCGCGTCGGGCGGCCCGGACCAGCCGCTCCTGCTCGAGCGGATCCTCGCGCTCGCGTCGGCGCGCCCCGCGTGGTTCTTCGATGGCCTCGAGCTGGCGCGCCAGGCGCTGAGCCGGTGGCCGGCGTTCGCCCCGGCGCACGCGGCGCTCGCGTCGATCACCCTCGCCCAGGGCGACGCCCGCGAGGCCGCCCGCCACCTCGAGGACGGCGCGCGCATGGCCAGCGCGGGCAGCGACGACGATCAGGCCGCGCTCGCCGCGCTCGCCGCCGCGCGCCTGCTCCGCGTCCTCGACCCGCGGGCCGCGACCCAGCTCTACCAGCTCGCGGTCGAGCACGATCCGGGCTCGACCGAGGCCGCGGACTCGCTGGCCGACCGGCTCGCCGACGAGCAGCGCTGGTCCGAGCTGGTCCGGCTGGTCCGGACCCGGATCGCGATGGCCGAGCCGCCCCGGGCGGTGCAGCTCCACCTGCGGCTCGCCGACGTGTTCGTCCACCAGCTCGGCGATCCGGCGGCCGCGCAGCGCGAGCTCGCCGCCGCTCGCGGGCGGGCCCCCGACGATCCGGCGGTCCACGAGATGACCGCGACGATCCTGACCGCGAGCGACCGCGCGGGAGCGATCGCCGCGTGGCGCGAGGTCGCCCGGCTCGCCGAGCTGCGCGGCGATCACCGGACCTCGGCGCGCGCGTGGGCCCGGCTCGGTGGCCTGATCGCCGATCCCGGGGCGCCCGCCGATCCGGGGGTGCCCGCCGATCCGCAGGCGCTGGTCGGCCTCGCCGCCGCCGCCGCCGACCGCGACGATCACGACATCGCCATCGCGCTGTACGAGCGGCTGCGCGGCCTGGGGCTGGCCCAGGCGGTCGCGGCGCGCCACGAGCTCGCGCTCGCGCGTTCGCTGATCGCGCTCGGCCGGTCCGACGAGGCCCGCGCCAGCCTGCGGCGCGCCACGCTGGCCGGTGGCGAGCCCGCGGCCGAGGCCCACGCGATGCTCGCCGAGATCGCCGATGCCACCCTCGACCGCGACCACGCGGCCGCCGAGCTCGATACCGCGATCGCGTCGCTGGTCGAGCTCGCCGCCGGGACGCCGCCCGAGGGCGACCGGCTGTACACCCGCGCCGCCGAGCTCGCGGTCGCGCGCGCGATGCTGTTCGATCGCAGCGGCCAGCCGATCGCCGCCGGGGCCGACTGGCAGCGCGCCCACGCGCTGGCGCGCCAGTCCGCGCCCGAGATCGCGCGCAGCGCCGCCCGCACGCTGCTCGCGCGCTCGGGCAACGACGCCAGCCTCGAGCGGCGCTGGATCGATGCGGTGCTCGCGACCCGACCGCCGCGCTTCCCCGATCTCGCCGCGGCGCTCGCCGATCTCCACGAGGCGGTCGAGCTCAGCGAGCAGACCCTCGAGCGCGGCGGCGACACCGACACGCGGCGCCGCGCCTACCAGCTCGAGGCCGAGCTGTTCGCCCAGAGCGGCGACCACCGCGCGCGGGCCCAGTCGCTGGCGGCGATCGCCCGGCTCGCCGAGCGCGGATCCGACCGGGTCGAGAGCGAGACCGCCGCGGCCGCCGCGTGGCTCGCCGCCGACGAGCCCGCCGCCGCCCTGCCGCACGGGGCGCGCGCGCACGCCTCGCTGTCGTCGACCGGCGATGTGCCGGCAACGCTGCGCCGCGAGGTGCTGGTCACCCTCGGCGCGGCGGCGTGGCGGCAGCGCGCGTGGCCCGACGTGATCCGCGCGTACCGCGGCCTGATCGACGACCCGGGCCCCGAGGCCCACCGGCTGACCACGTTCCGCTACCGGCTCGCGGTCGCCGCCGATCGCGCCGGAGACTCCGGCCTCGCGCTCGGCGCGCTGCGCCCGCTGGTCGAAGACCCCGACGCGACCCGCGGCGCCAGCCCGCCGACGGCTCGGCCACCGCGCGCGCCGATGCGGTCTACCGCGCCGGCGAGCTGTTCCGGCGCGCCGATCGCGCCGACGACGCGATCCGCTGCCTCGAGACCGCGCTGCGGATCTCCGATGCCCACATGCCGGCGCTCGATGCGCTCGAGGCGGCGTGGCGCGAGCGCGGCGACCTCGAGCGCGTCGCGGTGATCCTCGGCCGCAAGGTCGCCGCCACCGCGAAGCATCCGGCGCGCCAGAAGCCGCTGCTGTCGCGGCTCGGCGACCTGCAGGACCAGCTGCGCCGCCACGACGTCGCGCTCGCGACCCACCAGCGCGCGCTCGAGATCGATCCGATGTGGCGGCCGTCGCTGCGCTACGTGACGCTCCGGCTGCGCGACACCGGCCAGGTCGTCGCGGCCGCCGGCGGGCTCGCCCAGCTCGCCGGCCAGCTCCACGGCGATCACGGCGTCGACCTCGCGATCGTGACGCGCGAGCGCCAGATCGCGGCCGAGGCGCTCGCCGAGCTGATCGCCCGCCTCGACGATGCCCAGGTCGAGGCGGTGCGCAGCGTGGCCCTGCCCGCGCTCGAGCGGGCCGCGCTCGATGGCGGCGATGTCGCCGCCGGGCTGGCGCGGCTGCGCGGCGAGCTCGTCCCCGCCGCCACCCCGCACAGCGAGGACAGCACCCAGAGCGGCCGGATCGCCACCCCCCGCGGCGCCCCATCGCTCCGCGACGCCGCGGCGCGCGCCCGCGCGGCCGGCAAGCTCGACGAGGCGTTCGCCACGCTCGAGACCGCGAACCATGTCAACCCGGGCGACGCCGCGGTGCTGCGCGAGCTCGTCGAGATCGCGATCGAGCTCCACGACCACACCGCGGCGGCGCGCCACCTCGCGGCGCTCGCGCTCCGCCTCACCGGCGCGCGGCGCGGCGATGCGCTGCTCGAGCTCGCCGACATCTACTACGACCGCCTCGACGACGCCGCGCGCGGCCGCGACGCGATGCACCGCGCCGCCGAGGCATTCGGCGCCGGCGCACGCCGCGACGCCACCTTGCGCCTGCTCGCCACCGAGGCCGGCACCCACCTCGCGTGGGACATCGCGGTCGATTCGCTGCTCGCGATCCCGGTCGAGAAGCGCACCCAGGCCGACTTCACCAGCCTCGCGATCGCGCTGATGCGCGCCGGGCGCGATGCCGACGCGCTCGCCGCGATCGACGCGGCCACCACGGCCGAGCGGTTCGACGACGACGGCGAGCTGCTCCGCCAGATCCAGCGCGAGATCCAGCGCAAGACCGATCTGGCCCGCTCGCTCGAGGACCGGGCCGCCGCGAGCTCGGGCGACGAGGCCATCGCGCTCCTCGACGAGGCGCAGCAGCTGCGCATCGCGATCGGCCAGCCCGGGACCCAGCCACTGCGCGACACCGCCGCGCCCGACGGCGAAGCGGCCAAGGTCGACACCGCACCGTGGCCGATCCGCACCAAGACCAAGCCCGGGGTGCCCAACCGCCAGGTCACCCCCGCCCCGGTCGGCTCGCGCGCGCGCGCGACCCAGCCGCCTCCGATCAGCGGCGCCCCTGCCACCGCGGCGGTCACGGCCGGCGGTGGCGCAGCGAGCGCCTCCCGCGGTGCAACGGCTGCTCCAGCCGTCAGCCTGGCAAGCGCTGTCTCGGAGACGGTGCCCACTGCGGGTTCGACCGCCACACCCGCCGCGGGTTCGACCGCCACACCCGCCGCGGTCTCGGAGACCAAGCCCGCGGTCTCGGAGGCCAAGCCCGCGGTCTCCGAGGCCAAGCCCGCGGTCTCCGAGGCCAAGCCCGCGGTCTCCGAAGCCGAGCCCGCCGTGGTCTCCGAAGCCGGGCCCGCCGCCGTCTCCGCGACCGAGCGCGCCGCGGTCTCGAACGCCAAGCCGGCCGCGACCTCCGCGGCCGAGTCCACCGCGGTCTCGAAGGTGATACCCGCCGCTGTCTC
>VBLP01000123.1:16815-33383 GCA_005887925.1 Deltaproteobacteria bacterium | reverse complement strand
CGCGGCCTGGCGCCGCTGGAGTTCCAGCTGCTGCGCACGCTGTGCAGCCGCGCGCACGACGAGGCGGCGTCGCCGTCGCCGATCCGCGGCTGCGTGCCGACCAAGCGGCTCGCGCGGGAGCTGCCGTTCCAGTCCAAGTTCGCCAACCAGGAGAACGTGCGGCAGGTCGTGCTGCGGGTGCGCGGCGTGCTGGCCGACGTCGGCGCGCACGGCGTGCTCGCGGTCGCCCCGGGCCGAGGCTATTACCTCGCATCCGAGGTCGCGCTCGGCGGGCGCGAGGCTGCGCGGCTGTCTCGCATTGCCGATCGCGAGCACGCGAGCGCGGCGTCAGTGATCAGCGAGCGGTGATATCCGTGCAGTGTCGACGGAGATAGTCGATCTTTCGCGGCCGGATCTGTCAGCATGGAGTGGAGACGCCCTGGCTGTCAAGCTCACTCCCGGACCCGATCGGGGAGCGTCGCGCGAGCGTTCCCGGTCGGGATCGGCCTCGGTGATGAGCCCAGGCGCTCGGGGAGTGCGGCGTTCGGCTGCGAACCGTGATGGGCCGGCAACAAACCGCTGATAGTTACGATCGATCTTGAATTAGTACTCCAGCAATGCTTCGATGGCAGGGATATGGGTTGTTTGCGTTGCGGTGCGGCCACGGAGATCGGGGCATTGTGCCGTGCCTGCGCGGCGGAGGTCGAGCCGTGCGACGGACTGATCCCGGATCACATCCATTCCCAGGTTGATTCGACCGACGCCGAGGCATGGGCCCTCGACGGTTTCGGAGGCGCGCATGCGATCGGCGCGAAGACTCGGATCGGCCGTAACTACGACTGCGACGTGATCGTGCTCGCAGGTTCGGTGTCTCGCGAGCACGCCGAGCTGCAGTACGCGGAGACCGGCTGGACGGTCCGCGACCTCGGCAGTCGCAACGGGACGTTCGTCAACGGCACGCGCGTTCAGGGCGAGATGCCGCTCCCGGGGCGCGCGCTGCTCAAGGTCGGCGACGTCGCGCTGTGGTTCCTGACCGAGGTCATGGCCGAGCCGCCGCGGCGGCCCGCGATGGCAACCGGTGGCATGACCGGCGGGCTGATGCGCTACCAGCTGCTGCTCAGCGAGGTCGAGCTCTCGATCATCGTCAGCGACGACCAGACCGCGGGCGGCGCGCTGCTGTGGCGCCCGGCCGGCATCGAGACCTGGGCCGAGCGCAGCCTGGCGCCGCTGGAGTTCCAGCTGCTGCGCGCGCTGTGCATGCGGGCCCACGAGGAGGCCGCGTCGCCGTCGGCGATCCGCGGCTGCGTGCCGACCAAGCAGCTCGTGGGTGAGCTGCCGTTCCAGTCCAAGTACGCCAACCAGGAGAACGTGCGGCAGGTCGTGCTGCGGCTGCGCGGCGTCCTCGCCGAGGTCGGCGCGCGGGGCCTGCTCGCGGTCGCGCCGGGCCGAGGCTATTACCTGGCCTGCGACGTCAAGGTGTCCAGCATCCCGAGCCCGGTTCGACACGGATCGGCAGAGAACGGCGCCACGCCGGAATGACAGGCGGAACGTGGGCTTGTGCGAGCCGCCGCGCGGTGGTTCGATCGCGGGGCCATGGGTTGTCTGTGTTGTGGTGCCGCGCCGGACGTCGGTGCCCTGTGCCGTCGCTGTGCCCGCGACGTCACGCCGTGTGACGGCCTCATCCCGGACCACGTGCGCGGCACGGCCGAGTCGACCGGGGCCGAGGCCTGGCTGGTCGATGGCTTCGGCGGCGCGCACGCGATCGGCGCGAGGTGCCGGATCGGCCGCAGCCACGACGGCGACCTCGAGGTCCTGGCCAGCTCGGTGTCGCGGGAGCACGCCGAGCTGGTCCGCACGGAGGCCGGCTGGACGGTGCGCGACCTCGGCAGCCGCAACGGCACGTTCGTCGACGGCGTGCGCTGCCAGGGCCGCACGCCGCTGCGGCCGCGCGCCCTGCTCAAGGTCGGTGACGTCGCGCTGTGGTTCCTCGCTGAGGTCATCCACGAGCCGCCGCGCGCCCCGGTGATGGCGACCGGCGGCGCCGGCGGCGCCCTCGTGCGCTACCAGCTGGTGTTCGGCGGCGCCGAGCTCTGCCTGGTCGGCGGCGGCGACCCCGCGGCGGGCGGCGCGCTGCTGTCGCGCGCGGTCGGCAGCGAGGCCTGGTCCGAGCGCGGGCTCGCGCCGCTGGAGTTCCAGCTCCTGCGCACGCTGTGCGTGCGGGCGCACGACGAGGCGACGTCGCCGTCGGTGGTCCGCGGCTGCGTGCCGACCAAGCAGCTCGCGCGCGATCTGCCGTTCCAGTCCAGGTACGCCAACGAGGAGAACGTGCGCCAGGTGGTGCGCCGGCTGCGCGGCGTGCTCGCCGAGGCCGGCGCCGACGGCGTGCTCGCGGTGGCGCCCGGGCGCGGCTACTACCTGGCGTGCGGCGTCACCGTCGGCTGAGCTGCACAGGACGCTCTGACCTCCGGTCAGCGTCCTGTTCCGCCTCGATCGAGAGAGGGGGCGACTTCCCGCCGGCCGGCGGCTGGTCCGGCGGAGCCGGCCGGATCATTCACGACTGGCGACCGCGCGTCGCGTCGCGCGGTCAGACTTGCACAGCCACGAATCAACGCGATCTTCTTCAACGCGGGCGCGCCGGCCGCGGGGGCTGGCTGCGGCCGAACAGGTCGACCGTGATCGTCGACGTCGGCGCGGCGGCCGCGGCGCTGATCGCGGCCTGGCTCGTGCGGAACTGGTCCCACCACGCGATCGCGTCGGCCTTGGTCCAGTCACTGGCGGGCGGCAGCGCCTCGAGCGCCTCGGCGAGCGCGGCCGCCGACGCGTGGCGCTGCGCCGGCTGCTTGGCGAGGCACGTCATCAGCACGGCCTCGAGCCCGGGCGCGATCGGCCGCGGCGCGACCTCGGACGGCCGCCGCGGCGGCTGCGTCACGTGCTGGATGCACACGTCGACCGCGGTCTTGCCCTCGAACAGCCGCCGCCCGGTGAGCAGGAAGTAGCCGACCGCGCCCAGCGCATAGAGATCGACGGCATGGGTGATGTGGTCGGGATCGGTCACCGCCTCGGGCGCGACGTATGCGGGCGTGCCGAGCACGACCTGGGCCGACGAGCCGGTGTCGCGCGTGATCTCCTTGACCAGGCCGAAGTCGACGACCTTGGCGACGTCGAGCACCGTGCCGCGCTCGCACAGGATGATGTTGGCCGGCTTGATGTCGCGGTGGATCAGCCCGGCGGAGTGCGCCTCCTGCAGCGCGCCGCAGACCTGGAGCAGGATGTGGACGACGCGGCCCGACGGCTGCGGCCCGAAGCGCTCGACGAGGTGCTCGAGGTCGATGCCGCCGAGGTACTCCATCGCGTAGTAGAATACGCCGTCGGGGCTGTGGCCGTAGTCGAACACCGCCACGGTGTTGGGGTGGGTGAGCTGGCTCATGTGCTGGACCTCGCGCTCGAAGCGCTCGAGGTTCTCGGCGCCGACCCGGTCGGGCAGGAGCAGCTTGATCGCGGTGGGCCGGCGCAGCAGCGCGTGGTAGGCGCGATACACCGCGCCGTTGCCGCCCTCGCCGATCTTGCGCTCGAGCGTGTACTGGCCGAGCTGCATCGCCTCGGAGACCTGGCGGCGCAGGCCGTAGATGATGTCCGAGCCCACGGTCGCCAGGAGGATCGGCACGATGCCGAGCACGAGGCTGCCGACGACGAACGCCGGCCCGGGCACCTCCTGCTTGGTCTGGAGCGCCAGGATCACCCCTGCGATCCACATCGGCACGAACACCAGCGCCGAGACGATCGCGGTGCGGCGGCCGCTGCTCGGCACGACGATCGCGCGCATGAACACGGTGAACGCCGCGTAGATCAAGGACGCGTACCCGGCGGCATGCAGGCCGCTGGCGAGCAGCGTGCTGATCGCGAACGAGCCGCCGATGCCGATCGCGTAGATCACGTCGAGTGCGTAGAGCGCGACCACCGAGAGCGCGCGGCGGAGCAGGAGGACGCGCCACAGGATCGCCATGATCCCGAGCATCACGATCGCCCCGCGGAGGATGAGGCCCTGATGCGCGGGCTCGATCTCGGGATAGGTCTCGTACATCGCGGTCAAGAACACGAGCAGCGCGACGATGCTCCAGAACATCAGCTTGGAGAACAGCGTCATCCGCGTCTGGAGATAGCCGCGGCCGTCGTCGTCGGAGGGCGTGGTGCGCCAGACCGCGGTTCGCGATTGCGCCAGCAATCGGCGAGACCGCGAGGGCTTTGCCACGATGTTCACGCTACGGAAGGATCTGCCACACCGCCCGCACGATCACGCGGATTTCACGCGAATCACCATGGGCGGTCGTCGTCGGGAATCCACCGTGTAGGCATGGTGATCGCCGAGCTGCGTGTCCGGAACCTGACACGCGGCAGCGATCGGCGATCACGTGCAGATCACGGCGGTGCGCTGGCCGCTTCACGTGGTCGGACCTAACAACTGTCACATGCAATGCGGCTCGCTCACGCTGATCGCGCTGGTGATCGCGGCGCGCGCGGCCGCGGCCGCACCCGGCGAGCCAGCGCCCCCGGCGGCCCCGGTGGCTGCAGCGGCCGACCCCGGCGAGGCGCCCGCCGAAGGCGAGACGGTGCCGCGCACGCCGACCACGACGCTGGGCCGGATGTTCCGCGGGCCGTTTCGCAGCGCGCGGCTGTTCGCGATGCCGACCGCCGACGTGATCGGCGCGTACGTCCTGACGGTGTCGGGCGAGGGCAGCCTGTTGCAGCAGCCGGGCGTGCTGACCTCGGCGGGTGTGCTCGCGGTCGGCTTCGGCGACATCGCGCAGCTCGAGTACCGCCACACCGAGGCGATCGGCATCACCGGGCTCGACGCGCCGGTGCCCGCCGTCGGCGTGCAGCTCAAGCTCCCGATCCCGGAGCGCTCCGGGATCCCGGCGATCGGCGTGGCGTTCCGGCTCGGCGTGCCGCGCGGCGAGCTGCTCGACGGCCGCAACGTCGACGAGACCGTGACCGACCTCTACCTGGTCGGCCGGCTGCGCTTCACGTCGCTGCCGTGGCTGACCTTGCACGGCGGCACGCGGATCTCGTTCGCGAAGGCCGCGCCCGCCGGCGCCGACGTGGTGTCGCGCACGCTGTGGCTGCCGACCGCGGGCTACGAGCTCGCGATGAACCCGCAGGCGTCGATCATCGGCGAGCTCGCGCTCGCGCCGCAGTTCCAGTGGATGCCGGCGATCCAGCCCGCGCCCGCGATCGGCCGCGGCGTGCTCGGCCGGCTCGGCATGAAGTGGCGGATCGTGCCCTCGGTCATCCTCGAGGGCAGCCTCGGTTATCAAGTCGACGATGCCACCCCGAGCGAAGGCTTCGAGGCGGTGGTGACCTGGGACATCCGGCTCGGTGCCGCGGTGTTCGTGCCCTGGGGCGCGCTGGCCTGCCGCGCCGTCGGGGTGTTCTGCAACTAGCGCGCGGGCGCGCGGAGACCACGATGAAGCAAGCAAGCGGTATGATACTCGCGACGGTGCTCGGCACCGCGGCGGTCGCCCGGGCCCAGCCGGCACCGGGGGGCGCGCCCAGCCCCGATGGCAAGCCGGTGCCGGTCAGCGATGCCGCCGCACCGACGGGGACGCCGGCCCCGACGGGGACGCCGACCACGGGCGTGCCGGCCAGCCCGTACGAGCCGCCGCCGAGCGATCCCGGGCCGCTGCTCGGGGGACAGGTCGATCCGCCGCGCGACGGCCGGGCCGGCCCGCAGCGCCGGCATCCGCCGATGCGGTTCCCCGAGGTCCTGACCACGCCGACCGGGTGGCTGCTGCCGGCGGGCGTGCTGTACTCGCGCAACGCGATCGACACCGGCGGCGGTGTGACCAGCGACGACCGCGTCGGTCTGGGCGACGTCGCCGAGTTCGGCGTCGCGACCACCGATCAGGTGCGCGAGCGCCAGCTGCTGGCCGACAAGCCCGTGCGGATCCAGCCGTACATCACCGCGTCGTTCCGCATGGGCGTCGAGGAGAACCGGCTGTTCGCCGGCCAGCCCGGCGTCACGCTCGGGTTCCGCAAGTCGTTCGAGCGCGAGCACGCCGGGTTCAAGACCCGGATCGCCGAGCTGACGCTGGTCGCGAGCAAGCACCTCGGGCCCGACGCCGCGATCCACATCGGCGGCACGCTGTGGGACGCCTCGATGCAGGCGACCGCCCAGGTCGACGACATGCCGGCGCCCGAGACCACGCTGCACGGCCACGGCCTGGCGCGCCAGATCCGCGCGTTCGGCGGCTTCGAGGCCCGGCCGCTGCCGCGCTCGCAGATCCTGATCGACCTCGGCTGGGCGCCCGACTTCTGCTACCAGTGCACCGCGGAGACCGACCGGATCAAGCTGCGGCCCGAGCTGTCGTGGGGCGTGCGCTACCAGGTCGCGAGCTTCATGCACATCGAGTCGGGCGTGCGGGTCCCCGACATCGGCAACTTCAACCTGCTCGACGCCCAGATCTTCGGCCAGGTCACGTTCACGTCGTTCGCGCTGAGCGACGCGGTGGAAACCCTGAAGTAGCATGCGCGCGGTGCTCACGGTGGCCGCCCTGGTGATCGCGGCCCGGCCGGCGGCCGCGGATCCCGACGGGGCGCGCGTGTTCACCGTGCCGACGGCGTGGCTGTTGCCCGCGGGCGCGGCCGGCGCGACGCTGGGCATCGATCACCGCGGCGACACCACGGCGGTCGCGAGCTTCGGCCTGGGCATGGCCGAGGCCGAGATCGACCAGGACACCGACATCCGCGGCTGCACGGACTGCGCGATGCGCCCGCTGCCGCTGCGGCTGGGCCGCGCCGCGTTTCGCCTCGGCGTCCGCCAGGACGCGTGGCTGCCCGGCATGCCGGCGCTCGTGCTCGGCGTGCGCGCCACGTTCGCCGCGTACGACCCCGCCGTGCCCGATCCGCGCGCGAGCGATGCCTACGCCGTCGCGAGCCGCGACCTCGGGATCGTGCGGCTGCACGCGGGCGTCGATGCGCTGAGCGCGAGCGTCGCCGGCCGGCGCGCCGCGGCGCGGCTGCGGCCGCTCGCCGCGCTCGAGGTCCACCCGCCGATGTATCCGCGGTCGAGCCTGCTCGGCGACCTGGCGTGGGAGCCCAACCTCGACGCCGTGCACGGCGCGTCGCTGGGCTGGCTGCTCGGCGTCGGCGTGCGCTACCAGGCGTTCGCGTGGGCGCAGATCGAGCTCGCGGTGCGCGCGCGGCAGGGCGAGGACCTCGGCGCGGCGACCGTCATGGTGCGGGTCAACGCGTTCACCCGGCCATGACCGATCCGACGGCGATCGGCCGGCGCGGGGCTTGAGCGCGCAACGGCGGCCGACTACGCTGACGGCAATGCACGGGGGCATCGAGTGGCTGGTCGACGCACGCGACTGCGTCCCGGACCGGCTGCGCGATCGCGGGGCGGTGCTCGCGGTGCTCGACCGGATCGTCGCCGCGATGGATCTGCGCGTCGTGTCGACCGCGGTGCACGTCTTCGCCGGGCCCGGCGGCGTCACCGCGCTGTACCTGCTCGCCGAGTCGCACCTGACGATCCACACGTTCCCCGAGACCGGCGTGGCGACGCTCAACGCGTACTGCTGCCGGCCGCGGACGCCGGCGCCGTGGCGCGCGCTGCTCGGCGAGCTGCTCGGCGCGCGCGAGGTGATCGCGACCGAGCACGTGCGAGGCCGGCCGTGATCGTCGGCTGTCCGACCTGCGGCGCCGAGGTCGAGTTCCGCTACGACGACTCGTTCGTGCGGGTGTGCAGCCACTGCCGCTCGGCGGTGGTGCGCACCGATCGCGGCGCCGACACGCTCGGCCGGTTCGCCGATCTCGTGCCGATCCCGTCCGCGCTGCAGCTGTTCGCCGAGGGCCGCTACGGCTCGTCGGGGTTCCTGCTGATCGGCATGGCGCAGCTCCGCCACGCCGCGGGCGGCGTGTGGCAGGAGTGGTACGCCAAGCTCGACGGCGGGCAGTGGGCGTGGATCTCCGAGGCCCAGGGCCGGCTGTACCTGACGTCGCGCTCGCCGGCGCGACGTTCACCGTCGCCGAGCGCAGCACCGCGACGTACATCGCGGCGAGCGGCGAGATCCCGTATCGCCTGGTGCCGAACTCGACGTTTCAGTTCGTCGATCTGTCCGACGGCCGCGGCGGCTTCGCGACGATCGACTACGGCGACGGCAGCGAGCCGCCGGCGGTGTACATCGGCTACCAGGTCACGCCGGACAGCCTGGGGCTCTCCGGCGGCGAGGCGCAGCCGCAGGCGGCGAGGGCGACCGGCGCGCGGCTGGCATGCCCCAGCTGCAATGGCTCGCTCGAGCTGCGCGCCCCCGATCAGACGCTGCGCGTCGCATGCCCGTACTGCGGCACGCTGGTCAACGTCGAGGGCGGCGCGCTGGCGATCATCGCCCGCCAGGCGGCGGTGCCGCGCCCGGTGATCGAGCTCGGCGCGAAGGCCACGTTCGCCGAGGGCGAGATGACGGTGATCGGCTTCGTCCAGCGCAGCGCGCAGATCGACGACAGCTGGTGGCCGTTCGACGAGTACCTCTTGCATGCGCCGCGCGTCGGGTTTCGCTGGCTGGTGTGCTCGGACGGCCACTGGAGCTACGTCCAGCCGGTGTCGGGCGGCGCGGTGTCCTGCGCGGTCCACGCCCGCTACGGCGGCGTGGCGTTCCGGCGGTTCCAGATCGCGGCGCTGCGCGTCGACAGCGTGCTCGGCGAGTTCTACTGGCGGGTCACCGCCGGCGAGCAGGTCAACTCCGAGGACTTCATCGCGCCGCCGGCGATGCTGTCGCGCGAGACGACGCCCTCCGAGGAGAACTGGTCGCTGTCGAGCTACCTGACGCCGAACGACGTCGAGCGCGCGTTCGGCCGATCGCTCGAGCTGCCCGCGCCGGCCGGCGTCGGCGCCAACCAGCCGTACCCCGGCGGCGTCGGCAAGGTCGCCGCGCTGGTCACCGCCGCGTTCCTCGCCATCGCCATCGGCACCTGCGCGAGCGCGCCGGAGACCGAGCGGATGTACGAGCGGTTCACGGTGCCGATGACGCCCAGGACCCCGAAGGCGGGCGCGGCGCGCAGCACGCTCGGCGCCGATCCACTGCGCTCGCCGCCGCCGATGCCGTCGACCGGCGCGGCCGAGGCCGCCGACGCGGGCAGCGGATCGGGCAGCGCCGCCGAGCCGGCCGGCGAGGTCCTGTTCTCGCAGCCGTTTCACCTCGACGGCGGCCACAACGTCGCGTTCGAGCTGTTCAGCAACGTCAGCAACAACTGGGTGTACGCCGCGCTCGATCTGGTCAACCAGGACACCGGCGGCGTGGTCAGCTTCGACAAGTCGATCGAGTACTACGCCGGCTACGACGACGGCGAGTCGTGGAGCGAGGGCTCCCAGACCGAGACCGAGGTGATCGGCCCCGTCGAGGCCGGCAACCACGTGCTGCGGGTCGAGGCCCAGCACGGCGGGCTCGGCGAGGTCGCCCTGCGCGTGCGGATCCGGCAGGGCGTGTTCCGCTGGCCGTGGTTCTGGGTCGGCCTCGGCGTCCTGGTCGTGCCGTTCGCGATGGTCGCCGCCCACGCGGCGGCGTTCCGCGCGCGGCGCTGGCACAACAGCAACATCGTGAGGGATGAATGACCGACGCCCCGGGCTCACCGCCACCCGATCTGCCGCCGATCCCGCGCGCGAGGCGATCGCGCATGGCGGCCGTGCTCGGCGTCTTCGGCGCGCTGATCGTCATCGGCTACGCGGCGGTCGCCTACAGCGAGTACGAGCCCGGCTCGCCGGCGCGCGACGAGATCCCGGCGAGCGTGCGGTCGTCGCCGGGCGGCTATCGATCGTTCCATTTCTGGCACACCGGCTACCACGGAGGTAAGTGATGAAGCTCGAAAACTTGGGCGATGCGGTGGTCTCGACCGCGGTGTTCGCGGGCATCGGGCTCGCCGTGTTCGGGATCGCGTTCTGGCTGATGACCAAGCTCGCGCCGTTCTCCGTGAAGAAGGAGATCGAGGAGGATCAGAACACCGCGCTCGCGGTGATCATGGCGGGGGTGCTGATCGGGATCTCGCTCATCATCGCCGCGGCGGTAAGTGGCACCTGAGCCCGGCGACGCGGCGGGGCCGGCGAGCGACGAGCGCGCGGAGCGGCCGGGGCGTGCCGCGCGCGACGACCGGCTGCGCGCCGGCGCGCTGTACGCCAACGTGTTCGTCGTCGCGATCTGCGGCCTGGTCTACGAGCTCCTGGCCGGCACGCTCGGCAGCTACCTGCTCGGCGACTCGGTCACCCAGTTCTCGCTGGTGATCGGCCTGTACCTGTCGGCGATGGGGGTCGGGGCGTGGCTGTCGCGCCGGCTGGTCGGCGCGCTGGCGCGCCGGTTCGTCGAGATCGAGCTCGCGGTCGCGGTGGTCGGCGGGGTCTCGGCGCCGGCGCTGTTCCTGGCGTTCGGCTCGGTCGCGCACTTCCAGGTCGTGCTGCTCGGCTTCGTCGCCGCGATCGGCGTGCTGGTCGGGCTCGAGCTGCCGCTCTTGATGCGCCTGCTCGAGGGCCAGGTCGCGTTCAAGGACCTGGTGTCGCGGGTGTTGACGTTCGACTACATCGGCGCGCTCGCCGCGGCCGTGCTGTTTCCGCTGCTGCTGGTGCCCAAGCTCGGCCTGGTGCGGTCGTCGCTCGCGATGGGCGCGGCCAACGCCGGCGTCGCGCTGTGGGGGACGTGGCTGCTCGCCGACCGGCTCGGCGCCGCGCGCACCGGGCTGCGGATCCGCGCCGTCGCGGTGCTCGCCGGGCTGGCGGTCGCGCTCGGCGTCGCCGACCGCTTCACGACCTGGGCCGAGGACGAGATGTACGCCGATCCGGTGGTGTTCAGCGAGACCACGCCGTACCAGCGCATCGTCGTGACCCGCGGCCGCGCCGGCTTCCAGCTGTTCCTCAACGGCAACCTGCAGTTCGCCTCCGCCGACGAGTACCGCTACCACGAGGCGCTGGTCCACCCCGCGATGATGGCGGCCGAGGCGCCGCGCCGCGCGCTGATCCTCGGCGGCGGCGACGGCCTGGCGCTGCGCGAGGTGCTGGCGTACCCCTCGATCGAGGCCGTGACCCTGGTCGATCTCGATCCGGCGATGACCCGGCTGGCCCGGCGGTTCCCGGCGCTCGGCGAGCTCAACCGCCACGCGTTCGACGATCCGCGCGTCACCGTGATCAACGACGACGCGATGGTCTGGCTCGACGAGCACGCCGGGACCTGGGACGTGATCATCGTCGACTTCCCGGATCCCAACACGTTCGCGCTCGGCAAGCTCTACACCCGGCTGTTCTATCGCCGGCTGATCGCGCGGCTGTCGTCCGGCGGCGCGGTCAGCGTGCAGGCGACGTCGCCGCTGTTCGCGCGGCGGTCGTACTGGTGCATCATCGAGACCCTGCGCTCGGCGGGGTTCGCCGTCCAGCCGTACCACGTGACCGTGCCGTCGTTCGGCGTGTGGGGCTACGCGCTGGCCCGCCGCGCCGCGTTCGAGCCGCCGCGCCGCGTGCCCGACCTGCCGCTGCGCTACCTGAACGCGCCGGCGCTCGCCGCGATGTTCGAGCTGCCGGTCGACACCGCGCCGGTCGCGGTCGAGATCAACCAGCTCGATAACCAGGCGCTGGTGCGCTACTACGAGAAGGAGTGGCGGCGGTGGGAATAGGCCCGAGCGCGATCGCAGCGCTGGATGCGCCGTCGATCGACGCCGGAGCATCCGCGTGGCGTGCGAGGGCAGGGCGATGACCTCGCGGCGCGACTTCGTCGCGATGCTGCTCGGCGCGCCGGTCGCGGCGACGCTTGCATGCAAGGGGCGAGCGCCGCGGATCCCGCCGGGCGCGCTGGTCGGCACCGGGATGGCGCGCGGCCACGCGGTGGCGCGGGACCCGGGCGCGATGCCGGCGGTCACCGCGTGGCGCGAGCACGCGGTCGCGATCGTCGGCGCCGGTGTCGCCGGGCTCGCCGCCGCGTGGGAGCTCGCGCGCCGCGGGATCCGCGACGTCGTGGTGCTCGAGCTCGACGACGTCACCGGCGGCACCGCGCGCGGCGGGCAGAGCGCCGTCACCCGCTATCCGTGGGGCGCGCACTACATCGTCGCGCCGCAGCGCGAGCAGACCGAGCTCGTCGCGCTGCTCCGCGAGCTCGGCGCGATCGAGGGCGAGGCCGACGACGGCACGCCGATCGTCGACGAGGCGCTGCGCTGCCGCGAGCCCGAGGAGCGCGTGTTCTACCGCGGCCGGTGGTACGAGGGGCTATACCTCGACGCCGGTGCGAGCACCGAGGATCGCCGGCAGCTGGCGGTATTCCGGGGCGAGATCGATCGCTGGTCGGCGTGGCGCGACGCCGCCGGCCGCCCGGCCTTCGCGATCCCGGCTCGGCGCTCGACGGCCGATCCCGAGGTCATCGCGCTCGACCGGATCTCGTTCGCGGCCTGGCTCGACGCGCGCGGCCTTCGCTCCGAGCGGCTGCGCTGGCTGTGCGACTACGCCTGCCGCGACGACTACACGCTCCTGGCCGCCGACACCAGCGCGTGGGCCGGGCTGTTCTACTTCGCGGCGCGCCAGCGCACCCAGTCCGCCGCCGCGCAGTCGGTCGTGACCTGGCCCGACGGCAACGGCGCGCTGGTCCGCCACCTCGCGTCGCGCGCGGCGATCGAGACCGGCGTCGCGGTCCGGCGCGTCGATCCGTCCGGCGAGGTGATCGCGATCGGGCCGTCGGGCCCGTTCGGCATCCGGGCGCGCCGCGTGATCGTCGCGGTGCCGACGTTCGTCCGCCGCCGGATCGTCGCCGCGGCACCCGAGATCACCGCCGGTGACCACGGCGCCTGGACGGTCGCCAACGTCCACCTGCGCGACCGGCCACAGGAAGCGCACCGCGCGCCGCCGGCGTGGGACAACGTGTTTCGCGACAGCCCGAGCCTGGGCTATGTCTCGGCGACCCACCAGCGCGGGCGCGACCGCGGCCCGACGGTGTGGACCTGGTACTACCCGTTTCCCGGCGACGCCCGCCGCGCGCGCACCGAGCTCGCCGGCGCGAGCTACGCCGACCGGGCCGAGGTCGTCCTCGCCGACCTCGAGCGCGCCCACCCCGATGTCCGCGCGCTGGTCGATCGCATCGAGGTCGCGTTCTGGGGCCACGGCATGATCCGCCCGCGCACCGGCTCGCTGTTCGGCGGCGATCGCGCCGCGCGCGCCGCGCCGGTCGGCGCGATCCACTTCGCGCACACCGACCTGTCCGGCCTGGCGCTGTTCGAGGAGGCGTTCGACCACGGCCTGCGCGCCGCGCGCGAGGTCGCCGAGGCGCTGGCATGACGCGACATGCAACGCAGGAACCCATCCTGGATCCCGCGCTCGCGGCCGGTCCGGCATCGGCGACGGATCCGGTAGCGGCAACGGATCCCATCTCGGCCACCAGTCCCGCGTTCGCAGCCCGCCACCGGCGCTGGCTGTTCTCCGCGCCGATCGATCTCGCGGTGTTCGGCGGCACCGCGGCGATCGCGCTGGTGCTCGTCGTGCTCGGCCCCACGCTCGGCGTGACCGCCGGTGACTCGCCGGAGTGGTCGTGGATCACGGATCACCGGCGTGCTGCTGGTCGACGTCGCGCACGTGTGGTCGACCGCGTTCGTGGTGTACCTCGATCCCGCCGAGCGCCGGCGCCGGCCGGCGCTGTATGCGATCACGCCGCTCGCCGCGTTCGCCGCGGGTGTCGCGCTGTATGCGCTCGGCGAGGCGGTGTTCTGGCGCGCGCTGGCCTACCTCGCGGTGTTCCACTTCATCCGCCAGCAGTACGGCTGGGTCATGCTGTACCGCGCGCGCAACGGCGAGCGCGGCCGGGCCGGGCGCTGGCTCGACGGAGTCACGGTGTACGCCGCCACGCTGTACCCGCTGATCGTGTGGCATACCGAGCTGCCGCGCGCCTTCTGGTGGATGAAGCAGGGCGACTTCGTCGCCGGCTTGCCGGTGGGGATCGCGAGCGTCGCGGGCTGGGTCTACCTCGCGCTCCTCGCCGCGTACGTCGCGCGCGCGGTCGCGGCGGGAGTCGCCGGCCGGCCGGTGGTGTGGGGCAAGCACGTCGTGGTCGCCACCACCGCGGCGTGCTGGTACGCCGGCATCGTCGCGACCAACAGCGATTACGCATTCACCGTCACCAACGTCTTCATCCACGGGGTGCCGTACCTTGCCCTGGTGTACCTGTATGCGCGGGCGGCGTCGTGCGAGCCGGCGTCGCGCGGCGGGGCGACGGCGCGGCTGCTGGCGGGCGATGCGGGCCCCGGGCGGGCTCGCGCGCGCATGCGCGGGCACATGCGCGGCCTCGCCGTGTTCCTGGCCACGCTGTGGGCGATCGCGTATGCCGAGGAGCTGATCTGGGACCGCGCGATCTGGCACGACCGCGGCTGGCTGTTCGGCGGGGGCGGCAACATCGGCCTTGCCGCGGTGCTGGTGGTGCCGCTGCTCGCGGTGCCGCAGCTCACGCACTACCTGCTCGACGGCTTTCTGTGGCGGCGCAGCAATCCCCGGCTCGGGCGGCTGCTGTGACCGACCGCGGCGTCCGCGCTGCGGCGCAAAGCCGGTCGCGCTGACCGCGCCGCGCGGGCGAGCGGGTATTGCCGCGCTCGTCGGTCTTGGAATCGCGAAGCCACTTCGGAAGAACTGCCGCATTCCATCGTCATTGTGTTTGGCCCATGAATCGTTGTATGCAGGTAGGACTGCATGGAGGTGGTCTCAGGTGGCGACGCTCATCGGGAGGCGGCAAGCTTTGTCGGGTGAGGCGGTAGCGCGGGCGCGGCTGGCCCGTGGGGGGCAGCATGCCGCGGCCATCGCGCCGGACCCGGATCGCGCGGACGATGATCGCGAGCGTCGCGACCGCACGGTGCGCGAGCTCGAGGACTTCCTGGCCCGATGGTGCGACGGCACCGGCGAGCTCGCGTCGATCGCGCGGCACGTGCTGGCGGTGCCGGGCAAGCGGCTGCGCGCGCGGCTCGCGCTGACCGCGGCGGCGCTCGGCGCGGGCGACGCCGACCCGGATGCGCTGCGCGCCGCGGCGGCGATCGAGCTGCTCCACGAGGCCTCGCTGGTCCACGACGACGTCTGCGACCGCTCGCTGCTGCGGCGCGGTGCACCGTCGGTGGCCGCGGCGTTCGGCATGCGAACGGCGGTGCGGCTCGGGATCTGGCTCGCGGCGCGCGCGATCGCGCTGATCGGCGAGATCGAGGCCCGCCGCCGGCTCGGGCTGGCGTTCGCGCCGCTGCGCGCGCTCGCCGAGGGCCAGCTGCTCGAGACCGTGCCGGGCGGGGTCAGCCTCGACGAGCGCCGCGCACACTACCTCGCGGTCGTGCGGGCCAAGACCGGGGCGCTGATGCGGATGGCGTGCGATACCGGCGCGCGGATCGCCGGGTTGCCGCCGGCCGAGCGCGACGCGCTCGCGGTGTTCGCCGACGCGTTCGGCACCGCGTTCCAGGTCTGCGACGACATCCGCGACCTCGAGGCGCCGGCGTCGCTCGGCAAGCCGGGCGGCAGCGACCTCGCCAACGGCGTGTGGACCTGGCCGATGCTCGAGTGGCTCGCCACCCGGCCCGGCGCGGCGGCGCTGGTCGATGCCGGCATGCCGCTGGCGGAGCTGCGCGCCGAGCTGGTCGCCAGCGGCGCGCTGCGCCGGGCGCGCGCGTTCGTCGCCGCCGAGCTGGCCCGCGCCCGCGACGCGCTGCGCGCGACCCCCGACCGTCCGGGCCGCGCGTGGCTGCTCGAGATCTGCGAGGTCGCGGCATGACCGCGGCGCGCGCGCTCTGGGACCTCGCGGTCCGCGCCTGGCTCGTGATCGCCGCGTGGTACGGGCTCCGCCGCCCCGCGCCGCTGCAGCGCCTGGCCAGCATCGGTCATCCCCGGCGGTTCGTGCGCGCCGCGATCGCGCCGGCCGGGCGGCACTTCGCGCTCGCGATCGCGCTGTTGCCCCGGGCGCGCCGCGACGAGGCCACGGTCACGTTCCTGATCTGCAAGGCGCTCGACGCGTTCGAGGATCTGTCCACCGATCGCGCGCGCGCCCGCGCGGGCCTCATCGCCGCGGCCAGCTACCTGACCGGGCGAACCGCCCGCCCGCCGCTCGGCGACGGGCTCGCCGCGATCCGCGAGTCGGACCGGCTCGAGGCGCTGCTCGCGGCGCGTCTGCCGATGCTGCGCGTCGCCCTCGAGGCGCTGCCCGAGGCCGCCGGCGCGCGCGGCCGCGCGCTGATCGACCGGATCGCCGGCGGCATGCTGCGCGCCAGCCCCGATCGCCGGATCTACGCCGACGAGGTGCTGGGCGAGGCCGTGGTGTTCGCCGCCGGGGTCGCCGCGCCCGGGACCGCGCCGCCGGTGCTGGCCTGCCGCGCCGCCGGCCGCGCGCTGCAGCTGGCCAATGACCTGCGCGACGCCGGGACCGATCGCGCCCGCGGCATCGCGCTGTACCAGGCGCTCCCCGAGCTGCCGATCGTCCCGCGGCTGCTGCGCTGGCTGCCGGCGGGCATCGGATGCGGCACGCGCGCGGCCGCGACGCTCGTGGTGGTGACCACCTGCGCGTTCTACCTCCGCCAGGTCGGGGCCGAGCGCATCCCCGCGCGGCTGCGCCATCCGCTGCGCA
>VBLP01000123.1:0-16596 GCA_005887925.1 Deltaproteobacteria bacterium | reverse complement strand
CAAGGCGGTCGTGCTCGCTGATTACCTCTTGTTCGCGGCGGTCGAGCGGCTCGGCGATCTGGGGCCCGGCGCGTTCACCCACGTCGCCGCGATGCTCGAGCAGCTCGCCGCGCCGACCGATCGCGCGGCGCTCGCGCGCTCGACCGCGCTGGCGGAGCTCGCCGCGGCGGAGGTCGGGTGATGCGCGCGCCCCGGCCCTGGCTATCCCGCGCCGAGCGGCTCGCCGAGCGGGTGTTCCGCGTCGAGCACGGCGCCAACATGGGGCCGCTGCTCCACGTCGCGTGCTACGTCGGGTTCTTCGCGCTGCTGATCGTGCCGGGCGCGGTCGTCGCATGGCCCGCGCGCGCCGCGCTGTGGACGCTCACCACGCTGCTCAACTACTCGCTGACCATCGGCGTGATGCACATGCACTGCCACCGCAAGCTGTTCGTGGCCCGCGCGCCCAACCGCGTGCTCGAGGTCCTGCTGTGCTTCCCGAGCCTCCTGACCTCGGCGGAGATGACCGTGCTCCACGTCCATCACCACCACAAGCACAACGACGGGCCCGAGGACGTGACCTCGACCCTGGGCTGCGAGCGCGGCCCGGCCGCGGTCGGCTACTGGCTGCGCTACGGCGCGGTCGTCAAGTGGTTCACGCTGCGCTCGATCTACGTCACCGACGTCAAGCGCTGGCGCAAGCAGCGCTTCCGCACCACGTTCGCGATCGACACCGCGCTGTGCCTCGGGGCGCTCGCCGCGCTGACCTGGTGGCAGCCGCGGACGATGGCCACCTGCTACTGGATCCCATTCGCGGCGACCCACGCGACGATCGGCTACTTCTCGTGGCTGACCCACGCGCCGGCCGGCGACCGCACGGGCCCGGACGGCTCGATCAACACCGTCAACAACATGCTCAACCTGTTCATCTTCAACCAGGGCTACCACGCGGTGCACCACGAGCACCCCGGCATCCACTGGACCGACATCCCCGACAAGCTGGCCGCGATGACCCAGCTGGCGCCGGCCTACATCGTGCCGTACTGGGTGACCCCGAACTCGGCGTGGCGAATCCTCGCGCCGGCGCGGTTCCGCGACGCGCGCCACGGCGCTCGCTGGCAGGCCCGGCTGGAGGCCCGGATCGCCGCCGATCGCGTCCGCAACCGCTGGCTCCCGTACTTCGCATGGATCTGAACCGCACCATCCGACGGCTGTACGGGTTCGGCGGCTACGCCGTCGGCGGCATCGCCACGCCGTACCTGTTGCTGTGGGCCGGCGACGTCGCCGTGCCGGTGACGATCAACCGCCCGATCGGCGCCACGGTGCGCTCGCCGGTCGTGGCGCTGGCGATCGACCTCGCGCTGGTGGCCGCCTTCGGCCTCCAGCACTCGCTGATGGCGCGGCCGGCGTGGAAGCGCTGGCTCGGCCGCCGGCTGCCGCCCTCGCTCGAGCGCAGCACCTACGTGATCGCCGCGTCGCTCGTGCTCGCCGGCGCGATGGCCGCGTGGCAGCCGGTCGGCGGGGTGGTATGGCAGCTGGGCGGCGTCTGGGCCGGCGCGATGACCGCCGGCTACGTCGTCCGCGACGAGACCGACTCGGGGCCCGACCAGCTGCGGATCACCGGGCCATATCGCTTCGTGCGCCATCCGCTGATGACGGGGCTCCTGCTGGTGTTCTGGTGCACGCCGCACATGACGGGGAGCCAGCTGGTGTTCGCGCTCGCGATGACCGGCTACGTCGTCGTCGGCACGCTGCACGAGGAGCGCGCGCTGCTCCGCCGGTTCGGTGACGCGTACGCCGCCTATGCCCGGCTCGTGCCGATGGTGACGCCGGCGGTGATCCCGGTCTTGACCCGGTATCGCGCGCGGCGTCGGCCGGCGCCGCCGCTGGTCGTGCGCCGGCCCGAGATCGACTACACGCCGTACGGGCCCCCGGTGTGGTACGCCGACAACGTCGTCGCCACCGCGCTGATGACCGCGTACTCGGCGCTGTTCCCGACGCTCGAGCGGCTCATGGCCGACGAGCTGCGCCAGACCCAGCCCGACCTCCGCGACCCCGAGCTCGCGCGCGCCGTGCGCGACTTCGTCGGCCAGGAGGCGATGCACGCCCACGAGCACGCCCGCTCGCTCGCCGCGCTGACCGGCCTGGGCTTCCGCGTCGAGCCGCTCGCGCGCTGGTTCGAGACCGCGACGCGCTGGGTGCTGCGCCCGCTGATCCGCCACGTCGCGCGGCCGACGTGCGCCGCCGCCGGCTCGATCGCGATCTTCGCCGGGGTCGAGCACTGGACCGCGACGATGTCCGAGGTCGTGCTCGGCCAGCGCTACCCCGATGTCTACAACCCGATCGCCGCGCTGTACTACTGGCACGCCGCCGAGGAGCTCGAGCACAAGTCGGTGGTCGCCGACGTGCTCGCCCACCTCGGGCTGTCGTATCCGGTGCGGATCGCGATGTTCGCGTTCGGCACGCTCGCGTTCGGCCTGCTGTCGGTGGTCGGCACGCTGGTGATCCTGCTCCAGATCCCCCGCCTGCAGGGCCGCGGCGCCCTCGGCTGGCTGGTCTACCCGGTGCGCGTGGTGTGGGACGGGATCGTCTTCGGCCTGGTGCGCGAAAAGATGACCTGGCACGTCCTGTGGGGGACGCTCCGCTACCTGATGCCGTTCTACCATCCGGATGGGGTTCGCCGCGGTCACGGCGGGCGGACCGACACCGACTGGACCAGCGGGCTCGAGCGCGCCGTCGCCGCCGGGGCCGCGCCGCGGCCGTTGCGCAGGGCCGATGCATGAGCTTCGCGGTGACGTACGTCGTGCGGTCGCTGACCTCGACGCTCGCGACCGCGGTGTTCCTCGCGACGTTCGCCGTCGTCCGCGTGCTCGTCCCGGGCCGCGCGCCGCGCTACCTGCGCTGGTTCCTCCAGGTCCGCGGCGGCGGCTTCGCCAAGCTCGGCCAGATCCTCGCGATGCGCTTCGACCTCTTGCCGCCGGCGTACTACAACGAGCTCCGCGAGATCCTCGACCGCATGCCGCGGGTCGCCGCGCGCACGATCCGGCGCACGATCGAGCGCGACCTCCGCCGGCCGATCGCCGAGGTGTTCCGCTCGTTCGACGACGCGCCGCTGGCGTCGGCGTCGATCGCGCAGGCCCACCGCGCGGTGCTGCGCGGCGGCGAGCGCGTCGTGGTCAAGGTGATGCGGCCGCGGATCGCCGCGGTGCTGCGCGCCGACATGGTCAACCTCGAGCTCGCGTGCTGGCTGCTCCAGACCGTCGGCGTGTTCCGCAACCGCGACCTCGGCCGCATCGTGCGCGAGATCAAGCGCTACACGCTCGAGGAGCTCGACTTCCGCCGCGAGGCGTTCAACGCCCAGGCCCTGCACGACCGGATGGCCGCCGACGACGTCGACCACTACTCGCCGCGGCCGTACTTCGAGGTCTCGAGCACGCGCGTGCTCGTGCTCGAGGAGCTGTCCGGGGTCTGGCTCGCCGACCTGATCGCGGCGGTCCAGCGCGGCGATCGCGATCAGCTCGCGCGGTGGGCGGCCGACGGCATCACGCCGCACCGCGCGGCGCGGGTGCTCAACCGCTCGACGCTCGAGCAGGCCTACCGCCATCGCCTGTTCCACGGCGACCCGCACGCCGGCAACGTGATCGTCATGTCCGGCGGCACGATCGGGTACATCGACTTCGGCATCGTCGGCGAGCTCGACGAGGACCTCGCGCTCAAGCAGGAGCGCCTGGTGTTCCACCTCGTCGCCGGCGAGCTCCGCGCGGCCTACCGCATGCTGCTCGCCGCGATCGAGCTCGAGCAGCACCGCGATCTCGCCGACTTCGAGCTCGCCGTGACCTCGGAGTTCTCGAGCTACCTGCTCCGCGTGCGCAGCCGCCACGCCACGCCGGCCGAGAAGAGCGTCGGCCGCGTGTTCCTCGCGGTCGCCAACGCGATCCGGCAGCTCGACCTCCGGCTGCCGGCCAAGCTGACCCGGTTCTACCGCGCCCAGCTGATCGTCGACATGCTGGCGTTCAAGCTCTACCCCGAGCTCGATCCGGCCGCCGAGTTCACCCAGTTCTGGCGCGACGAGAGCCAGCGCCGCCTGCGCGCGAGCTGCACCGGCGTGAGCCTGACCGGCCTGGGCGCGGCGGTCGCGGCCGTGCCGCGCGTCGCCCGCGAGCTGACCGACTTCCTGCAGTTCCAGGTCCCGCGGATCACGACGACGTACGGCCAGACGATCAGCAGCTTCGAGCGCGGCCTCACGCTCGGCCTCGAGTACCTGCGGCGCGGCGCGCTGGCGGCGGCGGCCGCGATCGCGGCGTCGCGCTGGCTCGGCGTCCCGACCCGGATCGAGCACATCGACAACAACTGGCTATTGTGGGCCGCAGGCTTCGCGCTGGTCGGCTACGGTCTGGGCCGGATCGCCCAGGGCATGCGCAGCTTCGATTGAGGACAGAAAAGGAGATCCCATGGCGAACGACAAGACAGGCAGTGGCGGCGAAGCCGGCGACGACCGCGACGTGTACAAGCCCGGCCGCGCCGCGCCGCTCACCGAGCGCGCGCATCGCAACATGACCGACCTCATGGTCGGCGTCTCGCGGGCGATGGCCGAGGCGGCGCAGACCTTCAGCACCACGCTGCGCGACCGCGCCAAGGACGCGGCGCGGCCGACCGACGTCGTCGAGGCCGGCGCGCTGTCCGCCAGCCGGATGTTCGAGGTGCTCGCCGAATCGTGGAAGGGCTTCTACGACAACCTCGTCCGCGATCACAGCGCCAAGACCGACCCGATCGACTACGACCGGCTCGCCACGCTCGTCGCCGAGAAGCTGCGGGCGAGCGAGCCCAAACCGTAGCCCGGCCGCGCGAAGCGGCTACAGGATCCCGCGCTTCGCTCCTCGCAATGACGAGGAGAGTGAATCACACTGCCGGCGCCTCGTATTCCGCCGGCGGGATCGGCATGTGACAGTCAGAACAGCAACGTGAAGCAGGTACAGCCGGTGGCCCCGTTGCAGGGCATCGGCGGGTTCGTGCCCGTGATATTGCAGTCCATGTTGCAGCAGTCACCGTTCTGCTTGCAAGACTGACCATCCTGCGCGCACGTGCCACCGCCGCCGCACGTACCGTACGTCTGGCCGGCCACGAACACGCAGGTCGCGCCGGTGCAGCAGTCCGCGGTCGCGGTGCACATACCACCCATCGCAACGCATGCGGTCGCTCCGCAGTGGAGGATGCCGCCCGCGTCGGGCACGCACGGCAAGCCGTTGCAGCAGTCTCCGGCGAACGCGCAAGTTTCGCCGCTCATGCGGCACGTACCGCCCAGGCCGTAGCAGCGCGGCACGCCGACCGCGTCGAGCTTACACACGCCGGAGTTGCCGAGGCCACCGCAGCAGTCGTTGCGCGCCGACGAGTTGCCGCACGTCGAGTAGTTCTGGTAGTGGCAGACGTCGCCTTCGGGGTTGCATGCGTTCGGGTTGCGGCAGATGCCGGTGGGGTCGTTCGCGTTCTGCTTGAGGCAGTTCACGTGGCCATCGCCCGGCAGACCGGTGCCGGCCGCGCCGCAGCAGTCGCTGTCCTTGCGGCAGAGATCGCCATCAACTCGACACCCCTCGGCCGGCTGGCAGACCTTCACGCCGGTCGGCGCGTAGACCTCGCACAGGCGACTGCAGCAGCCGCCGCAGTCGGTGCATACAGTGCCATCGACTCCGGCGCTGCAGTTGGTGCTGCCGGGCCTCGGGTGCGTGCACAGACCGAGTGTACCGGTCGAGCCCTTCTGGCAGATGCCACCGCAGCACTCGGCATCGTGCGCGCAGGAGTCGCTGTCCTGGGCGCACCATGACGCCGCGCTGCACGTGCCATTCGCGGCACAGTGCGACGAACAACACTCGGCGTTACCGCCACACGCGTTGCCCCCGGTCTTGCACGCGGCGTTGAGCGGTGTGCACTTGTTGTTTTGACACGACCCGCCACAGCACTCACCGTCGTGCGAGCACGCTCCAAGGTCGGCCGTGCACTGCTTGCCCTGACACACGTTGCCGACGCAGCTCGTCGTGCAGCAGTCGGTGTTCGCGCTGCATGATGAGCCCGCCGCTGCGCACATTGTGCCATTTACGGTACAGCTGCCGGTCGAATCGCACATCCCCGAGCAGCAGGCATCACCCGTCGAGCACGGCGCGCCGAACACGCCGCACGGATTGCTCGCATCCGCTGAATCACCACCGTGCTTGCCTCCACAAGCCGCGACAAGCAACGCGAAACACAACGCAAACCAGCCTTTTGGGATCATTGGCATATCTTCTCCAAGCCAGTCGCACTCGGCGCCGTCGCGATCTGTAGGAAAGCGATTACTGGTTCTTCTGGCGAGTGAGCAGCTTCCGTGCATCGGCGGCATTGGCGCCGTCGGGGAAGCGCTGGAGATAGATCGCGAGGAAGGTCTCGGCGCGCGGATCGTGGCGATCGACGGCGAGGCGAGCCGCGGCGTACAGCGCCGGTGCGGCCCAGCGGCTGGTGCCGCGGCCGAGCGCCATGTAGCCGCGGAGCGCCGCGTCCGGTGACCTGGGCTCGAGCGTGGCGAGGCGATCGTACTCGATTCGATCGGGATCGTCGGAGACCTCGGTGGGCTCGGCGCCGGCCTTGGGCTCGATCCGGACGTCGGCCCGAGCATCGGCGCTGCCCGCGGCGCGCCTGGGCTTGTGGCCGGCGGGCTTGCCGTGCGGCGGCGCGGTACCGCTCGTGGTGTCGTCGGCGCCCTCCATCTCGATCTCCGGTTCTCCGGATGCCGGCGGGACGGCCGTCGGTGACGCCGCCATCGCGGCGATCCGGGTCGGCGCATCCGACGACCAGCGCTGGCCGGCGCCGACCGGCACCACGCTGCCGCGGAACTCGACGTTGACCAGGCACCGTGGCATCGCCCGCCCGCACGATGAACGCCGGGCGCTGCAGGCGCGGCGCGACCGTGAACCGCGCCGTGCCGCGCTCGAGCAGCACGAGCGGATGCGCGGCCTCGTGGCTCATCACCAGCGCGGTGCGCGCATCGAGCTCGATGTGCGAATCGCCGTACGACACCGACGACGAGGCCGCGTCGGTCACCACGCGCGAGGTCTCGATCTCGACCGGCCGGGAGCGCGTCGCGACGACGATCACCGCGACCGCGGCGGCGGCCAGCACCGGGGCGGCCACGAGCCACCAGCGCCGCGGCGACGGCGAGAGCGTGGGTGCGGGCGTGCGTCCGGCGGCCTCGGCATCCAGCTGCGACCACACCCCGCGCTCGACCCGTGCCCACGCAGCATCCGATAGCGGCTCGATGGGCGGTGGCCCGAGACGTTGGTGCTCGGTCATGACTCGCCTCCTTCCAGATCCTGGACGTACGCCGCCAGCGCGGCGTCCTTGCCTGCGCGACGCATCAGCTCGCGCCGCGCGCGCCACACGCGGGTCTTGATCGCGAACACCGAGCTATCGGTGAGCTCCGCGACCTCTGCCAGCGACTTGCCGTCGATCACGGCGAGCGCGAACGCGATGCGCTGCTTGGCCTCGATGCGATCGAGCGCGGCGTAGAGCCGGCGCGTCGCCTCGCGGACCTGGACGTGGCGGCGGACATCGGCGTCGCCCGCGATGGTCTCCTCGACCAGCGACAGGTCGACCGCCGGCGGCCGGCGCCGCGAGATCGCGAGGTACGCGACGCGGACCGCGATCGTCTGGCACCACCGGCCGAGCGTGCTGTCGCCGCGGAACGTCGGCAGCGCGCGGAAGATCTCGATGAACGAGTCCTGCAGCAGGTCCTCGATCTCGCGGTTGGAGCCGAGGATACGGAACAGCGCGCGGTGCACGTTGGCGCGCTGTTCGAGGAACAGCTCGCGCTGCGCGGCGCGATCACCGGCGGCCGCTCGTCGGGCCAGCTCGAGATCGTGCTCGCGCGCTGCAGATGCCGGAAATCCCACGCTCTGGTTAGTGGGCATGCTGCCCCGAAAGGTCGCAATGTTTCACAGATCGACCGCGGCCAGCGCCCCCAGCTCGACCGCGGCGCCAGGGATCTGGAAGACTTCGGCCGGTGAGTTGGTCTTGGTGTAGGTCACAGTGCCGAAAGTCCCGTCGATGTCCAGCACGACACCGAGGCTGAGGCGCGCGTAGCGCCAGCGCGCAGCGACGCCGGCCCGGCCGGTCGTCAGGGTCGCCGCCTCGCTGCGCATCGCCGTCATCTCGAGCCCGTCGAGCGACGAGTGCCGGACACCGAAGCCGGCGTGTGGTTCGATCTCCCAGGCACCGCGCGCGTAGGTCCAGCTGACGATGCCGAGCGCGGCCCACTCGCTCCACGTGCCCTTGAACCCGGCGCGGTCGATGCTGGTCGCGGTGCCGGCGTCGCCGCCGATCCCGAACCGCCAGCCCGCGCGCGGCCACGGCCGGATCGCGACCGCGCCGCCCAGCCGCATCGATACCTCGGTGTCGATCCCGCGCGAGATCCGCGTCGCGACGCCGGCCTGCACGCGGACCTCGATGCCCGGCTCGTCGGGCGGAGGCGGCGGCGGCGTCTCGGGGGGCGGCGGCGGCAGCCGCATCATCGTCTTGATCGTCAGCGCGGCGGCGGCGGCGGTCGGCGGATCGAGCACGCCGGAGCGGCTGTCGCGGCGCTCGATCGATCCGAGCTCGCGATCGTAGACCACGAGCTGCTCGCCATCGCGCCACACCACGAACCGCGCGGTATCGGCGTCGGCGCGCTCCTGCGCCATGCCCTCGTCCGCCGGCGGCGGGCCCTCGATCACGACCTCGAGGTGCCACGGCGCGAGCGCCTGCTCCATCGCGTGGCGGAGCTCGGGATCCGGATCGGCGAGCACCACGCGCTGGCGCGCCAGCGGGGCGGCGTGCGCGCCGGTGAGCCAGCCGGCGACGAGCAGCGCGATCACGGCGGTCCGGGCCACGCGATCAGCGTAGCTCGTCTTCCGCCGGGTCGTCATCGGAGCGTATCGCGCCGCGGTGGCCACTGCAGCGCTAGTAGCTCGCGGGATCCGCGGGCATGAAGTCGCACTCGCAGACGAACGAGAGCATCATGTCGCACGATACCTCGTGCGCCGTGCCGGCGCTCTCATCGACGTCGATGCAGCCCGGGCCGGGCAGGGCGGGCGACGGGCCCTGGCCGGTGTAGGCCACCTGGCCGGTCACCTTCAGGAAGTAGTTATCGACCGTGCGGTCGCTGATCCCGATCCAGATCGTGGCGCCGCTCGCGAGGTTCTTCACCGTCATCGCCTCGAACGAGTCGTCGATCAGCAGCAGGTGGGTGCCGCGGCCGTCCTGCTCGCAGCGACGCACGGCGTCGAGCCAGGGGGCCGCTGGATACAGCTTGTAGCTCGAGCCCAGGTACTTCGTCGTGTAGGTTGCGGCGCACGGATCGACCTTGGTCACGCGCGCATCGATCGTGAGATCGACCGCATCGACCGAGGCGTCGATCAGACGCGCATGCTCCTCGCCGAATCCGAGGCGACCGCAACCCCCCGTGACGGCCAGGACGACAAGCCACCGCACCGCTCTACGCTATCAGCGCCGGTGGCCGGCAGCACGGATTCCGGTGGAGCTAAGCGTCGCTGCCGGGCCCCGGACGTGTCGTACGCCACACCGCGAGCTCCTCGGCTGTGACCGACTGCTCATGGTGGAGCGCCCAGTTGAGGCACGCGATCAGGTCGTCGGCGTCCTCGATCCCGATGCCGAGCCGGATCAGCCGATCGATGCCGAGCGCGGCGAGCTGCTCGGCCGGCGTGAAGTACTCCGACACCGTGTGGTGGTGGTTGACCTTGGTCGCCAGGCCGTCGAACGACAGCGCGTAGCGCAGGACGCCGCACGACACCAGCACGTCGGCGATGTGGCGGTGGCGCATCTCGTCGGCGCCGGCGACGCGGAGCGACACCAGCGAGCCGGTGCGGCGGTAGTCGCGCGCGATCACGGCTGCGTCGGGGTGGTCGGGCAGGGACGGATGAAACGCGCGCTCGACCCGCGGATGGCGCGCCAGGAAGGCCGCGACCCGGGCGGCGGTGGCGCAGCGCCGGGCGTGGGCGAGCTCGGCGGCCGGCAGCCCGTCGGCGATGCCGTGCGCGCGATCGTCGTCGAGGATCCCGCCGCGCATCGCCATCAGGTCCATCACCTGGTTGGCGAGCTCGGCGTCGTCGGTCGCGATGTAGCCGCCGAGCGCGGTGTCCTGGCCGCCGAGCGCCTTGGTCAGGCTGCCGACGACGACCCGCGCACCGCGCGCGAGCAGCGGGGTGGCGAACGCCCACGGCGTGGCGATCGTCGAGTCGATCACGAGGTTCGGCGTCAGCGCGGCGAGCGCCGGGATGTCCTGCGCGCGGGTCAGCGGGTTGGTGAAGGTCTCGGCGAGCACGAGCTGGGTGTCGGGGCGGACCGCGGCGGCGAGGCCGGCGAGGTCGCCGTCGTCGACCAGGGTGACCGCGGCGCCGATCCGCCGCGCGGTGTGCTCGAGGAACGTGCGGGTCTTGTTGTAGACCTGCCGCATCACGACCGCGTGGCCGCCGGCGGTGAGCAGCACGTCGGCGACCAGCGCCACCGCCTGCATGCCGCTGTCGGTGACGATCGCGGCGCGGGCGCCCTCGAGCGCGCGCAGCGCGGCGATCAGCGCGGTGGTGCCGGGCGTGCCGTAGCGCGCGTAGAGGTGCGGCAGCTCCGACCACGCGCCGTCGCCGGCGAGCAGGAACGCCGCCTTGGCCTCCTGCCAGGCGACCACGGCGGGCGAACCGAGCAGGTCGCGCTGGATCGTCGGGCGGTCGGGATGCAGCCACGGCACCCCGGTGATGCGCGCATGCTCGTCGAGCGCGCCGTGCAGCTCGCGGGTCGAGGCGGCCATGTCGGCGAGCTCGGGCCGCGCGCGCGGACAGCCCGCCGGATCGAGCCACGCGCGGATCGCTCCCGTGTCCTGGCGCACCGCCGGGCGGGTCGGGCGCTTCTCGCGCCGGGTGACCTCCTCGCTCACTCGGCGACCCCGAGCCACAGGGTCTGCTCGACCCGGCCGAGATCGCGGATCTGCCCGGCGAGCTCCCGGATCTGCGCGTCGTCGCTGGCCGAGACCACGAAGGCGTAATGCGTGAGCTCCGGCTCGCCGCGCGTGGCGCGGTTCTGCAGGGTCAGCCCGGCGCGCCGGACCAGCGAGTCGACCCGTCTGGCCAGGCCGGGGTGGGCCTCGCCGGTGATCCGCAGGTAATGCCGGCGCGGCGGCAGCGCGACGGGGCGGCCCTGGCGGGGCACCGGCCACTGCACCGAGTTGTCCTGCGCGAGGTCGATCAGGTCGCCGAGGATCGCCGTCGCGGTCGGCAGCGCACCGGCGCCCTTGCCGAACAGCGACAGGTCGCCCGACGAGGCGCACCGCAGGTAGACCGCGTTGTACTCCTCCTCGATCGACGCCAGCAGGTGCCAGTCGGGGAGCAGCACCGGCTCGACCGCCGCGGTCAGCTGATCGGCCTTGCGCGCGGCGTGCGCGATCAGCCGGATCCGGAACCCCATCGCCTCGGCGAGATCGCAGTCGGCCGGCTCGAGCTCGCCGATGCCGCGGACCGAGAGGCTGTCCGGCGGCAGCCACGCGCCGAACGCGCGGTACACCAGGATCGACAGCTTGGCCGCCGCGTCGAGCCCCTCGAGGTCGGCCGACGGATCGGCCTCGGCCAGCCCGAGCCGCTGCGCCTCGGCGACCGCGCGCTCGAGCGGCCACTCGTCCTGCTCGAGCCGCGTGATGATGTAGTTGCAGGTCCCGTTGACGATCGCCATCATCGCGTCGATCTCGTCGGCGCGATGCGACAGGTGGCGGATGATCGGCAGCGCCGCGGCGGCGGACGCCTCGCACAGGAGCGGCGTCCCGGTGCGCTGGGCCAGCACGCCGAGCTCGGCGAGCTTCTTCGACAGCAGCGCCTTGTTCGCGGTGACCACCGGCTTGCCGGCGGCGAGCGCGGCGGCCACCGTCGCCTCGACCGACAGCCCGCCGGCGACCTCGACGATCACGTCGACCTCCGGATCGGCGACCAGCTCGAGCGCGACGGTGGTGCGCGCGATGCGGTCGGCGAGCGGGCTGCGCGGCCTGGCCAGGTCGCGCACCGCGATCCGGGTGACGCGGAAGCGCACGCCGTAGCGCTCGACCATCGCGGCGGCCTGGCGATCGAGCAGCTCGAGCACGCCGGTGCCGACCGTGCCGCAGCCCACCATGCCGATCCGGATCTCGCGGACCGGCTGGGCGCCGATGCCCTCGAAGCGCTGGCGCGGCGCGGTGACCGCGAACGCGCGCGCGTCGCGCAGCAGCGCGGCCAGGCGGTCCTGATCGGCGAGGAACGCGTCGTGGCCGAACTCGGAGTCGAGCTTCCACAAGGAGCACGACGCGCCGACCGCCTGGAGCTCGCGGTACAGCTCGTGCTGCAGCGGGAAGGGAAACACCAGGTCGCCCGGCACGCCGACCACCAGCACGTCGGCGGTCACCCGGCCGAGCTGCGCGCGCAGCGCCGCGCGATCGGTGCCGAAGTGGCTGCGATCGATCGCCTCGGACAGGAGCAGGAACGTCCGCACCGGGAACCGCGCGGCGAACCGCTCGCCGTGATGATCGAGGTACGCCGCGACCGGCGGGCGATCCAGCTCGGGCACCAGCACGCCGAACCGGGTGTCGAGCTCCTCGCGGCCGCGATACGTCAGCATGCCGAGCTGGCGCGCGCGGATCATCCCGGTCGCGACGTCGCCGCGGCGCTGCCCGTCGCGCACCAGCTCGCGCTGGAGATAGCGCGTCGCCGTGCCCCAGCCGTCGGGCCGCAGCCCCGCCGAGATCGTGATCAGGCGCGCGCAGCGCTCGGCGTGGCGCACCGCGAACGCGATGCCGACCAGCCCGCCCAGGCTCGCGCCGACGTCACCGGCGTCGTGATGCCGATGCCGTCGAGCCACGCGGCGACGAGATCGGCGAGCCCGAGCGCGGACAGCGGCGCCGGCTTCGCCGGCGTGTCGATCACATTGCCGTCGCTTCGCTCCGGCGGGTCGCCGTCGTCGAACCCGCGCCAGGTCGAGCCGTTGCCCGGCCAGCACGGACACAGCACCGTCGCGCGGCTCAGATCCACCAGGTCGGGCGCCTGCAGCGCCGGCCACCACGCCTCGGCGCCGCTCGCCGGATCACCGAACGGAAACGGCGACGCCGTGATCCCGCCCACGACGATCACCACCGGCGCGGTGCCCAGCGGCTGGCCCACCAGGTACCCGGCGAGCTCGACCCCGGCGAGCGCGTGGCCCTCGACGACCATCGCCTCGCGCCGGACCTCGTAGCGACGGGGCGCCGGAGCGGCGGTGGTGGGCAGCAAGGCACCGGCGGACATGCGTCCGCGATGGTGGACGATCGTCGTCGCCGGGTCAATTCCGGGTCGCCGCGCGCGTGATCGGGCTGCGTGAATCCCGCAAGCTGACCGATCGATCACCGTTACTTGCGATCCAGGCCATGGTGCGGCCACCGGCTGCAGGCTAGGCTTCTGAGGTGGCGGGGCTCGATGAGGCGCACGCGCGCACGGCGCTCGCCGAACGTTCGCACTGCATTTCTCCAGCTCACCAAGCGCTTCCATCCCGTGCGGTTCGGCCGGATGGCGTCCGACATCCAGAAGCAGGCGAACGAGGTGTTCCTCGCACTGCGCGCGGCGCACGACACCATCGCCAAGACGCTGCGCCGGCCCGCCGCACCGGGCACAGTGCCCGTCGCGCAGCCCTCCGCGGGGGACGGCCGCACCGGGCAAGGATTGCCACCTCGCACGGCGCGATCGCCCGCGGCACCGGACGCCGCGGCCGCGGCCGCGGCCGCCGCCAACCCCGCGGCAAACCGACCCGGAGCGGCACCCCCGCGCGCTCCCGGCGTCGCTCGTCCGGCCGGGAGCGCCGCCCCGATCACCGCGCGCGACGAGGCCGCCGTGATCGATCTTCTCCAGCGCCAGCAATGGGATCTGGCGCGCAGCGCCTTGCACCAGCTCGCCGCGCGCGATCCGAGCTCGAAGCGGATCCAGGCGCTGATGTCCTATGCCCGCGGCCGCGAGGCGCAGCTCGATCGCCGGCTCGACGACGCCCGCGTCGAGCTGCACGAAGCGCTCGAGCTCGATCCGGATCTCCAGCCCGCCAAGACCGCGCTGCAGGAGCTGTTCAGTCGCCGTAAATAGGTATACTTCCGACGAGGCATGGGCCGCGTCATCGGGATCGATCTCGGCACCACGAATTCGTGTGTGGCGGTACTGGAGGGTGGGGAGCCGACGGTGATCCACAACCAGGAGGGCGGCAGGACCACGCCGTCGATGGCGTCGTGGAACGCCGACGGTGACGTCGTCGTCGGCGCGGCGAGCAAGCGCCAGATGGTCACCAACCCGCAGCGCACCGTGTTCGGCGCCAAGCGGCTGATCGGCCGCAAGTTCCACGACCGCGAGGTCCAGTCGCTGATCAGCCGGCTGCCCTACAGCGTCGTCCCCGCCAAGAACGGCGACGCGTGGGTCGAGGTCGCCGGCACGCCGCGCTCACCGCAGGAGATCTCGGCGCACGTGCTGGCCAAGATGAAGCGCGTCGCCGAGGACTACCTCGGCGAGCCGGTATTCGAGGCCGTGGTCACCGTGCCGGCGTACTTCGACGATGTCCAGCGCCAGGCGACCAAGGACGCCGGCGCGATCGCCGGGCTCACCGTGCGCGCGATCCTCAACGAGCCGACCGCCGCGGCGCTCGCCTACGGCGCGCAGCACCAGCACAACCAGCGGCTCGCCGTGTTCGATCTCGGCGGCGGCACCTTCGACATCTCGATCCTCGCGATCGAGAACGGCGTGTTCGAGGTGCTCGCCACGCACGGCGACACCTCGCTCGGCGGCGACGACTTCGATCGCGTGATCATCGACCTGCTCGCCGACGAGTTTGCGGCCGAGCACGGCATCAACCTGCGCACCGACTCGGTCGCGCTGCAGCGCCTCAAGGAGGCCGCCGAGCGCGCCAAGATCGAGCTGTCGTCGGCGATGACCACCGATGTCAACCTGCCGTTCATCGCCGCCGGCCCGGGCGGCCCGGTCCACCTCATGCGCGAGCTCGAGCGCGGCCAGCTCGAGCGCGCGTGCCGCCACCTGATCGACCGGCTCGATGCGCCGTGCCAGCGCGCGCTCGCCGACGCCCACTGCACGCCGGCCGACATCGATCAGGTCCTCCTGGTCGGCGGCATGAGCCGGATGCCCGCCGTCCAGGAGCGCGCGGTCCAGATCTTCGGCAAGCCCGCCAGCAAGGGCGTCAACCCCGACGAGATCGTCGCGATGGGCGCCGCGGTGCACTCCGGCATCATGGGCGGCGAGCTCCAGGAGGTGGTCCTGCTCGACGTCACGCCGCACGACATGGGCGTCAAGGTCGCCGGCGACCGCATGTCCGTCGTGATCACCGCCAACACCAGCATCCCGACCCGCGCCAAGAAGATCTTCGCCACCACCGAGGACAACCAGACCTACGTCGCGATCGAGATCTACCAGGGCGAGCACGAGCTCGCGTCGCACAACCGCCGGCTCGGCCGGTTCATCCTCGGCGACCTCAAGCCGGCGCCGCGCGGCGTCACCAAGGTCGAGGTCAGCTTCACCATGGACGCCGACGGCATCCTCGAGGTCACCGCCGCCGAGGTCGGCACCGGCCGCGCCGCCAGCGTCCAGATCGAGGCCTCCAGCGGCCTGACCGCCGAGGAGATCCAGCGGCTCGGCCAGCGCCTGGCCACCTGATCGCCCCGATCCGCGTGATTCAGGGCGGTTAGCCCTGCATTTGGCCGTGAAATCGCTTGTCTTTGCGCCGGCCCTGGGGCATAAGACGTACCCTTCCGTTCGGCGGACACAGCCATGCCCAAGGTCAAGACCCACTCCGGCGCCAAGAAGCGGTTCAAGCGCACCGCCACCGGCAAGTTCAAGTTCGGACACGTGTTCAAGCGGCACCTGCTCACCGGCCGCAGCAAGAAGCGCAAGCGCCAGGCGCGCGCCGGCGCGTTCGTGTCCGACGCCCAGCATCATCAGATCGAGAAGCTCCTGCCGTACAAGGAGTGAGGATTCGCCATGCCCCGCGCAAAACGAGGATTCAAGGCCCGCCGTCGCCGCAACCGCGTGCTCAAGGCCGCGAGCGGCTTCCGCGGCAAGCGCTCGAGCTGCCACGCGATCGCCAACGAGGCCGTGCAGCACGCCTGGATGCACATGTATCGCTCGCGCAAGGTCAGGAAGCGCGACTTCCGCGGGCTGTGGATCCAGCGGATCAACGCCGCCGCGCGCGGGCTGGGCCAGAGCTACTCCAAGCTGATCGGCAAGCTCAACGCCTCGGGCATCGCGCTCAACCGCAAGATGCTCGCCGAGATCGCGATCAGCGACCCGGTCGCGTTCCAGAAGATCGCGTCCGCCTAGCGAGTCGCTTGATTGTGATCGAGACGGCGGCTCCGCAAGGGTCGCCGATTCGTGTTTCTACGCCGAACCAGCCGGAGCCCCGGCGAGCAACGAAGATGCCGACTGCCAGTGATCTCATCGCCCACCTCGAGCGGCTTGGTGACGAGCTGGCGCAGGTGATCGCGCCGCTCACCGACGAGCAGAGCATCCGCGCCGCGCAGGCCGGGTTCCTGGGCAAGAAGGGCAAGCTGTCCGAGGCGATGAAGGAGCTCGGCCG
>VBLP01000532.1 GCA_005887925.1 Deltaproteobacteria bacterium | reverse complement strand
GCGCGACGTCGGCCGCCGCGGCGCCGCGATACGGCTCCATCGCGTCGGGCGTGTCGAGGCCGAGCCACAGGCACAGCTGCGCTGCCTTGGTCGCGTCGATCACCGAGCCGCCGCCGACGGCGACCAGCAGATCGGCGCGCGCCGCGCGCGCGGCATGGGCGGCGGCGACCACGTCCTCGCGCGGGCTGTGGGCGCGGACCTCGGCGAACGTGCCGGCGTGACGCGGCCCGAGCGCGCGGACGATGCGCTGCAGCGGCCCGTCGGCGAGCGCGCCGAGCGAGCGGGTCGATACCACGAAGATCCGCTGCGCCGCGTGGCGGTCGGCCTCGGCGACCACCGCGGCATCGGCGGGCCGGCCGAACACCACGCGCTCCTGGGCCTGGAGGAAGAACACGCCCTGGGGAAGATCGGTCGTGCCTGGCATGGCTCGCGCCCGAGCTTGCCCGCGCCGGAGCTGCGTGTCGAGGTGCTGCGCCGCCGTCCGCGTCAGCGCTGTGCCGCCCGCAGCGCCGGCTCCATCACCGTCACCCGCCGTGCGCCTCGGCGAGCCGCTTGGCCAGCGCGAGCCCGAGGCCCGTGCCCTGGTACCGCTTGGTCGCGCTGGCGTCGAGCTGGCGGAACGGCAGGAACAGGTAGCGCAGGTCCTCGCTCGCGATCCCGATCCCGGTGTCCTCGACCTCGATCCGGAACGCGTCGCCCGCCAGCGCGGCGCGGATCGCGACGTGGCCGCCCTCCGGCGTGAACTTCAGCGCATTCGACACATAGTTGTAGAGGATCTGCCGGAGCTTCGCCGGATCGACGGTGACCGAGCCGAGGTCGGAGGCGAGCTGGAGCTCGACCTCGAGCCGGCGGTCCGAGGCCATGCCGCGCACGATGTCGCGCACCTCGCCGATCACGTCGGCGAGATCGACGGCCTCGGGCATGACCTGCAGCGTTCCGGACTCCACCTTGGCGAGATCGAGCACGTCGTTGATCAGCTGCAAGAGGTGGCGAGAGCTGGTCCGGATGTCGTTGAGGAAGTCGCGCTGCTCGGCCGAGACCGGGCCGGTCAGGCCATCGTGCATGAGGTCGGCGAATCCGATGATCGCGTTGAGCGGCGTGCGCAGCTCGTGGCTCATGTTGGCCATGAACTCGCTCTGCAGCCGCGCCGCCTCCTGCATCCGCCGGTTGTCGGCGGCGAGCTCCTCGGCCTTGCGGCGCAGCTCGTCGGCGCGGCGCTGCCTCTGCTCGGTGAGCGCCTCGAGCCGCTTGCGCTCGGAGATGTCGCGGACGATGCCGACGAGCAGGTCGCGCCCGTCGAGCTGCGTGACCTCGAGCTCGATCGGGAACACCGTGCCGTCGCCGCGGACGGCGTCGCGCTCGATCGAACCGCTGTACGCGAGCTCGAGCAGCGCCGGCGCGTCGATGCCGGGGATCAGCTCGCCGATCGCGCTGCCGACGACGTCCGCGGCGCGGTCGAACAGGCGCTCGGCGCCGGCGTTCCACGCGGCGATCGCACCGGCCTCGTCGAGCATGACGATCGCATGGCCCTTGACGCCCTCGACCAGGAGGCGAAACCGCTCCTCGGACGCGCGCAGCGAATCGTTGGTGTGCGCGAGCTCCGCGGTGCGCGCCTGGACCCGGCGCTCGAGCTCGTCATGGGCCTCGCGCAGCGCCGCTTCCACGCGGCGGATCGCCTCGGCGGCCTCCTCGGCGCGGATCCGCTGGGCACGCGCGGACCCGCCGAGCGCCGAGATCACGGTGCCGAGCAGCAGGAACGCCGGGAGCCCACTCTGGTGCTCGCTGCCGGATTCGAAGCTCCACCGCGGCGTCTGGAGAAAGAAGTTGGCGGCGAACCCGCCGAGGAGGACCACGACCAGCGCGGGGCGCAGCCCGACGAGCCACGCGATGACCGTCGCGGCCACCAGCATCGAGCCGTACGGCAGCTGCTCGGGGCCGAGCCGCGGATCGCCGGACCAGCGCAGGACGATCGCCAGGGCGATCGCGAGCACGGCCCACGCGTAGCCCCGCCATCCGGAACGTAGTCGGCTGGCCGCGTGCCCACTCACACGTCCCGCTTCGTGCATACTCGGCAACAGCGTAGCGCGCGCGGAGGCGAGGACGCGACTCGATTCGGAGCGGCGGCGTACTCACATCCACGCTGCCCGCCGCAAGATGCGGCAGACTAACAGTGCGAAGTCCGACTCGCGCATGGCGACAACACCCGTCGGATCCGAACGACTGTGAGGAACGCTGTGTTTCTCGAGCTCGATAGTGGCGCAGCTCGTCGAGATCGCCGCGTGGCTGCGAATTTCTCTGAGCCGGTGCCAGCAAATCTTGCGCGGCGACGACGAACCGCTGCATCACGTCCGCGACCTCAACAGGAGGTCGGGAGTCCAGGTCTCATGTCCGAGATCCGGACAGAAGGCGCAGTGGTTATTTGTCTTTCACCTTGCGCAGCCAGAGCTCCCACGGCCGCGAGATCGTGCCGCCGGTGCTCTCCTCGGCCTTCTTGGCCTCCTCGGCGTCGAGGTAGATCACCTTGCTGCCCAGCGCGAGGGCCTGGCTCTGCAGGTGGGCGTTGAGCTCGGTGTACACCGAGCGGAACACGGCCTGCTGGATGTCGCGGCCGACGATCACCGCGCCGTGGCCGCGCATCAAGGCCGCCGGATGCTCACCGAGCGACTGGGCGAGCGCCTTGCCCAGCTCGGGAGTGCGGACGAGCATGTCGGTCGGGCCCTTGGCCGCCTTGCGGATATCGAACACCGGCACACCGCCGCCGAGGAACGCGCTCATGTGGTAGAGCGGCCGGAGCGCCACGCCGGTGACGCCGAACGGGATCAGCGACGGCGAGTGGCAATGCACGATCGCATTGACGTCGGGCCGCGCGCGGTAGATCTCGGCGTGGATGAAGCGCTCGAGGTAGAGCTTGACGCTGGCCGGGGCCGGCGTGTTGCCGTCGAGGTCGTGGACCAGCACGTCGGCCGCGGTGACCAGCTCGGGTGCGTTGCTGCGCGACATCAGGAACTTGTTGGGATCGGTGGGGTCGCGAATGCTCACGTGTCCGTAGCCATCGACCACGCCCTCGTTGGCCAGGATGTGGTTGGCGACGACGACGTCGGCGATCGCCTTGGACCGGGCGTCGGGAGCGGGCGGCTTGGCTTTCTCCGCCGGCGGCGTCTGCGCCGGGACGCTCGACGGTACCGTGAAGGTCAGACTCAGCGCCGCGCCGACGAACAGGACGAGATGTCGGTGGATCATGTGCGCCTCCTCGTGAACGTTTGCGCGCCGAACGTACGCGAAAACCCGGAAAGACGACAGAACCGACGTATAGTCGCCGCCGATCGAAACCGAGGTGGTCATGGCGCAACGCTGGAAGCACAGGCCCGCCGGTTCGAACTGGGGCGAGTTCGGCCCCGACGACCAGCGCGGCCGGATGAACTACGTGACTCGCGACAAGGTGCTGCAGGGCGTGGCCGAGGTCAAGGAGGGCCGCACGTTCTGTCTGTCGCTGCCGCTCGATGTTCCGGGCGGCAACGTGCTCAATCCCAGGCGGTTTCCGCCCCGGCTCGCGCCGACCCTGCGCGCGGGCAAGGCGAACTTCTGCTTCACCCTGAGCGACGAGCATCCGCTATTCACCGACGTGGTGTGCGACGACATGGTGCTCCTGGCGCTGCAGTACTCGACGCAGTGGGACTCGCTGGCCCACGTCGGCGGCCGGTTCGATGCCGACGGCGATGGCGAGCCCGAGCTGGTGTTCTACAACGGGTTTCGCGCCGGCGAGCACATCCGGTCCGGTCCGGAGCAGCCGTCGGCCGAGCCGTGGGCGCGGTTCGAGGGCTCGCGCGCCGACGCGCTCGGCATCCACAACCTCGCCGAGCACGGCGCCCAGGGTCGCGGCGTGATGATCGATCTGCACGCGTACTTCGGCCGCGCCCGCAGGGCGATCGGCTACGGCGATCTGATGCGCGTGATGGAGGAGGACGAGGTCGTGGTCGAGAAGGGCGACATGGTGTGCTTCTACACCGGCTTCGCCGATGTGCTGCTCGGGATGGACCGTCAGCCCGACGCCGCGGTGATCCACAACACCTGCACCGGGCTCGACGGGCGCGACGACAAGCTGCTCGCGTGGATCACCGAGTCCGGATGCGCCGCGCTGATCGCCGACAACTACGCGGTCGAGATCATCCCGGGGGAGCCCTACAAGCCGACCCCGCACGCGGCGCTGCCGCTGCACGAGCACTGCCTGTTCAAGAACGGTATCCACCTGGGCGAGCTCTGGTACCTGAGCGAGCTCGCGCGCTGGCTGCGCAAGCACGAGCGCAACCGCTTCCTCTTGACCGCGCCGCCGCTCCGGCTGCCGGGCGCCGTCGGCTCGCCCGCCGCCGCGGTCGCGACTGTCTAGATGAAAAATACCGGGCGGCGGTCGCCGGTGCGCACGCGAGCAGTCATTGCCCGTTCGTCGCGCTTGTCCTCGGCGCCGTCCTGGTTTCATCTTGCGCAATCACCACGGCGCTGCTAGCGTGGTATGGAGCGTCGATCGGGAGATCGGCGGGTGGCGTCGGTATCAGCGGGAAGGGGATCTGCGTGAGCACACAGGAGTCAGCACGGCCGTCGGTGATGCCGGAGGGCGACAGCGGCGAGAACGGCGGGAAGGCTCGCGCGCTGCGTTACGCGCGACTGTCATCGCCGATCGAGGACATCCAGGATCACTACACCGTCGTGGTGATCGGCTCGGGGTACGGCGGCGCGATCGCGGCATCCCGGATGGCCCGCGCCGGGCAGGCGGTGTGTCTGCTCGAGCGCGGCAAGGAGCGCCAGCCCGGCGAGTATCCCGAGACCGAGCTCGAGACCGTCGAGGAGATCCGGGTGGACACGCCGGAGATCCACCGCAACGGGCTGTACGACATGCGGCTGTTCGACGACATCAACGTGCTGGTCGGCTGCGGCCTCGGCGGCACGTCGCTGATCAACGCCAATGTCTCGATCCGCGCCGACCCGCGGGTGTTCGACGACGAGCGCTGGCCGCGGGCGCTCACCGCCGACGCGGCGCGCCTCGACGACGGCTACCGGCGGGCGATCGAGATGCTCCGGCCCAACCCGGTGCCCGAGCGGGTGCGGCTGCCCAAGCTGCAGGCGATGGAGAAGTCCGCCGCGGCGATGAAGGCGCCGCTGGCGCGCACCGACATCAACGTCACCTTCGACGAGCTGCCCGGCGGCGTGAACCACGTCGGCGTCGAGCAGCCGCCGTGCGATCAGTGCGGCGACTGCGTGACCGGATGCAACCGCGGCTCGAAGAACACCACGCTCATGAACTACCTCCCGGACGCCGTGAACCACGGCGCCGAGGTCTTCACCGAGGTCGAGGTCCGGCGGATCTCGCGCGAGCCCGACGGCACGTACGCGGTGCACTACCGCATCCTCGACGCGCACCGCGAGGGGTTCGACGCGCCCGACGAATCGGTCACCGCCGACATCGTGGTCGTGTCGGCCGGCGCGCTGGGCTCGACCGAGATCCTGCTGCGCTCGCACGACACCGGCCTGCCGTCGTCGCCGCACATCGGCGAGCGCTTCACCGGCAACGGCGACGTGCTGGGCTTCGGCTACAACTGCGATGACCGGATCAACGGCATCGGCTGGGGCCACCGCGCCGCCGAGCACATGAAGAACGGCCAGCCCGAGTACGGCGTCGGCCCGTGCATCACCTCGGTGATCGACCTGCGCAACCAGGACGAGGCCGTCGCCGACGTCAACCAGGGGATGATCATCGAGGAGGGCTCGCTGCCCGGTCCGATCGCAAAGTTCCTGCCCTGGCCGATGGCGGCGGCGGCGCACGCGGTCGGCGTCGACACCGATCAGGGGATCGTCGACAAGGTCCGCGAGACCGCGCGCGAGGCGGTGAGCGTCGTCGGCGGCGCGTACCACGGCGCGATGCAGAACACGCAGACCTACCTGGTGATGAGCCACGAGCATTCCAGCGGGCAGATGAAGCTCGAGCACGATCGCCTGCAGCTGCGCTGGCGCGGCATCGGCGACGAGCCGATCTTCGAGAAGATCAATCGGCGCCTGTACGATGCGACCGCCGCGCTCGGCGGCACGTTCACCCGCAATCCGCTGTGGACCGACGCGTTCAAGCACCACCTCATCACCGTGCATCCGCTCGGCGGCTGTGCGATGGCCGAGACCGCGGCCACCGGCGTGGTCAATCACAAGGGCCAGGTGTTCTCGGGCGCCACCGGCGGCGCCGTCCACGACGGGCTCTACGTCGCCGACGGCTCGGTGATCCCGCGGCCGCTCGGCTGCAATCCGCTGCTGACGATCTCTGCGCTCGCCGAGCGCACCTGCGCGCTGATCGCCGCCGATCGCGGCTGGACCATTGATTACACGCTGCCGTCCGCGCCCCGGCCGCGCGCGCATCCGGCGCCGGACACCGTCGGCATCGAGTTCACCGAGCGCATGACCGGGCACGTCTCGACCCGCGTCGTCGACGACTTCGCGCGCGCCGAGGCGGACGGCCGCAGCAATGGCTCGCCGTTCGAGTTCGTCCTGACCATCGTCGCCGAGGACCTCGACCAGTTCGTCGCCGACGACCGCTACGAGGCCGGCATGGTCGGCACCGTGCAGGCACCGGCGCTGTCGGCCCAGCCGCTGTCGGCGACCCAGGGGCGCTTTGTCCTCGCGGCCCCCGACCCCGAGCGCGTCGGCACCCGCAACATGCGCTACGCGATGAAGCTGACCTCGGCCGAGGGCAATCACTACTGGTTCGAGGGCACCAAGTACATCAAGGACGACCCGGGTCTCGACCTGTGGCCCGACACCACGACGCTCTACATCACCGTCACCGAGGGCCCCGGCCCGGGCGGCGCGGTGGTCGGGCGCGGCATCCTGCACAACCACGTCGGCGACTTCCTGCGCCAGCTGCGGACCATGCGCGCGGTCAACGCGCACGGCGCGGCGCAGCGGCTCGGCGCGGTGGCCCGCTTCGGCGCCCACTTCGTCCGCAACCTGTGGGACGTCTATGGCGGCGTGTTCGGCAAGCCGACGGTGTTCGACCCCGACGCCCCGCCGCGCAAGAAGCGCGAGCTGCGCGCCCCGGCGCCCGAGGTCCACGACTTCGCCGCCGCCGACGGAGCGCTGCTGCGCCTCACCCGCTACTGCGATCCCAGGGGCCCGCGCAAGGGGCCCGTCATGCTCGCGCACGGCCTCGGCGTCTCCAGCCTGATCTTCTCGATCGACACGATCGAGACCAACCTGCTCGAGTACCTGGTCGAGCGCGGCTTCGACGTCTGGCTGCTCGACTTCCGGTCGAGCATCCTGGTGCCGGCGCACCGCACCCGGTACACCGGCGACGACGTCGCCCGCCACGACTTCCCGGCCGCGGTGGCGCGCGTGCGCGCGGTGACCGGCGCGCCGTCGGTGCAGGTCGTCGCCCACTGCTTCGGCGCCACCACCTTCACCATGGCGATGCTCGCCGGCCTCGAGGGCGTGCGCTCGGCGGTGATCTCGCAGATCTCGACGCACGTCTACACGCCGGCGCTGACCCGGATCAAGACCGGCCTCCACGTCCCCGAGGTCCTCGATGCGCTCGGCGTCGAGTCGCTGACTGCGTATGTCGACAGCCACGCCAACTGGAAGGAGCGACTGCTCGACGCCGTGCTCCGGCTGTATCCCACCGAGCTCGAGGAGCGCTGCGCGAGCAAGGTCTGCCACCGCATCGCGCTGCTCTACGCGCCGCTCTACGAGCACGACCAGCTCAACCCCGCCACGCACGACGCGATGCACGAGATGTTCGGCGACGCGAGCATCTCGGCGTTCGAGCACCTCGGGCGGCTGTCCAACACCCGCCACCTGGTCGGCGCCGACGGCAGCGAGATCTACATGGACAAGCTGCGGCGCCTCGCGATCCCGATCGCGTTCATCCACGGCGCCGAGAACGCGTGCTTCCTGCCGCGCAGCACCGAGGAGACGGTGGCGGCGCTGTCGCAGGCCAACCGGCCCGAGCTCTACCAGCGCCACCTCATCCCGGGCTACGGCCACATCGACTGCATCTTCGGCAAGAACGCCGCGCGCGACGTGTATCCCCACATCGCCCAGCACCTCGAGGCGACCAGGTGACACATGATGACAGAAGGAACTGCGATGAACGGACACAGCGCACTCGGCAAGGCGGTCCGCGCCGCCGGGACCAGGCTCGGCGGCACCGGGCTTCACCTCTACCGCGGCAGCTACATCGATCTCGTGCTCGGCGCCGAGAGCGAGCGCGGCACGGTCACGCTCGTCGCCGGCTCGCACAGCCACGGGTTTCCATATCACGATACCGACCCGTGGGATAATTGCCTGTTACTCATCGGCGACACCGGCTACACCTTCAACGGCCGGACCAACGGCGCCTCGCTCCACCTCGATCTCGACGTGTCGCAGCCGTCGCCCCGCGGCAAGATCCGGTTCGCCGGCAAGATGCTGCGCGCGCGCGACGGCGCGCCCGTCGACATCGAGCTCGAGATCCCGGTCGCGCTGACCGGGCTGCCGACCCGCTTGCTCGGCGAGAGCTACAACTTCCTCGAGCTCGACGGCGCGGTCGGGATGAAGTACACGCCGTACTCGCTGTCGGGCGACGCCGGCCGGATCCGCGTCGCCGGCGCCGACCTCGCGCTCGCCGGGATCCGCGGCTCGTGCGAGCACGGCCAGCTGACCAACCTCAAGGCCCACGACTTCGCCCTCAAGTACGCGTACGTCGGCGTCGCGTGCCCCGGCGACGACGGCTACGGCATCATCGACTTCACCTCGCACGCGCTGTTCGACGACGGCATCGTGAGCAAGGCGGTCGACTGGTACCTGCGGAAATCGGCATCGGCGCTGATGACGATCGAGGACGGCAAGCTGACCGACGGCAACCCGCACGGCGTCTACAGCCCACCCCAGGACGATCCCGAGGTCGTGCTGTTCGAGAACCAGGTCGATCTCGGGCCCGCCGTGCTGCAGCGCCAGATGATCAAGACGCGCGACAAGGCCGGTCGCGTGCTGCACGGCCTGCGTGAGATCTTCACCGCCAAGCCCGGCCCCAAGAAGCGCACGTTTCACTTGAACCGCGCGCAGGTCAACGTCGTCCTGTTCCTGCTCGTGGTGCTCGACGTGTTCCTGTCGACCGTCGCAATCTGCTTCCCCGAGCACTGGAGCCAGACCTTCCACGCGATGCCGTACGACGATCCGGCGGGCCTGCTGCGCCGCACCGGCTCGGTCTGGGTCGCCTTCACGCTGCTCCAGGCCATCGCGCTGTTCCGCTGGCAGAAGCAGTCGTACTGGCTGCCGCTGATCGCCGGCGTCCGCTTCACCGAGCTGTTCTCGGACTGGGTGACGATCATCGCCGCCAAGCAGATGACCACGCTGGGCACGGCGGCACTCCTGATCTCGCCGCCGGGCAATCTGCTGTTCGGCCTGATCTTGATCTCGACCTACAAGCGGCTCAAGGACGGCCCGCTGCCGGGCGGCTCGTTCTTCACGCGGCCGTGGTCGTGAGTTTCATTGCCAACCTGATAGATCGCATTCGGGAACTCGGCAGTCCGTAGCCGGGCACAGCGCAGCTCAGTTCACGGGCACGACCAGCAGCTTGCTGTCGCCCGAGATGAACACGACGGCATCGTCCAGGCTGCTCGCCATCGTGACCGGTGGATGGGAGCCGGTCACGCCGTTCGCGGGGTCAGGGATCGTCACGGTGTTGAGGAGCGGATACAGCCCGTCGGGTTGCAGCGGTCCGTTCAGGTCGTACACATCGAGACGTGCGACTGCACCATCCTGAACATACACGAACGCCCGGCTCGAGTCGCGCGATGCGAGGACCGGATCGCCGACCGGACCGCCAGGAAGACCGCCGGTGAACGTCATCGATCGGTCATAGACGTCCGTGCTGTTCACGATCACGCGCGACGCGTCACCGCTGACAGCGATCGCGGTCAAGAATACCTCAAAGGGGGTCTCGGAGATCATATTGGATAACGAATCAAACACGAGCATGCTATTCATAATATCCGCGATACCAAAATAGACCCGACTGCCATCTGCGCTGGCTTCTGCCCTGGAAGTCCCGCAACACAGAAAACCCACGCCGGTCACCGAGTGATCCAGCAAGTCATAGAGGTACGGGGTACTGAATCCACACTCATCTGTGATGATGAAGATCTTTCCATTGCTGGCTGTTGCGGCCTGCACGGAGAAGTCAAAGCAAGATCTATCGGGAATGTCGGCGCGCTTCACGACGGCAAACCGGCCGTCGGTCAGCGAGATCTCGTTGATGCTCGGTCGATCGAACATGATCAGTGATCGACCATCCGGTGTCATGGCGATGTCTGTCAGCTGCAGAATGACGTGGGGGGGAAGTTCCGACCAGCTCCCATCGCGGTACACGAAGTGCTCGATCTGCTGATCGGACTGGTTCACGCCGTAGATCGCCTGTCGCTCGGCGTCGTAGACCAGCCGGGTCCGCTCGCGGGGCGCATCGAGCGCCTGGTAGGCCATCGGCGGTGGCGCGACGATGACCAGCGCAGGCGCCATCGGAGAGATGGTGGGGGGATCGGACACGTTCACCGGATACTGCCCTTCCGGCAACGGTGGATAAGCAACGGTGATCTGCGTATCGCTGTCCGGGTCCACGGGGCCGAGCTGGAGATCCCCGACGCTGACCGTGACCGGGTGACCCGATATCGAGAATCCATGACCTCGGATGTGCAGCGCGCCGCCTCGCCCGGCGATGCCCACGTACGGCGCGACAAACTGAACCTCCGGTGCCGAGGCGACGAGGCTGTAGCTGACATGGACAGCGGTCACTCGTTGCGCCATCCCTCGCGTCGTGCCGAGCACGACGTCGCCGGACAGTACCGTCCCGGGCGGGAACGACGTGTTGATGATGGACACGCCGAACGCCGCAGGGCTGGTCGCGGTTGCAGGTCCGGACACCGCCGCCCAGGACGGCGCGGACACCACCGAAGCGTCGGCGCCGTTGAACGTCAAGCTTACCGACCGCGGTGGGGGCGCGGCACCGCCGGCGACCGCCATGAACGCAAGCGTGCCCGGTGTCGCCTGCAACGCGAGATCGGAGGCCTCGACACGGTAGACCACCGGTAGCTCGAACCTCAGTAGCCCGGTGCTGTTTTGATGGCTGACCAGGAATCGTAC
>VBLP01000531.1 GCA_005887925.1 Deltaproteobacteria bacterium | reverse complement strand
AGACGACCAAGATCAAGCTGACCCAGTATGCCAACGAGGCATTCCCGCAGTGGGCGGCGGCGCATCCTGACAAGGGCTGCCCCGACAAGCTGACCGATCTCAACGACTTCATGAACAGCAACGACGCCAACGACGCGTGGGGCCGGCCGATCAAGATGATGTGCGGCGCCAGCTTGCCGCCGGGCGTCAAGGGCCTGGCCACGCTGTCGATGGGCGAGGACGGCAAGGAAGGCACCGAGGACGACGTCAAGTCCTGGGAGTAGCCGGGACCAGCGCTTGCATCGATCACCAGCCATGTTTCGCCCCGCCACATCGCGACCGACCCAGCGTGGGATGACGCTGCTCGAGATCATGGTCACGCTCGCGGTCATCGGCGGCCTCCTGTTCGTGGCGCGCTCGGGGTTTCGCATGCTGACCAAGGCGGACCTGGTCGAGGACGCCAACGAGCTGACCGCGGTGCTGCGGCGGGCCAGCCAGCTCGCGGTCGAGCACGGCGACCTCCACCGCGTCGTGCTCGATCTCGAGAACCAGGGCTACGTGGTCGAGGTCTGCCAGGGCGCGATCGCGGTCGCGCGCAACGAGCTGGTCAAGGCCGACGACGAGGACACCAAGCGTGCGCTCGAGCGCGGCCGGCAGCGCCTGACCGGCGTGCCGAGCGACGCGTCCGCGGGCGGCGATCCGATCGAGGCGACCCGGCGCGCCGCGGCGCTCGCGGGGCACCACATCGCGGACCGCGCCTGCAAGCCGGCCGATGACAGCATCACCGGCGACGCCAGCGGCAAGGGCTGGGTGCGCGGCCTTCGCAAGGCCAAGGGCATCAAGTTCAAGGAGGTCTGGGTCCAGCACCGCGACGAAGGCGTCAGCAAGGGCCAGATCGCGATCTACTTCTTCCCGCTCGGCAGCGCGGAGAAGTCGGTGATCGAGCTGACCGACGGCAGCGAGGTGTTCAGCGTGCTGGTGTACGGACTGACCGGCCGCGTCGAGCTCCACGACGGCACGCTGCGCGACGTCGATGACCACATGCTGCGGAACGTGATGGGCAGCAAGGACACCAAGCGGGAGACCCAGTGATGACGGCGCCGCGCATGGCTCGCTCCACAAACCGGACGAGGGCCGGGTTCACCCTGCTCGAGGTCATGATCGGCCTCGCCGTGCTCGGCCTCGGCCTCACCGTGCTGATCAAGAGCGCCGCCGGCAACATCTTCAACGCCCAGCAGGCCCACATGATGGGCATCGTCACCGATCTGGCGCGCGCCAAGATGTACGACCTCGAGGACAAGCTGCAGAAGGACGGGTTCTCCGACACCGAGCAGCACGAGGACGATCAGGCGTTCAGCGACGAGGGCTGGCCATCGATCCACTACTCGTACAAGGTCGAGCTGGTCGAGCTGCCGAGCTTCGACGTGCTCACGGGCATCGCGCAGGGCCGCGGGTCGGGCGCGGCGGGCAGCGGCGGTGCCGGGGCCGGCTCCGCCGAGGGCGGCTTCCAGAACAGCCTGCTCGGCGGCATGCTGTCGCAGTTCGGCGGCATGGGCGGCACGGCCGGCGGCGCCGGCAAGGGCAGCGGCGACGTCGCCGCCGCGCTCGGCGGATCGTTCGTGCAGAGCTACTACACGATGTTCCAGCAGATCCTCAAGGACTCGGTCCGCAAGGTCACGCTGACCGTGACCTGGCAGGTGATGGGCAGCGATCGCGACATGAAGGTCGTCACGTTCCTCAGCGATGGCGCGGCGATGGACAAGGTCCTCAACGGCCTCGGCTCGCAGGAGCTCCCGCAAGCCGGCAGCGGCTCCGGCAGCGGTGGCGCCGGCGGCACCGGCGGCACCGGCGGCGGATCGGGGAAGAAGCCGTGATGCGCGCAAGACGTCCAGAAGCCGGCATGACCCTGATGGAGATCATGATCGCGATCGCGATCCTCGTGGTCATGATGACGCTGGCCTGGAAGACGATCGCGAACACCAGCGAGAGCAAGCGGGTGTTCGAGAAGTACGAGGAGCGCAACCACGAGCTGCGCATGGCGCTCGGCCGGGTCGTGCGCGACTTCGAGTACGCGTACCTGTCGCGCAACGAGGACACCAACGCGGTGCACCCGCGCACGCTGTTCGTCGCCAAGGCGAGCTCGCGGCTGCCCGAGGTCCGGTTCTCGACCCTGGGCCATCGCGTGCTGTGGGCCGATGCCAACGAGTCGGAGCAGACCGTGATCTCGTACCTCGGGCACGACGATCCCGAGCACCCCGGCGTGACCGACTGGATCCGGCGCGAGCAGCGCCGGCCGTCGAACGAGCTGCCCGACAGCGAGCCGGCCGACTACGACGTGCTGATCCACGACATCGTGGCCGCCAAGCTCGAGTTCTGGAACTGGAAGACCAACGAGTGGCAGGACCGGTGGGACACGACGCAGGCCGACGGCCAGAAGGGCTGGCTGCCCAGCCGGGTGCGGATCACCGCCACCGTGAAGGGGCCCGACGACAAGGAAGTCAAGCTCACCACCCAGGCCCGGATCTGGATGCAGGAGGTCCTCAACTTCACGATCTCGGGATCGTGACGGCGAGGCGCGACATGACGACCAGGACCATTCTCCCAGCGATCAACCACTTCCTGCTCCGCGAGCGCAGGCTCGGCCGCGCGCGGTTGCCGGCCCGGCGCGCCCGCAACCGGCAGCGCGGCGTCGCGCTCATGGCCGTGATGATCTCGATCGCGATCACGCTGGTGATCGCCGGCGAGTTCGGGACCTCGACCACCGGCGATCTGGTCGCGGCGGCCAACTACCGCGATCAGATGCGCGCCCACTTCCTGGCGCGCTCGGCGGTGAACCTGTCCGAGCTCCTGATCCGCGTCCAGCAGCGCACCGACAACGTCCAGCAGCTGCGCGACTCCGGCCTCCGGTTCACCGACTTCGCCGACCAGATCCTGATGGCGTTCTGCGGCAACCCCGAGCAGGTCCAGTCGATCATCGGGCTGTCGTCGAGCGACGTCAAGGCGCTCGGCGTCGACATCGGCACGTGCGGCATCGTCGGCCAGCAGATCGGCACCGAGGACGACAAGATCAACATGAACTGCGCCAACGGTCCGGACCTGACGGCCAAGAACCTCAAGGGCGTGCTCGACGCGCTGATCTACTTGCCGGCCTACGATCCGGTGTTCGAGGAAGCCGACGCCGAGGGCTACCGCCGCGACCGCGCGACCCAGGCCTCGGCGCTGGTCGATTACGTCGACGGCGACAGCCTGCGCGTGCGCGACCGCGGCACGACCGAGGACTACGGCTACGAGAGCCTCAAGGATCCGTACAAGCCGAAGAACACCTACATCGACACGGTCGGTGAGCTGCGGATGGTGCGCGGTGTCGACGATCGGTTCTGGACCCTGTTCGGGCCGGCGTTCACCGTGTACGGCGGCTGCAAGGTCAACGTCAACTCGGTGTCCAATCCCCAGCTGATCGCCGGGCTGCTCCTGATCGCGGCCAAGAACCCCAACGATCCGGTGCTCCAGGATCCGGTGAAGCTGTTCGCGCTCGCCGACATCGTCGCCAAGGCCAAGGCGTTCGGCATGACGTTCAACAAGCCGTCCGACTTCGCCGACTTCGTCAAGGATCCGGCCGCGCAGCTCGGCATCCTCGCCGGCAAGTCCGGCACGCTCGCCGGCAGCGCCGCGAGCCAGGCAGATCGCGCAGATCGGCCCGCGTCAGACGTATCGCATCATGGCGTACGGCGAGATCGTCGGCGCCGCGAAGAACAAGGACGGCTCGCCGCTGTTCGCGCCGATCCGCTCGACGATCACCGGCGTGTGGGACACCAAGGTCGTTCCGCAGAACGTCCGGAAGCCACCCGTGCCCAAGGGGGCGTGGGTGTACCTGAGGGAAGACTGAACATGGCCAGTCGCGTATTCGCAGTCGATCTCGGTGCCTGGAGCGTCAAGCTGGCGGTCGCCAGCCCGGGCCTCCGGGGCGCCACGCTGTCCAACGTCATCGAGCGCCTGGTCCCACCCGGCGACGAGCCGGCCGAGGTCCGCGCCAAGGCGGTGCTCGCCCAGCTGGTCGGCGAGCTCCGGCTGCGCGACGAGTCGGGCTACATCGGCGTCTACGGCGACCAGGTGTTCACCCACTCGAGTTCGGGTTCAAGAACCTGCGCCGCGCCGACCTCGAGCGCGCGGTCGGCGGCGAGCTCGAGGGCGTCGTGCCGGTCGATCTCGAGGACATGGTCTACGCGTTCGAGCCGCTGCCGCCGGCGGTCCCGGCCGGCGCGCCACCCGCCCCGTCGGTCGCGGCGTTCGAGTCGATCCAGCGCGGCCGGGTCGCGCCGCCGCTCCAGGGCATGCGCGTCCTGTCCTATGCGATGCGCCGCGAGCGCGCCGAGCAGCTGATCGATCTCGGCAAGGACTGCGGGTTCGATCCGCGCGGCCTCCTGGCGTGCGGCGGCGCCGCGATCCGCCTGGTCGCCGCCACGCCGTCGCTGGCGCGCGTCCGGCTCGACGGCGCGGTCGCCGTGATCGACATCGGCCACGAGCGCACCGACGTGGTGGTCGTCGCCGGCGGCAAGGCGGTGTTCAGCCGCAGCATCGCGCGCGCCGGCAAGCAGGTGACCGAGGCGATCGCGCGGGCGCCGCACTGGAAGCTGTCGTGGGAGGACGCCGAGCGCGCCAAGCACAGCGACGGCTTCGTCGCGTCGACCGCCGAGCCGGCGACCAGCGAGGCCTGGCAGCGGATCCACGAGGTCACGATCACCGAGCTCCATCCGTTCGCGCGCGATCTGCGCCAGACCCTCGCAGCGTGCCGCGCCCGCACCGGGTTCCAGCCGATCGCGGTGCTCCTGGTCGGCGGCGGCGCGCGGCTGCGCGGGATGGGCGCGTATCTCAGCGAGCAGCTCGGGGTCCCGGCGTGGCGGCCGGCCGCCGACGACATCATCGCGATCGCCGGCCCGAGGCTGGGCGCCGAGGCCGCGAGCCACGCGCCGATCGACAGCGCCGCGATGACGATCGGCATGGCGTTCGACGCCGCGGGCGGCCGGCCGCTGTTCGACCTGCGCTCGGGCGCGCTCGCGGTCAAGGTCGACTTCTCGTTCCTGCGCGCCAAGGCCGTGCCGCTCGGCGCCGCCGTGCTCGCGGTCGCCGCGTTCGCCGCCGGCAGCGCGTACGCCGACCTCTATCGCCTGCGCAAGGCCGAGAAGCTCCTGACCACGCGGCTCGCCGAGGAGACCACCGAGCAGTTCGGCTCGCCGCGCACCGCCGATCAGGTGCTCGTCGCCAACAGCGGCCCGGGTGGCGGAGCGGCATCGCCGATGCCCAGGCTCACCGCCTACGACCTCCTGGTCGACATCAGCGCGCACATCCCGCCCAAGGACAAGATCACCCTCGACATCGATCGGATGACGATCGACGACCAGAAGATCGACATCAGCGGCACGACCAAGTCGGCCGAGGAGATCGACCTGTTGATCAGCGAGATCCGGAAGATCGAATGCTTCAAGAACAACGTCACGCGCGGACCGACCGATGCGCTGGCCAACGGCGTCAAGCGGTTCAAGCTCACGATCACCGCGCAATGCATGGGAGCTAGCTAGTCATGTCGGCAGTCTCGGAACGCGCACGTGACTTCTGGGACCGGATCTCGCCGCGCGAGCGCGGGCTGGTCATGTTCGCCGCGGTCGCCGCGCCGCTGACGCTCGTGATCTGGCTCGGCCTGGCGATCGGCGACGGCCTGTCCAGCATGGAGACCCGCAACGACCGGATCCGCAAGGCGCTCGCCGTGGTCGCCGATCTCAAGGCGCGTGGCCCCAAGCAGCCGGTCGACGACGTGGTGTCCGGCATGCCGGTGGAGCTGCTCCCCCTCGAGACTTACCTCAACAACGCGGCGACCACCGCGGGCTTCGTGCTCAAGGGCACGACGCCGCGCAATTCGGTGACGCGCAACGGCTTCACCACCAAGTCGGTGTCGCTCTCGGTCTCCGATCTCACGCTCGACCAGCTCAAGAAGTTCCTCCAGGAGATCGAGACCAAGTCGAAGTACGTCGCGATCACCCGCATGGAGATCACGCGGCGCGACTACAAGGGCAAGGACAAGCTCGATGCCACGCTCGAGGTCTCGACCTATGCCAAGGAGGCCGCCGCGAAGCCCGAGGGTGGCTCGGGCGGCTCCGCCGAGAAAGGCAGCTGACATGCTGTTCGCGCTGGGAAACCTCGGCCGCCACCTCGGCGTGCGCACGCGCAAGGTGGTCCGCTACCTCGGGTTCGCCGTCGTCGGCGTCCTGACCTTCGTGTTCGCCTTGCAGCTGACGTTCCCGTTCGACCGCGTCAAGGACCGGCTCATCGAGCAGCTGTCCGACAAGTACGACGTCTCGATCGGCGGTGTCGAGCGCGGCATCATCCCCGGCCGGATGTACTTCAAGGCAGTCTCGGTCCGGACCCGGCCGACCAAGGCCGGCGACGTCGCGACCACGACCTACCTCGACCAGCTCGAGGTCGACCTCGGACTGTTCGCGCTGCTGCGCGGCACGCTGTCGGTCAAGTTCGACGCCAAGATCGGCCCGGGCCACCTCACGGGCCGCTTCGCGCAGTCCGGCGAGGGCATCTCGGTGCACGCGGCCGGCGCCGACCTGGCCTCGGCGAACCTGCCGGTCCGCGAGGCGCTCGGCCTGCCGATGAGCGGCAAGATCCGGCTCAGCCTCGACCTCGATCTGCCCTACGAGAAGGCCAGGGGCACCGGCAAGGTCTCGGCCAACTACGCCAAGGCCGAGGGCGGCCTCGAGTTCGCGTGCCCGTCGGGCTGCACCGTCGGCGACGGCAAGTCCAAGCTCAAGCTGACCACCAACAACGCCCGCCAGCAGGAGTTCCTGGACTCGAGCGGCGGCGGCATCGACTTCGGCAAGGTCGCCATCGACTCGCTGCTCGCCAAGGTCGAGGTCAAGAACGGCAGGCTCGAGATCACCAGGTTCGAGCTCCGATCCGGCGACGGCGAGGCTCATGTCGCTTTCAGCATGGCGATCAACCAGGACATCCAGTCCTCGCTCGTCACCGGCTGCCTCCGGTTCCACGGCAGCGAGGCGCTGCGCAGGCGCGAGCCCAAGACCGACGCGGCGCTCTCGACCACCGGCGGGCCGCTGGGGCCCGACAGCCTGTTCCACATCAAGCTCGACGGGCCGCTCCGCCAGGTCCGCCGGCTGCCCCAGGTCTGCGGTCCGGCGACCAACACCTCCATGGACAACCCGGGCGCGCCGCCGCCGCGCCCCAACATCACCGTCACCCCCGAGACGACGCCGCCCAGGCCGCCCGGCCCGGGTATCGTCGCGCAGCCGCCGCAGCCACCGCCGCTGCAACCGGCGACGCCGCCCCAGCAGCCGCAGCCGATGCCGCCGGCCGCTGGCAGCGCGCAGACGCCGCCGATCGGCGAAGGCCCGCCGCCGATCGTCTATCCCTCCGGCGGTTCGGGGATGCCGCAGCCGGCGCAGGGCTCGGGCTTCGCTCCCTTGCCGACACCGCCGCCCAACACCGCGCCACCGTCGTAGCGGCCGCGTAGGTGAGATCCTGACGGGCTCGCTCGACGAGCCGCACCGGCTGCCGCTACCATTGCCGCTTCGGCTACTGCTGCCGCTTCCGCTGCGGCTACCGCTTCCGCGTCGGGTGCCGCTGCCGCTGCCGCGTCGGGTGCCGCTGCCGCTTCGGCTGCCGCTGCCGCTTCGGGTGCCGCTGCCGCTTCGGCTGCCGCTGCCCGCTTCGGGTGCCGCTGCCGCTTCGGGTGCCGCTGCCGCTTCGGCTGCCGCTGCCGCTTCGGCTGCCGCTGCCGCTTCGGGTGCCGCTGCCGCTTCGGGTGCCGCTGCCGCTTTGGGTGCCGCTGCCGCTTCGGGTGCCGCTGCCGCTTCGGGTGCCGCTGCCGCTGCCCGCTTCGGGTGCCGCTGCCGCTCGCCACGCGAGTGCGTGTCGATCCTTGGCCTTCACGTGGCGAGTGCCCCACACGCTCGCGCTCGACGCATTCGCATCGGCCTCCGCGATCGCCCCGAGCGGGGGCCGTCGCCCTGGCGCCGCTCTCGCGCACCGTCCCTTGCCGAGCGCCGGACCGGCCGACGTGACGCGAGCGGCGTCCCCACAGCTGGATCGATCGGCGAGCCGCGCACGTTGGTGCCCGCGCTCGTCATGGGACGTGCGCTCCGCGGCGCTTCGGGCGAGGACGGCCCCCGGCTCGGGGGTGAAATCGCAAGGAGGTTCCGATGTTCGATACGCTCGAGATGTCACTGACCGTTCTGGAGCAGCTCGCTCCCATGGAGACCAAGATCCGCCAGCGCCGCAAGTCGCTCGCCGACGAGATCGGCCGCGCCGCCGAGTCGGTCGCACTCAACGTCAGCGAGGCGCGGCAGCGCGCTGGCCTCGATCGCGCCGACCTGTTCCGCCGCGCCGCGGGCTCGGCGAGCGAGCTCACCACCGCGCTGCGCATCGCCCGCGCCCGCGGCTACATCACGCCGGCAGACTTCGCAGCGGTAGACGGTACGCTCGATCGGGTCCGCGCGATGCTGTGGCGGCTCACCCATTGAGCAACCTTGGGCCGATATCGGCCCGAGCACGATACTTCGACGAAGTTCGGCGACACGGCGAGAGCTTCATCGTCGGCTTACCCGCCGCGACGATCGTTGGGTGCATGCCGCATGGCTCGACGGCAAGCGGTTCCGGTACGGGGCCAGTCGTAGTACGCTGCGACTGGATGCTCACGCGCCTGGAGATCCGGAACTTCAAGCGGTTCGATACTGTCGACATCGAGCTGGGCCAGCGCGTGGTGTTCATCGGCCCGAATAACTCGGGCAAGACCTCCGCGCTGCAAGCGCTGGCACTGTGGCAGCTCGGGTTGAGCCGTTGGATGGAGAAGCGGTCGCACGAGACGCCGCGAGAGCGTCCGGGTGTGGCAATCGGGCGCAAGGACATCGTGGCGATCCCGGTGCCTGATACGAGCCATCTGTGGCGAGGTCTGCGATTCGGCGATACGCAGAAGATCAGCGGAAAGAGCTCGTGGAAACCGCGCCCGCTCGAGATCGTCGTGGGTGGGATTGATTCGTCGGTACAGTGGACTTGCGGCCTCGAATTCGTTCGACCGAACGCCGAGTCCCTCTCCGTGCGGCCGCTACGGATGAACGGTGGCCGCATGTCGGTTCCAAGCCAGGCGACCTCCATCAAGGTCGCTTATCTCCCACCGATGTCCGGCCTGATCGCCAACGAGGTTCGGATCGATCCCGGTGCGATCCAGACGCGGATCGGCGAAGGCAGAACGGCCGAGGTCCTGCGAAACCTGTGTCACCTTGCGTTCGAGAAGGATCCGCCGGGCTGGAAGGTTCTCGTCGAGACTGTCCGGCGGCTATTCGGGGTCACTCTTCTCGATCCGACGTATCTCAGCTCGATCTCGGCGCGGCCGGGCGCGGTCTGCAGCAGACGCTCCTCTCGCTCGCATATCTCCAGACAAACCCTGAAACGATCCTCTTGCTCGACGAGCCGGACGCGCACCTGGAGATTCTCCGCCAGCGCCAGACCTACGAGATCCTGTGCGAAGCAAGCGAGCGAACCGGCAGCCAGATCATCGCAGCGTCGCACTCCGAGGTCGTACTCAACGAGGCTGCCGAACGCGATGTCGTCGTGGCGTTTGTCGGTCGGCCGCACCGCATTGACAACCGACGTCGCGATCAGGTGCGCAAGTCGCTCGCCGATATCGGCTACGAGGCGTACGCTCAGGCGGAGCAAACGGGGTGGGTTCTTTACCTGGAAGGATCGACAGATCTCGCCATTCTCAGGGCGTTCGCTGACACGCTTGGGCACCCGGCGCACGCGCATCTCGAACGGCCATTCGTCCACTATGTCCAGAATCGGTACAGCGAAGCATGTCGGCATTTCTTCGGCGTCCGAGAGGCGTTTTCGGATCTGCCTGGAATCGTCGTGCTCGATCGTCAGCTGTCGCCGCCAGTGCCGAACGTTGGGCTCCCCGTGTACCTGTGGCAGCGAGCAGAAATCGAGAACTATCTTTGCATGCCGGAGGTCCTTCGCGCATATGCACGGGACCTGGCAACACGCGAACACGGTCCATTGTTTCAGCGCGCTGATGCCGATCGGCTCGAGAACACGATGAATGAACAGATCAGCCGCTTCGTGCCTCCGATCGCGCTCGACAATCCCGACGATGCGTTCTGGATCACGACCAAAGCGACTGATCAGTTCCTCGATCGCGTGTTCCCAGCCTTCTTCGAGGCAGTGGCTTTGCCGAATCTGATGCGCAAGTCAGATTACTTCGAGCTCGCGCGCCTCGTTCCGCGTGAACTGATTCAGGTCGAGGTAGTCAAGATGCTGACGCAGATCGCTGCGACGGCTCAACAGGCCGCGCCGCTCCCGCAGGATGAGGGGCCAGAGCAAGAGCCCACGCCACCCGAGATCGAAGACAGTGAACTGGCAGACGAATGAGTCACGGACCGAGGCCGACCCATTCAGCGCCGTCATCAC
>VBLP01000530.1 GCA_005887925.1 Deltaproteobacteria bacterium | reverse complement strand
ACCCGAGCTTCCGGGCCCGAACAATGCATGGTTTCACCCGGCGCGAAAAATGCTGTGGATTGGACAATTCCGCGCTTACAAGAACGAGCGAATCGGGTTACGGGGAAGTCCCGAAGGCCAGTGTCGTGAGCGTGGTGTTGATGTGGAACCCACAGTAGATCTCGAACAGCACGGTCATGCCGGCGCACGGCGGCGCGGCGCTGAATACATCGGAGAACTCCGAGGCGCGGCCGGTGTTCTCGGCAAACAGCTTGCGACCGCCGCACTGGAACAGCAGGGCGGCGCGCGGCGATGGAACGCGCGCGGGCAGCTCGGACTCGAAGAATCGCCGGGTGCTCTCGATGATGTCCGTGGCCTGCACGAGCTCGAGCTCGGAGCCCTCCTCGAGCATGTTCGCGAACAGGATCGACCCGTCGGGCAGCGGCTTCCACGGCGAGCGGATGAAGTATTCGCGGCCGACCCGGAGCGCCGTGGGCCGGTGGGCGAAGCCCCTGGGCTTGCCGAACTCGAGGTCGTCGACGCCGATGCCGTCTCGAGCGCGCGCTTGGCGGTCTCGTCGATCTTGGTGATCCGCAGGGTCTGGCCGGTCGGCGCGTACCAGTGCGAGCGCAGCGCGGCCCACGGCGCGTCGGTGCGGAACAGCGCGATCGCCACCGCATCGGTCACGACCTGGCCGTCGACGTGGACCAGCGCGGAGGCCTTGGCGTAGTCGAGCTCGGTGTCGTAGGCGCCGCCGCCGACCGCGACCAGCGCCTGGTTCATCGCCATCGCGCCGAGCAGCATCTCCTCCTTGCAGAACCGGAAGCCGTCGTCGATCACCAGCGCGACGTACTTGCGCGAGCCGAGGTCGGAGGCGCGCGCGCCGAGCTGCTGGGCGGCATCGCGGATCGCGGCCTCGCCGGCGGCGGCCGCGTTGCGCGCCAGATCGCGGCCCAGGCCGAGGCCGACCTCGAGGTCGCCGGTCAGGGCGCCGATCACGACGCTGCTGCCGTGCAGGCCCTCGCGGTCGATCTCGCCGCCGGTGGTCGCGCCGATCAGCCGCGTGCCCCTCGGTAAGCGCTCGCGCATGGCGCGATTGAGCGCCACGTGGTCGCGGTCCCGCGACGCGAACATCGCGACCAGCTTCGGTGTCGCGCTGCCGAGCTGGCTGCACAGCTCGTCGGCGGCAACCGCCGGTGATCGGGCCATGGTGCGCGCGTGCACGATGTCGACGCTGGGCATGTGGTGGTCTCCTCCCGACCCGGTGACGACAGCCTAACACCGCGTCGAGCGCGCGCGGCAGCCGGCCACACAAAAACGCCTGTACGAAAGACTGGCAATCGTGTCATGCCGGCTTTGCGGCCACCCACATTCCCACGCTGAACACACCGGCGCGGCGCGCATGTGCGAGAGCCTCCTCACCTCGCCGGAACATCTGCTGCTCGGGGCCCTCGTAGCCGGCCCAGCTCGGTGTCTCGTCGTCCTGCACGGTGCTCCAGCAGAGCACGCTGTCGTACAGATCGCGCGCGATCGCCACGCGCAGCCCGGCGGATTCCAGGTATACGCGATAACTCGCGACGGTGCCGTGCGCGGGGATCGTGATCGCGTCGTTGACCGGCTGCATGATCGCGGCGATCTGGGCCTCGCTCTGGTACGGACCGAACGGGCGCTGGATCCAGTCGATGCCGGCGACGCGGCCGCCCGGGATGAGCACGCGCGCGATCTCGCGGAACAGCGCGGGCTTGTCGGACAGGTGGCACACCGACTCGAAGAAGGTGACGGCGTGGAACGCCGCATCGGGGAACGGCAAGGCCTGATAGCCGAGGTCGTCGATGGTGCGGAACGAGACGCGGTCGGCGAGCCCGAGGCGCGCGGCGTTGGCGCGGGCGAGCTCGGTCAGCCGCGCGTTGTTGGTCACGCCGATGAACGAGGCCCCGGTGACCCGCGCCATGTGGATCGTGGGGCCGCCGATGCCCGAGCCGAAATCGAGCCCGCGGTCGCCCGGGCGCAGGCCGCACAGCGCGGCGAGGCGCTCCTCGATGATCTCGCAGCCGCGCAGCCGCGACAGCCCGCTGGCGAGCGCATCCGGATCCGCGTGGTGCCAGCGGTCGCCCATGATCCTCTCGTAGCAATGCAGGGCGCTGTCGTAGAACTCCTGCACGCGATGCTCGTGGGGCTCACTCACAGGCGGCTCCCCGGGTGGTTGCGGTGGCACGCGTCCGTGCACTGCTGGAACGAGTCGTCGATCGTACCGCCGATGTACATGTCTACAACCGGGCCAAAACGCGCGACGTGATCGGGCGGATAGCGCTTGTGGCATGACAGGCACGCCGATTTGCTGGTGCGCTGGATCCCGGCGCGATCGAGGTGGCAGAGGCGGCACTCGAACCGCGGCGCGTTCAGCCGATCGGTGCGCGAGTGCACGAAGTGGGTGCGCACGTACAGCGGGCCTTCGGGCTCGAACGGCGGCGGCACGTGGCAGGTCGTGCAGGTGTCGCGATGATCGGCGGCGATCGCGTGGTTCACGCGCGTGAGGTCCCCACCGCCGCGGTGGCAGTTGCTGCACGGGCCGGTGTCGAGGTTCGCGACGGTGCGGCGCGGGGTGGCGACCTGGATATCGATCGTGCGCGACGCGGCGAGCTCCTGTCCGAGATAGGACCGCCGCGCCTTCATCGCGATCCGGTAGGTGCCGGGCTCGGCATCGTCGGGCAGCGTGAGCTGCGCGGTGTTGCCGACCGGCGCATCGAGCGGCTGGACGCCGATCAGCGTGGTCCACGCCGGCACCGCGGCGGCCTCGCCGAAGAAGCCCTGGGCCTCGGGGCGCGCGGTGGTCACCGCGCCGTCGCTCGACGCGAAGATCGCGCCGATGAAGTCGAGGGTGTCGCGGATCGGCCGGGTGCTCTGCAGCGGCCCATCGATCGCGAGCACCATCTGCTTCTCCATGTGCTTGCGGCGGTAATACGTCATCACCTTCTCGTTGATGTTCCAGTAGTCGATGCCGGGCGGGTCATTGCCGGTCAGGTAGTCGAGGAACGTCGGGCCCGGCCGGTAGACGCCTCCCGGTCCGGGCGGGGTGGTGACGGCGAGATCGATCACGAAACCGTAGTCCCATGTCGGATTCGCGACCTGCTCGACCGGGATCGTGTACGTGTGGTGCTCGTTCGCACTCCACGTCACGCGCAGCTGCGTGGTCGACGGATCGAGCGCGACGTGTGGATCGGGACCGTTGGCATGGCGCAGCTCGACCAGCGCCTCCTCCATGAAGTGGGTCGCGTGGCTGCAGTCGGAGCGCGACGCACAGTCGTTGGTCCACTGGATCGCGCGCAGCCGGCGCACGAAGAAGCTGTCGGTGTCGCTGCGCAGGTTCTCCCGGCCGGTGTCGACGACGATCGGCGCGCCGACGCGATGGCCGGCGGCGTCGAGCTGCTCGATCACGAACCGGCTGAGGTCGTCCATCCAGCGCGCCCTGCGATACAGCCGGCGGCGGGTGAACGTGCCGTCGGGGTTGGGCGTGGACACGAACGATTCGTCGACGAAGCGCGTCCCGGCCCAGTCGAGCGCGGCGAAGTCGCCGAGCCGGGCGAGCCCGGCGACGCCTTCATCGATCGCGCGGTCGACATGCGCGCGCAGATCGATCTGCTGGACATAGAATCGTTGCGCGCTCCGGATCTTCAGCGGCACCGCGACGCCGTCCTCGAGATCGAGCGCGATCCCGATCGGTGTGTTCGCGGTGGTCGGCCCGGGCGCGGGAAACGCGCCGGACGACACCGGCTCCACGACCGCACTATCCTCGTCGGGAGTGATGCACGCTCCGACGAGGAATGAACAAACCGCGCACGCTGCGAATCTGTTGGACATGATTCGGCACCTCACAAAGTGTGGTCAACCTGCGCCCAGACGGGGCCGCGTCGGGAGCAACCACGAACGCTCCCCGGACATTCATACGCTATGCGGAATAGGAATCAACCAGATCTTCTATCGAGTCGGCCGAGGCGGATTCGGTGGCCATCGGCGAGTCGTGTGTGTAGGACACTTGAAGGTGGCAGTGATCGGCATTGCCATTTGTTCGCGGAGCGCGCCTGACAACCGCTCGCCTGGGTGCGACGGCCGGTAGCGGCGGCCTGTACAGCAGGACTGCTGATCTACTTCCAGGGTGCGATCGCGGCGTGATCTGGCGGCGTTGCCGTCGCGAGGTGCTCGCTGCGACGGCACGCTGTCCCGGTTCTGTGACCGTCGACGCGCCCTGTTCCAGCGATGTTCCGGGGCGTGCGCGACAGCGCATGTTTCGCATTCGCGCGGCCGCGATAGCTTGGTGTTCGAAGCACGCTGTGAACGTCTACGGAACGCGGCTCCGGTGTGCGCCCGGCGATCGGCAAATTAGACTTTGCTTGCGTATTCCGGATGCAGTGGTATCGTGGCCGCTGGGTTCGCTGAATCGTGATGTGAATCCCGGGTGTGTTGTTGGATTGTTGTCGGACCGGCCAAACGAAGGAATTTGGTTATGGTGCAGGTGTCGTTTTCGACGCAACCGTACGTAGTGCGTGAACCAGCGCCCACGTTGCACGAGCTGGGCAGACAGCAGCTGTCCGCGCTCGCCGCGCTGGCGCCCGGCGGTGAGCTGGTGCGCGATCTGCCGCGCATCCTCGAGATCTTCGGCGACCTGCTCGGAGAGTCGGGCGAGCGGCGGGCCGGCGGACCACCGGCGTACGCGTCGGACGTCGTCGACGATCACACGCCGTTCGAGATGTCGATCGCGATCGGCGGCGCCGCGCCCGATCTGCGCGTCCTGGTCGAGCCCGTGGCCGGCGGCTGCTCGCTGGCGGCGCGGTGGACCGCGGCGCGCGCGCTCGGCGAGCAGCTGCACGCCCGCCACGGCGCCGACCTGCGCCGCCTCGACCAGGTCGCCGACCTGTTCGAGCCGCGCAAGGAGTACGGCCAGCTCGCGCTGTGGTACGCGGTGAGCTTCCGGCCGGGCGCCGCGCCGGCCTGGAAGGCGTACGTCGACCTGCGAGCGCGCGGCAACGAGCATGCCCGCGTCGTGCTGGAGGAAGCGCTCGACCGCCTCGGCCTCGGCGCCGCGTACCCCCGGCTGCTGCGCGAGGCGGGTGGGCGCGATCTGCTCGACGAGCTCGTGTACTTCTCACTCGATCTCGCCGATCACGCGCACGCGCGGGCCAAGGTCTACTTCCGGCATCACCGCGCGACCGCGGCCGATCTCGAGCGCGTGGTCGGCGGCGCCGGCAACGCCGAGGCCGGCGAGGTGCGCGCGTTCTGCGCCGCCGTCCTGGGCCACGACGGGCCGTACCTGTCGCGGCCGCCGGTGACCTGCTGGGCGTTCGCCGGCGGTCGCGAGCCCAGCGGCAGCACGCTGTACGCGCCGATCGCGTACTACGTCCGCCACGACGCGGAGGCGCGCGATCGCATCCGGCGCTGGCTCGACCGCGCGCAGATCGATCCGGCCGGCTACGAGGGCGCGCTCGTGGCGTTCGCGCGCCGGCCGCTCGAGGCGGGCGTCGGCATGCACAGCTACGTGTCGTTCAAGCGCGACCGCGGCGTGCCGAGGCTGACCGCGTACCTGGCGCCCGAGGCGTACCGGACGTTCCCGCCGGGCTCGCTGGCCAAGCGCGAGATGCCCGCGCCGCGCCGGCCGCGCGCGCCCGAGCAGCTCGCGCACCGCTACGAGACCGTCGAGCGGCTCGCCGACCATCCGCTGTTCCGGCGGCTCGAGCGCGAGGCGCCCGACGTCGCGCCGGTGTGGACGATCCTCGCCAACAACTGGGTCGCGGTCGGCGACCGGTTCCCGCGCTGGCTCGCCGGCCTGGTCGCGCGGGTCGAGCACGACGGCATGCGCTCGATCCTCGCCAAGCAGCTCAACGACGAGCTCGGCGGCGGCGACCCCGCGAAGGCGCACCGGGTGCTGTTCCAGCGCATGCTCGCCGACCTCGAGCCCCACGCGCCACCCGGCGCGCGCGACCCCGCGGTGCTGGCGCCCGGCCGGCGGTTCGCCGAGGCGCTGGCACACAACTACCTCGAGCGGCCGTGGCTCGAGGCGGTCGGCGGCACGCTGGTCGCCGAGATCTACGGCAAGCAGGTCGATCAGGCGCTCGGCCGGCTGATGCGCCGGCAGCGCGCCGTCGATCCGGCCCGGCTGACCTGGCTCGTGCTGCACGAGACGCTCGAGTGCGAGCACGCCAGCGAGGCGGTCGAGCTCGCGCGCATGACGCCGGCCTCGATCGAGGCCCGCGCGGCCGTGTGCCGCGGCGCCGAGGAGCTCGCCGCGATCGGCACGCGCTACTTCGACGAGCTCTACGAGGTGGTGTTCCAGTGACCGCGCCCGACTTCCCGGCGCTGCGGCGGCGGTTCCCGACCCTGGTCGAGCGCAGCTACTTCGCGACCCACTGCCTGGGGCCGGTGCTCGACGCCACGCTGGCCGACCTCGACGAGTACCGGCGCACGATCCCGCTGCGCAACCGCGCGATCGACACCTGGCTCGCACGGATCGACGAGATCCGCGGTCTGTTCGCCCGCCTGGTCAACGCCGGCGCCGACGAGATCGCGCTCGCCGGCAACGCCACGGCGTGCCACGCCGCCGTCGCCGCGGCGCTGGTCCCGGCGCCGGGCCGCGCGCGGATCGTGACCACCACCCTCGACTTCCCGTCGACCCGCTACCTGTGGCACGCCCAGGCCGCGCGCGGCTTCGAGGTGATCGACGTGCGCTCGCCCGACGGGATCGCGATGCCGGTCGACGAGCTGGTCGCCGCGATCGACGAGCGGGTCGCGATCGTCGCGGTGTCGCTGGTCGCCTACGGCAACGGCGCGCTGCTCCGGGCGAGGCCGGTGATCGAGGCCGCCCGCGCCGCCGGGGCAGTGGTCGTGCTCGACGCCTACCAGGCGGCGGGCATCGTGCCGATCGACGTGCGCGCGCTCGACGCCGACGTCGTGGTCGCCGGCACGCACAAATGGCTGCACGGCGCGAGCAACGGCCTGGCGTTCGCCTACATCCGCCGCGCGCTCGCCGAGCGCCTGGCGCCGGCGTATCCGGGCTGGTTCGGTCACGCGCGCATGCTCGACTTCGATCCGGCCTACGCACCGGCGGCCGGTGCGCGCCGGTTCGAGCAGGGCTCGCCGTCGGTCGAGGCGGTGTACGCCGCGCGCGCCGGCGTGCGGTTCGCGCTCGAGGCCGGCGTCGCGGCGATCCGCGCGCGCAGCTTCGCGCTGTCGGATTACCTGATCGCCGGCGCCGACGGCCTCGGCGTCTCGCTCGGCATGCCGCGGGTCCACGCCGAGCGCGCCGGCGTGGTGTGCCTCGACGTCCGCGACCCCGAGCGCGCCGCGAGCGAGCTGAGCGCGCTGGGGATCGACGTCGACACCCGGCCCGGCACCGGGATCCGGCTGTCGTGCCACCCGTGCAACCTGCACGACGACGTCGACCGCGTGCTCGCCGAGCTCCGGCGCTACACGTGATTGTGCTTCGGCGCCGCGGTTGGGCTGGTGCCCACCGCGGTCTGCTGTAAGCATTGCAGGATGTCCGATCGCTCGCGCGACGCAGCCGGTGCCCGCCGGGCCGATCCGCCCTGGATCTTCCGGACCTACGCCGGGCACTCGAGCGCGCGCGCGTCGAACGAGCTGTTTCGCCGAAACCTCGCCGCGGGCCAGACCGGCCTGTCGATCGCGTTCGATCTGCCGACCCAGTGCGGCTACGACCCCGATCATCCGCTGGCCCGGCCCGAGGTCGGCAAGGTCGGCGTGCCGATCGCGTCGCTCGACGACATGCACGCGCTGTTCGACCAGATCCCGATCGAGCAGATGAACACGTCGATGACGATCAACGGCACCGCGATGTGGCTGCTCGCGCTCTACGTCGCGCTGGCCCGCGAGCGCGGCGTCGCCGAGGCCGAGCTGCGCGGCACGACCCAGAACGACATCGTCAAGGAGTACCTCGCGCGCGGCACGTACATCTTTCCGCCCGAGCCGTCGCTCGACCTGATCGCCGAGACCTACGAGTACTGCGTCGCGCGGATGCCGCAGTGGAACCCGACGAACATCTGCAGCTACCACCTGCAGGAGGCCGGCGCGACGCCGGTCCAGGAGCTGGCGTTCGCGCTCGCCGACGCGATCGGCGTGCTCGACCGCGTGCGGGCGCGCGGCCGGGTCGACGCCGCGGCGTTCGCGCAGTGCGTCGGCCGGATGTCGTTCTTCGTCAACGCCGGGATGCGGTTCGTCGAGGAGCTGTGCAAGATGCGCGCGTTCGCCCAGCTCTGGGACGAGCTGTGCCGCGAGCGCTACGGCGTCGAGGACGCCCGGCTGCGCCAGTTCCGCTACGGCGTGCAGGTCAACTCGCTGGGCCTGACCGAGCAGCAGCCCGAGAACAACGCGTGGCGGATCCTGATCGAGGCGCTCGGCGTGACCTTGTCGCGCGACGCGCGCTGCCGGGCCATGCAGCTGCCGACCTGGAACGAGGCGCTGTCGCTGCCGCGGCCGTGGGACCAGCAGTGGTCGCTCCGGCTGCAGCAGATCCTGGCCTACGAGACCGATCTGCTCGAGTACGGCGACCTGTTCGCCGGCTCGCCGGTGGTCGCCGCCAAGGTCGCCGAGCTGTGCGGCGCCGCGCGGGCCGAGCTCGCCGAGATCGCGGCGCGCGGCGGCATCCAGGGCGCGGTCGAGAGCGGCTACTGCAAGCAGGCGCTGGTCCAGGCGATGGCGGCGCGGATGGCGCGGATCGAGCGCGGCGAGCAGGTCGTGGTCGGCGTCAACCGCTGGGCCGAGGGGCTGGCGTCGCCGCTGGTGGCGGGCGACGACGGCGGCGTGTTCCGCGCCGACCCCGCCGCGGCCGAGCAGGCGCTGGCGGCGCTGGCGGCGACCCGGGCGCGGCGCGATCCGGCGCGGGCGGCGGCGGCGGTGGCGGCGCTCGAGGCTGCGGCGCGCGCCGGCCAGCCGGTCATGGCGGCCTCGATCGAGTGCGCGCTCGCCCGGGTCACCACCGGGGAGTGGACGGCGGCGCTGCGCGGGGTGTGGGGCGAGTACCGCGCCCAGACCGGGGTCGGCGGGGCCGTGCTCGGCGCGCCGGGCACCGGCTGGGACGCGCTGCGCGCGCGGGTCGCCGCCCTGCCGCGCCGGCCCAAGCTCCTGGTCGGCAAGCCCGGGCTCGACGGCCACTCCAACGGCGCCGAGGTGATCGCGGTCGCCGCCCGCGACGCCGGGTTCGAGGTGGTCTACGCCGGGATCCGGCTCGAGCCGGCCGCGATCGCCCAGACCGCCGTGCAGGAGGACGTCGATCTGATCGGGCTGTCGGTGCTGTCGGGATCGCACGTCGAGCTGACCGCGTCGGTGATCGCCGAGCTCGCCGCGCGCGGCGCCGGCGACATCCCGGTCGTCGTCGGCGGCGTGGTCCCGGCGCGCGATCACGCCGAGCTCGTGCGGATCGGCGTGCGCCGCGTGTTCACGCCGAGCGACTACCGGCTGACCGAGATCGTCGCTGCGCTGGTCGATCTATGCACGCCGGGCGTGCCGGCGTGACGCCGATTTGCAGTCGGCGCTCGCCGGCCGGTGTCGGACCGCGCTTCGAGTTACCGGCCAAACCGCACCGCGAACACCCGCATCGCGACCTTCTGGTTTCTCGTAGACGACCACCGTAGTCGACGACACCATCACCTCGGGTTACGGCCGGGGTACGCAGGTATGCCGCTATCCGTGAGGCGGTGCTCGGGTTTTCGCGCCGGGACCACCGACCGGACGTCCAGGCGGTGGCAAACTTCCCTTGTTGTCGGCGGGGGTTCCGCTTAGATTCCGCGCCTCCATGGGGATCGCAGACCTGTTTCGCCCCAAGTACCGCCACAGCGACGTCCGCGTGCGCACCGAGGCCGTTCGGGCCTTGACCGCGGAGGACGCTGCCATCCTGATCCAGATCGCCCGTACCGATCGCGACGCCGGTGTGCGCCGGCTCGCGATCGAGCGGATCATCACCGCCGACGTGCTCGCCGAGATCGCCGCCGCCGAGCCGGAACGCAGCCTGCGCGACCTCGCCGGCGAGCGCGCCGCGCAGCTCTGGCTGTCGCACGCGTGCGGCGTCGACGCCGACGCCGCTGGCACCGCGCTCGCCGGCATGATCAAGCTCGGCGACCCGCACGCCCTGGTCGACGTCGTGGTCCGCGCCTAGGTCGCCGCGGTCCGCAAGCGTTCGTTCGGGGAGCTGCGCGATACCCGGGCGCTCGCCCACCTCGCCCGGAGCGGCGCGCCCCAGGACCTGCGCCTCGCGGCGATCGCCCGGATCGACGACGGCGACGTGCTGCGCGGGCTCGCGATCGACACGACCCAGAAGGAGGTCGGGCTCGCGGCGGTCGACAAGCTCGACGACGTCGACCGGCTCGATCAGGTCGCCCAGAAGGCCAAGACCAAGGCGGTGCGGCAGCGCGCGCGCAAGATCGTCGGCGAGATCGAGGAGGCCGAGCGCGCCAAGAAGGGGGGGACCTCCGACGACCTCAAGCGGCGGCGCGCCGAGCGCGCCCAGCTGGTGCGCCAGCTCGAGGCGGTCGCCGACAGCTACGACTTCGCCAAGGCCGCCGAGGTCGTCAAGGCGGCCGAGGTCGCGTGGGCCCGGCTCGGCGGCGACGACACCGATGAGCGGTTCATCAAGGCCGCCGAGCGGTTCTGGCGCCGCAAGGAAGCCTACGAGCAGCAGGCGCGCACGGCCGACGACCTGCGCGTGGTCGAGCGCGAGGCCAGGGCCGAGAAGGACCGCGCCGCCGCCGAGCGCGCCGTCGCCCGTGTGGCCGACCGTGCAGCGGAGCGTGTCGAGACCCGTCCCGACGCGGCCGGCTCGGAACCGACCCCCGACGGCGCCACTGCGCCCGCGGCGAGCGATCCCGCGATCCCGGTCGACCCCGTGCGGGCCGCCCGCGAGGCCGAGGCACGCGCCCGGCGCGAGGAGCGCGACCGCCAGCGCGCCGAGGAGGAGGCCCGGCGCCAGGCCATCGCCACCGAGCGCGCCGCCAGGCAGAAGGAGGAGGCCGAGCGCGGCGCCGCGATCGCGTCGAGCCTCGCCGCGCTGTGCGACGACATGGAGGGCCTCGCCGCGCAGGCCAAGGACGACACGCGCGGGATCGACCGCCTGCTCGCCCAGGCCACCAAGGCGTTCGAGCAGATCGGCAAGGTGCCCGCCGCCGAGCGCGACGCGATCGCCGACCGCTACCGGATCGCGCGCGGCAAGCTCGTGACCCGCGCCGGCGAGCTGCGCGAGGCCGAGGACTGGCAGCGCTGGTCCAACGTCCCCAAGGCCGAGGCGCTGATCGAGACCGCCAGGCAGATGCTCGAGGCGCCGTCGACCCCCGACCTCGGCAACCGGCTGCGCGGGCTGCAGGCGCTGTGGAAGGAGGTCGGACCGATGCCGCAGCGCCGGTCCAAGGAGCTGTGGGAGCAGTTCAAGGCCGCGTGCGACCAGGTCTACGACAAGGTCCGCGGCCAGCGCGCCGTCGACCAGGAGCGCTACGCCGAGGTCGCCAAGGTCAAGGAGGCGCTGATCGCCGAGGCCGAGGCGATCCAGGACTCCACCGACTGGGCGGCGACCGCCGAGAAGCTCAAGGCGCTGCAGCAGCAGTGGAAGCAGTCCGGCCACCTGCCGCACAAGCAGGGCGACGAGCTGTGGCAGCGGTTCCGCGCCGCGTGCGACTGGTTCTTCGA
>VBLP01000105.1:14051-31776 GCA_005887925.1 Deltaproteobacteria bacterium | reverse complement strand
CGGCCGCGCCGCCGCGCAGCTGTCGTCGATCGTCTTGTAGGGGCCCGCCATCGCGAGCGGCTTGATCGCCGTCGGATCGCTCGACGTCGTGGTGTCGCTCGGTGCATCGGCGACCGCGTCGACCACACCGGCATCGATGTGCGGCGTGATCGGTCCGGGTGGAGTCGGCGGTGGTTCGCTGCGGTCGGGGGTCGCCTTCGTGCAGGCACCGAACAGCAGAAGTGCGAGGACGGTCCGCATGGTTTCGATCATGCAAACGCCGTCGAGCGCGCGGTTCATTCGCACGACCCACGCGTCGTGCTTGCGTGCGCGTGGATGTTCGATATCGTCGTCGCAGCGCCCAGCCCGGCCCAGGCCGCTCCAGCATCGCAACCACCGCGCGAGTGGAGGTGTGCTCGCTGGCAGAGCTGCTCGCACGCGTGGGGCCAGGAGCCGCCGGCGGCGGCGTAGTCCGAGGACGCGGTCGTCGAACGAGGCGCGATCGGAGACCCAACCGGCCGGCGTATCCCCGAAGTGGCTCGCCAACTCGCGCACCAGCTCGACCACACCGCAGCCCTGCCGTTCGTGTCGCAGGCTCGGCGCTACTCCTTCCGACGGTCGTGCGGCAGCGGCGGCGCAGTGGTGGCTTCGACGTGGCCGCGGCCCGCCGCGTTCGCGACTTTCTCGAACGCAAAGGCCATCCCCACGAGCTTGCCATCGTCCCACGCGCGCCCCATCAACTGGATGTTGATCGGCTGGCCGTGGTTGTTGTATCCGGCGGGGAAAGCGACCGTCGGGATTCCGTTGGCCGCACTCGGTGTGTCGCGTCGGCCGAAACTTCCCTTGCTGCCGCCGCCGTCGTTCAGGCTGATGTCGCTCAGGAGTCCCGGATAGACCACCGCGTCGACGCCGAGATGATCGGCGCCCGCGGTGTCCATCCATGTTTTCGCCGTCGCCTGACGCCCTCGCCGGTAGTCGCGGAACACCTGCACTTCGGCGTCTGACATCCGCGGCGGGGGTGTCGCCGAGCAGGAGCTCGGATCCGGTCGCACGAACGCGACTTTCTTCTGCGAGCAGTTCACGTCCACCGGCGTGGAGATCCGGAACCCCTGCTCGGCCAGCTCGGGGTGAGTGTCGATGTAATGCCACCAGCCCTGGTCGCGGATGTTGCCGGCAGGCGCCTGCGGTGCCGGCGGGGTGTCGGTACCACCCACCGTCACGCCCATCTCGACGATCGTCGCGCCGGCGTCCACGATGAATTGCAGCGCCGCCTTCTCGGCATCGGTCGAGTTCGTCGTCCCAAACGGATCTACCCACGCAGACGGGACGTAGCCGATTCGTTTTCCGCGCAGCGCGGCGGGATCGAGCACCGATCGCCAGTCCGCGGGAGTGTGGCGGCCGGGCGCCGACGTTTCGGGATCGTCGGGATCGACGGCGACGACGACGTTCAACATATCGGCGAGATCGGGGACGGAGCGCGCCATGACGCCGCCGAAGTCGGTGAGATAGACGAGCGGCATGACGCCGGTGCCACTCTCGAGGCCGTCAGTCCCGCGCAGCGTCACCAGGCTTGCGGCACTCGAAGGCCCGTACAGCGAATCACCGGTCTGCGATCCCATCGCTCCTGCCGCAAGGTTGGCCGCGAGTGCGCTGGCCGAACCACCACTCGACGCGATTGCCGATTTCGACGGATTGAACACATTCCACACCTGTCCCCACGCATCGTTGGAGTAGCCGCCGTAGGTCGCGTATTCCTCGAGTGCCGTCTTGCCGATGATCACGGCGCCGGCGGCGCGCAGCCGCGCGACCTGGAACGCGTCTCGCGCCGGACGAAATCCCGCAAAGGTCATGCTGCCGTTCGTCGTCGGCATGTCGAATGTGTCGTACAGATTCTTGACGGCGATCGGGATTCCGAGGAGCGGACCGGTGGCGCCCTTCCTTCTGGCAACGTCGGCGGCCGTTGCCTGCCGGATTGCATGCTGGGCCACGATTTCGAAGGCGTTGAACCCGAACTGCCCTTTGTCGTAGGCCTCGATGCGATCGAGATACGCTTCGGTGATCTCCCGCGACGTCGTGGTACCGGCTTCCATGTCGGCGCGAAGCTGACCGATCGTCTTTCCGACGACGTCGTACTTCACTCTCGTCGTTAGCCTTTGCGCCGCTGGCACGGGCGGCTGCGCAACCTTGAGCACGTTCACGTGGTTCTTCATGCACGCGGCGACGTCGAAACCGCCGGCCGTCAGGGCGGCGACCTTGAAATTGTCGATCGAGCAGACCTCGGCCAACGTCAGATCGCGGATCTCGGGAGCGCTGGCAAGGCTGCTGGCCGTGGCTTCAACCGCGGCGCGAACGCCGGCCGACGAGGTATCGGTGACCATCTGACCGAGGACGACGAAGTGCAGAAGCGATCGCGTCTTCCCCGGCTGCAGCGTGATCGTGTTCACGTAGGCCTGGAAGTTCGCTTCATGCCCGCTGTACGACAGCGGGTCGTTGAACGTGTCGAACAGCCAGTTGCCCGCAAAGGTCATCGCGCCGTTGAATGGTTCGGCCGGAGACGTGGGCGTGCCGAGCACCGTCACCTGCGGACCGCCCACCGGCGTCGATCCCGAGAGGGGTGTCGCGACCTCCACCCACGAGTCAGCGGCCGTCACGATGGCATCTCCACTGGACGTGTTCACGATCGCGCTCGAGTTGGCCGGCGCCGCACCGCTAGCGGTACCGATTCCCGATTGACCACCGAATGCGACTTTGATCGTGATAGGCGCTCTCGTGGTGTTGGTGAAGCTGTCGAGCCAGCGGCCCCAGTTCGCGTTGCTGTTGATGTAGACCGACCGCGAAATCGTGATGCCACCAAGGTCGATCGACCGCGTCGTCGTGAATCGGTTGACGCCGTCGAAAGCCAGGCCGTAGCCGCGCATGATCTCGCCGTTCATCCGCGGCGACGGCGTTGTCTGCACGAGAACCTTGATTCCCGCGAACCCGTTGATCGAGGTGCTGTAAGGCGGAGTGACACAGTTGTTGAACAGGCAATCGCCCGGGCCGGTTTGTGTCGCGCGGATGCTGCCGGTGTCGACGCGCGGAGGAGCGGCGTCCTGAATGCCCCACCAGGTGCCGGTTGCGTCGGTGACGTAGTTGAACGCTCTCGCCGGACGAACCTGCGCGAGCGCGAGGAGCGACAAGGCGGTGAGCACATAGCGGATACTGATGAGCTCATTGCGGACTGTGCGTATGGCACCCCTGGGGTGGTAAGTGGCGCGCATGATCCGCCCACGATAAAACGAGTGTCAAGAAGCACGAAGGAATTACAAGGGCGATTCGCCATCGACGGTGCTCGAACCGGCAGCGGGAGTGCGTGACAACGATGGGCGTCGGAGAAATGAGGTGTGGGCAGGAGATCGGCCTCGACGCCGCGCTCAAGGCGGCCGACGTGCGAGCGGTCCGGGTCGTCCCGCCGCCGACCGAGACCAACTTCGCCTGCGCCTGGCTCACCGGCTGGCTCGACGCGTGCGAGGCCGCGGCGATGGCCTACGCCGCCGCGGTGGTCGACGTTGCGATGACCCCGAAGCAGTAGGGCCGCGGGCGCGCGCCTTGCCCGGGCGGGCCGGATGCAGCGTTTGCTTTCTTGCGAGCATCTCGACGAACTTGGCGAGCCGCGCCGCGCGGGTCTCCGGTTTCTTGGCGGTCTGCAGGCGGTAGAGGATGGCGTAGCGGTTGCCGGCGTCGAGCCCGGCGAAGAACGCGGCAGCGGCCTTGTTGCCGGCCAGGGCGCGGGCGAGGTCGTCGGGAGTCTCCGAGGTCCGGGACGAGTCGTAGGCCGCGTCCCAGCGGCCGTCCTGCTTGGCGCGGTCGATCTCGCGAAGCCCGGCGGGGTGCATCTTGCCCGCGCGCACGAGCGCCTCGGCCTTGCTGCGGTTGATCTTCGACCACGGGCTCTTCGGGCGGCGCGGCGTGAAGCGCTGCAGCCACGCGCGATCGTCGAGCGGACGCTTCTGGCCGTCGATCCACCCCCACGTCAGCGCGACGTCGAGCGCCTGGGCGTAGGACAGCTCGGGAGCGCCGCCGCCCTTCTTGGTGATCGCGACGAGCGCGCCCGGCGCCGACGCGTGGTGAGCGGCGAGCCACTCGTCCCACTGCTGCGCGGTCACCCGGAGCGTCGGTTCTTGCGCCGGTGCGCGATTGCGAGTCGTGGGCCCGGGCATGAGGTATTGTGGCGCAAGCGATGACCCTGGTGACGATTCCGGCGCGCGAAGGCGCGGGCCTGCGGCTCGAGCGCGGACAGCGGCTGCGCCTGGTCGACCCGCTGGGCGGCCAGAGCGGCGATCTCGTGACGTTCCGGTGGGGCGACATCACCGAGTGGCTGTCCAACGGTCGCAGCTTCGATTACGGCGGCAAGCTGTACTTCTCGACGGGCGACGTCCTGTACTCGAACAAGAGTGCGCCGATGCTGACGATCATCGACGACGATGTCGGCAACCACGATTTTCTGTACACGGCGTGCAGCATCGAGATGTACCGGATCCAGTACGGGCTGACCGGCGACCATCCGAGCTGCCTGGACAACCTAACGCGGGCGCTGGCGCCACACGGGGTCGAGGCGCACCGGATGCCGACGCCCTTCAACTTCTTCATGAGCGCGAAGGTGCAGCCGGACGGCCGCCTCGTGATCTCGCCGCCGCGGTCGAAGGCGGGCGACGCGATCGTGCTCCGCGCCGAGATGGACCTCGCCGTGGGGCTCTCGGCGTGCCCGTCGCTCGGGTGCAACGGAGGGAGCACCAAGCCGCTCGCCTTCGAGATCTTCGGGGCCTGAGCAGAGCACCGCCCCCGGAATACCTGCCGTGGACGACGTGACCGACCTCGCGAAACCGCGGCGGGGCCGGCAAGATCGTGGGAAGACCCGTACGAGGTTTGCTTTTCGAGGTGGCGACAATCAACGTTGCTCGTGGCCTTTGAGTCATGGCCTCACGCGGCCTCTGATCAGCGACACCACCGCGAGTAGCACAGGCGATGTACGGATCCGCGACAGCTGGCCGTACGGCGGTGTCCATGTGCTCGAGCAGCTGTGGAAGGAGTTCGACATCGCCGCGGTACTGACTCGCAGCATGAAGACCAGCGGCACGCAGCAGCCGTTCGAGCGCGCGTTGTTCGCGATGGTCGCCAACCGCGCGCTGTCGCCGTACTTGGTTGCGCGAGGAGGTGTTCCTGCCGAGCAGTCGCAAGCTCGCGTCGCAGCACCTCTACCGTGCGATGGACTTCCTCGAGGAGCACAAGGCCGAGATCGAGAAGGCGGTCTATTCCAAGACGGTTGCAGAACAGAACACGATCCGCGAGCTCGCGTCCGATCTGCCAAAGCTCTGGAGTGCGGATACGACGAAACCATCAGATCGAAAGTCGGTCCTGCGAATCTTGATCGAACGCGTCACGATCTCCATAGACGAGAACAGCGAGTGGGTCGATCTGGCGGTGCGCTGGATCGGCGGTCACGAAACGCGCACGCGTTTCCGCCGGCCCGTCGGCAAGCTCGATCAACTCGAGGGACACGACGAACTGATGAGCGTGGACCCAGAGAGATCGCGCTCGTCCATCAGCGTTGGCTCCTCCGTGGGGGAAAGACTAATCGTCGCTCCTCTTCGGGGAGGTGCCTTCGCTGGCGCATTTGGCTGCACCCGTGCTGGGCGCTCTCGCCGTGACCGCTCGCGTCGTGTCCCGGGATCCGTGGCTCACGGCTGAGATCGCGGGACACCTCGGAGGCAGCTTTGGTAAGCGAGCCAGCGCGATGCTACGTCAACCTCGCGATCCGCGTCCCGGATGCGGCCCGAGCTGTCCCGCGGAATTCCATAAAGCGAGCACCCTGCGGGACACCCCTTGTGTCATGACAGGCTGGGAGCGAGCTCGCTACATCTGGCGGAACAGGTGCAAGTAGTTGCGGCTCACCGGCAGCACCTCGCTGCTGCCCTTGAGGTGGATCTGCGCGGTCTCGTTGACACCGCGCGTGATGTGGCTGATCGCGCGAAGGTTCACCACCACCGCGCGGTGCACCTGCACGAACTGCGTGGCATCGAGCTGAGCGAGCAGTTCCTTCAGCGGCGTCCGGATCAGGGCTTCGCTCGGCTTGCCCTCGCCGGCACGCCAGGCGACCCGCGTGTACTTCTCGTCGGAGCGCAGGAAGTCGATCTCATCCACCGCGATCAGGCGCACCGTCTGGCCGACCGACGCGCGGATCCACTGCAGCGTCGCCGGCCCCGCGTCCTTGCGGAGTCGCGTCGCCAGACGCTCGAGCAACGCCTCGGTGTCGGGCGCGGGCTGCGCTGCGCGCAGCCGCTCCTGCAGGCGCGCCACGGTGTTGGTCAGGCGCGCCGCCTCCACCGGCTTCACCACGTAGTCGAGCGCGCCCTGCTCGAAGGCCTGCACGGCGTAGCGGTCGAACGCCGTCACGAAGACCAGGTGCGCGCGGCCTGCCATGTAGCGCGCCGCCTCCACCCCCGACAGCCCCGGCATGTGCACGTCGAGGAAGCACATGTCGGGCTGCTGTGCCTCGAACTGCTCGACCGCCTCGCGACCGTTGCGCGCCTGCGCGATCACGCTCAGCTCGGGCCAGGCCTGCGCCAGCAGCCGGATCAGCCCCTTGCGCAGCAGAGGCTCGTCGTCGGCGATCAACGCCGTCGGAGCTCGCGCCGTCATGCCGGGCTCCGGCGCGCCGGGAACTCCAACTCGGCGCTCACGCCATGCGGCGCGAGCGCATCGAGGCGGAGCTGGACGCTCTCTCCGAACGTCAGCTGCAAGCGTTCGCGCAGCGTCGACAGACCGGTGCCCAGCCCGGAGCGCCCGTGGCGCCGCAACCCGACGCCGGTGTCGACGACTTGCGCCCGGCACCGACCGTCGCGCTCGACCACGCGGATCTCGATCCGGCCGCCGTCCTCGCTCGGATCGATGCCATGGCGCACGGCGTTCTCGACGAGCGTCAACAGCGTCATCGGCGGGCAGTGCAGCGTCAGCGTCGCCTCGTCGACGTGGAGCGCGTACGCCATGCGGTCGGGCATCCGCATGTGCATCACTTCCAGATACGCGCGCACCAGCTCGAGCTCCTGGCCCAGCGTGGTCGCCGGCTCGTGCAGCCGAGGCACGGCCGCGCGCAGGTAGGCGATCAAGCTGCCCAGCACCGTGGACGCCTGCGGCGAACCGGAGTCCACCAGCTCGCGCACGTTGGCCAGCGTGTTGAACAGGAAATGCGGTTCGACCTGTGCCTGGAGCAGCCGCAGACGGGCATCAAGCGCCTTGCGCTCGAGCTCGCAGCGCTCCAGCTCGAACGCCAGTGCCTGGCTGCGCGCCGCGCCGTTGATCTGCTGCACCCGGGCCGACACCGCGATCCACGGCGCCAGGATCAGACTAAACGAGGCCATGTTCGCATAGCCGGCCATGCGCTCCTTGTCGTGCCAGAACGGCGGGTCACCGAGCGACGTGACCACGTACGCCAGGAACACGGCGAGCGGCACCGCGACCGCCACCCCCACGACCTGCAGCGCCCAGCGCGCGAGCCAGCGAGGCAGACGCGCCGGCCAGCGCTCGAACAACCCGAACACCAGCAACTCGATCATCCCCACGAACATCAAGCGGCCGATCAGCAGCGGGTACGACGTCTTCGCGTTGTGCCACAGGATCAGGCTTGCCACGAGACAACCGCCGAGCGTGACCCGCACGCGCCGTGCTCCAAGGATGCGCGCGAAGCATCGCGGCGCCGGGGTGCCCGAAGGACGCATCACTCGACGATATCAGAGGACACTGCGCGTCACTACACGGAGGAGGTGAGCCTCCGGGAGGTCACTCATCCACCCGGATCGCCGCTCGCCCCCCGCGGATCGTCGTTCGTCGCAAACGGCTTTGCGCCGCACGGCCGCACGTCAGACTCCCGACATCGCGCTACCTGGTGCAGGTCAGCTCGTAGGCCTTCATCCAGGTCTTGCCGTTGTCCCTCGACAGCTCCCCCCATCCCTTCAGGCCGCTCTTGAGGTCGGTCGCATCGACATGATCCCGAACCAGGAACTCCCCCATCATGCTGTGGGCCGACAGCTCCCAGTCCATCCTGCAGCCGTTCGGCGCCGCGCCACAGGCCGCGACCGACGTCGTCTCACCGGTGTTCCAGCCGCCTCCGCCGACCACCATCACGCGTCGCCATTTCTTCGATCGCTGGTCGAGCGAGATGTAGCCATCGTACGAGTGACCGATCTCGGCGCCGATCTTCGCGCCGAACCGCTCGTGCAGCCACCAGCCGTCCATCTCGACCGTCCACGTCGTCGTGGCTGTCATGTCGGTGAGCTTTCCGTCGCGGCCCAGACCCTGCCCCTTGCAGCTCCACGTGCCTGCCATCGACTTGCCCATCGCGACGAGCTCGGGCGCTGGGCCGGCGGTCGCCGGGGCAGTGGCCATCACGATCATTGTCAAAATCGTCAGGAACTTGATCATCGAAAACCTCCTCAGGCCACGATCGTAGCGAGGATGGCGGCGAACTCGAATGACCGCTGAGCTCAAACGCATGACTCCAGGTCCCACCGTCGGAGTCAGTCACGCAAAAGGCCTGATCGAGTTCGCAGTCTCGCGCGGCGCTAGCCTGGACGAGCTCTGCGAGCGCTCGCAGACCTCGATCGAGGAGCTCGCCGATCTCGACGGCCGCATCCCGCTCGGGCGCTACCAGGCTGTGATGACCGCTAGCATCGAGCTCACCGGTGATCCCGCCCTCGCGCTGCACTACGGTGAAGCGCTCGAGCGATCCGCGCTCTCGGTCATCGGCCTGATCGAGGTGGACGGCGTCGCGCCCGGCGCTCGCTTCCAGATCGCGCGAGACCACGGCGGAACCTGGATCGTCGACGCGCGCACGAACCCCAATAGCTTCCCCGAGCTCATCGAGGTGGGCTTCGCCCGCGTCGTCTGCGGCGCGCGCAAGCTCGGAAGCTCCGGCAAGCCGTTCGCGACGCGGGTCCACGTCACTCACCCCGCGCCGACCCACCACGCCGAGTACGAGCGCGTCCTCGGCCTGCCGACGGTGTTCGCTAGCGATCGCAACGCGATCCTCATGGCGGACGACTGGATGTCGGATCGAGCGACGACCACGCGGTGCCGGGTCGAGAATCTCCTGATTCCGATCCTGCACACCACCGAACCTTGCATCGAGCGAATTGCTCGAAAGCTGGGCGTGAGTCGTCAGACGCTGTATCGCCGATTGAAGGCCGAGCATGTCAGTTACGAGCGAGTGCTCGACGAGCTACGTCACAGGATGGCCCTGCACTACCTGAACGCGCGGAACGCATCCGTGAACGAGACTGCGTACCTAGTCGGCTTCTCCGAGCCGAGCGCGTTTTCTCGCGCGTTCAAGCGCTGGACGGGAACCAGCCCGCGCAAGCGCGCCCCATAGCGCGCATCCGGCCCGGCGCTGACGAGCGCAGCGCGCAGGTGTTCCGCCCCGCCAGCTCGCCTCGTCGTGTGACGAACGTCCGTCGCTGCGCTGCTCGCAAGATCACTGTTCGGACGGTAGCGCTGCCGCATCTCTTGGCGCTCAAGCTCATGGCGTGGCGCGACGACGTGGATTTCAGGGATGCGCTGAGGATTCTGCAGGCTCTCGCCGAGGAGCCCGGCGTCGACTGCTCAAGCCCTGAAAAGATCTTGGAGTTGGTAGCTCCGTACTTCGTTCCCTCGCAGCGCCTGAAAGCATCGTATGCTGTCGAAGAACTCTGGGAACTCCATGACCGCCTTGGAGCAAATCGCGGCTCAGATCCTGGCGAAGAACCCGCTTGAGGTTCGCTCGCTCATGCAGAATTACCTGCGCCGTGGCGCCCCGCCGCACTGCGAGCCCCCCCCGACGACTGCTGGTCAGCGGCCCACGATCGATCCGAGGATCTGTTTGGTCTCGGTCGTAGTCTTGTCGGGTTGGATCATGGCAGCCGCGATGACGTCTGGGCCCATCACCCATGCGTGCACTTCGACGACCGCAACAACACTCTTCACCATGCCGAACAGCTCGAGCGTGCCGGTCGTGACGCACATGACCGCGTCCGGTCGCGCGTCCGAGGCTGTGCACCCGCGCAGTTTCGGGTTGTGGATGATGGTACCAAGCAGCGCCTCGGCGGCGGACGCGGCGGCGTGCAGCCCGGTAGCGCTGTCCGGGCTGCGCACGAGCACCATCCCGACGATCGGGAACTCGGGCGCGTTACCGCGGTAGAAGTACTCGGCGCGCGCGGAACGGATCTTCTTGGCCACCGCCGGCGCGACGCGCCAGCCGATGTCGGGAAAGTCGATCGCGATGCCGAGCGACTTCGACTCGAAGTGCGTTCCGACCGCCTGCGTGTTGCCCCGGAAGCACGTCCGGTAGCCGTAGGCGCCTCCCGCGATCAGCGCTGCGAGGACCGCCGCCTTGAACGCGTACCCGAGCACGCGTCCGACGACCGTTGGGGCGTAGGGATCGGGGCCGACGGGCACCGTCGCAACCGCCGGCGCCGTCCCACCGGCCGGACGCATCGACGGCATGCGGCTGCGCAGCATCGACGCAGGCTCGCTCGCTGCGCCGGGTCCCCCACGAGCGGGAACCTCGCCGTGCGGTGAATCCGTTCCTTGCTGCGCTGCGGACGCGAATCGATCGGCTCGACCCGGGCCGGTGCCGGGCGGGCTCGGCTCGGGTGGGATCGCGGCGGTGCTCGCCGGGGCCACGTCACCGTCCGCCGGTCCGCGGTCGCGCTCGAGCGCAGCCTGCAGGTAGATCTCGGGGACAACCCGAGCATCGATCTTCATGCCCGCGGCGAACGTCAGCTCGTCGATCGCGGACAGGTCGCTTGGATCGCGCATCGCGACCAGCAGCGTGCGGCCGGCGCCCGTGGTCATCACCGCGATGGCGACCGCATGAAGACGGCGCGCGAGTGGCGCCGGAATGAGCGCGCGCGCTTCCGGATCGCTGTGGTCGAGTGCGGACAGCTTGAGGGGAGTCAGCCCATGCTGCTGCGCGAGCGCGCGATTGACGACCTCGGGAGCGATCGCATCCACGAGGATGAGCGCGGAGGCGATCCGCGCATCCGGGCAGCGGGCCTTCGCGACGGTGATCTGCGCCTCGTCCACGAGGCCCGCGCTCACGAGGAGCTCGCCGAACCGTCCGCTGGTCGTGGGCTGCACCATGGCTACGGCGTCGAGCCCCGCGGCCCTGGCCGGGCCCCGCCGTCCGGGGACTGCGTCATCGCGTCTGCGCACGCGACCTTGTTGCACTCGTCGTCGCAGCCGGCCGCGCGCGCGGGGCTCGCGCCGCGTTCGCAATCGGACAGACAGCGCTCGATCTCTTCGCGGCAGCGCAGGATCCGGTTGCGAAATGCCTCCAGCGCCGGATCGAGCCGGCCGGCGCGGTCTGGGGTCGCGCGCGGCTCGACGATCGCCCGGGTCGCAGACGCGCCGGGCTTCGCGCGCCGGCGATGCGATGCGTACACGCCGATCAGCGACACGACCAGACCGACTACCAGTACGCGCTCGACGAGCCTGCGCCACGTCCGCCCCGCGCGCCAGCCTCGGTCCGACGCTGCGCCGAGCTCGGCCAGCATGCGCGCGGCCTCGGGCTGCTTGACCTGGGTTGCCATCCGCGGCAGCAGCGGATTGTCGGCGGTCGCAGCGCCGTACACGACATCGAGCGCCTGACGCAATCGCAGCTCGGCAGCCACCGCCACGCGCACTTCCATGCCAGTGATCCGCGTGAGCTCGGCCGCCACGGCGGGATCGCTCGGATCGCGAACGGCGATGATCACCTCCCTCGTCCCGGGAGCCACGCGCAACGGTACCGCACACAACCGGCGCGCATCGTCCTCGGGCAGCAGCGCTCGCAGCGGCGCCGGGATCGAGGACAGCTGATGATCGCGCGCGGCCAACACACCATGCTGACGTGCCAGCACCATGGACACGCGGTCTGCGCTGGCACCACATGCGATCGCCGCCGATCCGATGCGTTCGCCGGTGACCGCCGTGCGCGCCACGGCAGCGTCGCGTGCCGCTGGTGGCAGCACGTGTTCGATGACCAGCAGCTCCCCGAGACGGTGCACAGCCCGATCGTATCAGCAAGGACGCGGGGGGTTACGGGATCCGTGCGACTTTCGGAAACAGGTGGGACGTGCAACGGCCGCGTCGCGTCGGCCCGTAGCGCGCGGCAGATCGCCGGGAAGGCCGACCCGTCACCGCGCGGCTTCGATCATCCGCGCGAGCTTGTGCAGGGTCGCGCCGCCGGTGAGGGCCTGGACGATCATCGGCTTGGTGACGGCGATGCGGTAGGTGTCCTCGACGGCGACGATCACGCCGAGGACGATCACCGAGGAGAACGGGATCAGCGTGTCGAGCAGGGTGTCGGGGTCGCAGTGAAGGACGGGCTCGGCGAGGGCGGGATCGGGGGCGGCGTCGACGATCAGCTGGCGGAGCGCGTCGATGTCGACGCGGGTGTTCGCCATGGGCGCCGCGGTCACGAGATCACGGGGAGGCGGCGATGGCCGTCGTCGAGGCGGACCGGCTCGGGGGAGACGGGCTCGGCGCGGGGGAAGAACCGCGGGTCCTTGTGGCGGTAGAGGTTGTTGTACGAGCAGCCGGGCATGAGGCGGCCGTCGGGCATGACGTAGTGGGTGCAGCACTTCTTGAGCCGCGCGACGTCGAGGTCCCAGGGGTCCATGAAGGCGTGGATGAAGATCGCCTTGGCGCGGGTCTCGGTGCGGCGCTCGATCTCGGCGACGGTGAGCGGGTTGCGCGAGTTGAAGGTGTCGCTGAGGAAGCCCTTGAGCGAGTCGAGGATGACCTGGTTGTCCTCGCCGATCTTGGTCGCCGACCACAGGCTCGTGATCGAGTCGAGGATCATGCGCTCGAGCTTGTCGTCGGTGCGGATGATGGTCTGGTTGACCATGGCGTCGAGGTACTGGCGGACGTCGACGAACTCGGGCAGCGGCAGGTAGCGGCCGTCGTTCATGCGGAACAGGTAGGTCGCGGTGTAGCAGCTGGGGTGGGAGCACGGGACGGGGTGGAAGTGCTCCTTCTTGAGCCAGCCGGTGCCGCGCTCGATCAGCTCGTGGACCTCGGGCATGGTGAGGCGATGGCCGGTGGGGGTGGCGTGGAAGCCGTCGCCGCCGTCGCCGGTGTGGGCCATGGGCTGTATCACGATGCTCGAGCACTGCGGCAGCTCGACGCCGAAGTTGATCAGGTCGCCGAGCTCGTCGGAGTTGTCGCCCTTGGAGATGGTCGGGACCAGGACGGTCGGGATGTCGAGCTCGCGGATGACCTCGATCGCCTTCATCTTCTGGTCGATCAGCTCGACGCCGCGCAGCTTGGGATAGACGCCGGGCTTGAGGGTGTCGAACTGGAGCGAGGCGTAGGCGCCGCTGGCCTTGAACTTCTCGGCGAATCTGGGGTCGCGGGCGAGCTTCTTACCGTGGGTGGAGATCAGCACGCGCTTGATGTGTCCGGCGTGCGGACCGCGGAGGCAGTAGTCGATGAAGTCGAAGAACTGCGGGTGCAGGGTGGGCTCGCCGCCGGACAGGATCAGGGTCGGCAGCTCGCCTTCCTTGGCCATCAGCTTGTCGACGCCCTGCCGGAAGTGGTCCATCGAGATCGAGTAGCCCTGCTGGTTGCGCACGATGCAGACCGGGCAGGTGAGATCGCACTTGTCGTTGATCTCGAAGATCGGCGAGCAGGTGTGCTGGAGGTGGTCCTCGCACAGGCCGCAGTCCGACGGGCAGCCGTGCTCGACGGCGGTCTCGAACGCGAGCGGGTAGGTGCCGGGCTTGGTGTAGGTCAGCGATCGCAGGTAGTAGTCGGCGTCCGACGAGATCAGCACCTCGAAGGGGCCGTGGCTCGGGCACTTCTTCTGGAGGAACACCTGGCCGCCGCGCAGCACGATGTGCGCGTCGAGGACTTTCTTACAGCTCGGACAGATCGACCGCGTGAAACCGAAGAAGGCGGCGTCGCGGTCACGCTTGGCAGGTACCGGCTGCATCCGCACATCCTAGTCTCATCGCCTGCGCCCAGGCTTCCTCAAAGGCTGGCAAGTTGTGCTCGCGTGACATGCGGGCAAATTTGCTGCAGTGAATCGCCGGCAGTCAGATCTGGCGCGGCGTGTGTTCCGCCGGCCGCGGGGACGCGGATCGCGCCGTCGGAGGCGCGGTGACGGCGCCCAGGCGCTCGCGGCCCACGCACCGCGGCGCTCGCGACGGTCCGGGCGCCCGGTCAGGCGAGCGTGCCGCCGTCGAGGACGATCACGGCGCCGTTGAGGTAGGTGTTGCGGGGCGAGGCCAGCCAGGCGGCGAGCTCGCCGCACTCGCCGGGCTGGCCGATCCGGCCGAGCGCGCAGGCGTCGATGTAGCGCTTCTGGTGGTGCTCCGGAATCGTTGAGCGCAGGCCGCCCTCGAAGATTCCAGCCGAGATGCAATTGGTCAGGATGCCGTAGCGGCCGAGCTCGTGGGCGAGGCTGCGGGTCATACCCTCGATCGCGCCCTTGCTGGCGGCGTAGTGGACGGGGCTGGCGATCGATCGCGTGCCGGCGATCGAGCCGATGTTGACGATCCGTCCGAACTTCTGCCGGACCATGCTGCGCACGACGGCCCGGCACAGCCGGAACACGGCGGTGATGTTGAGCGCGATCACGTCGTCCCACTGGTCGTCATCGAGCAGGATGAACGGCACGGCCTCGCTGACGGCGGCGTTGTTGACGAGCGCGTCGAGGCCGCCCCACGCGGCGTCGACCTGGGCGGCGATGCGGGTCGCGGCGTCGCGCTCGCGCAGGTCGGCCTGGATCGCGAGGCCGTCGCCGTGGCCGCGCACGGCGGCGAGGGTGGCCTCGGCGGCGTCGGCATTGCCGTGATAGGTGAACGCGACGCGGGCGCCCTCGCGCGCCATCACCTCGCAGATGCCGCGGCCGATGCCACCCGAGCCGCCGGTGACCAGCACGCGGCGGCCGGCGAGCATCGCATCACGCGTCCCACTCGACATCTCGGTCATCCATACCGCGGATCGCGACGCGATACACGCGATCGTGGGTGGCGCGGCAGGCGGCGAGGAGGGGCGCGGGATCGCCGCCGACCAGGCACAGCGCCGGGCCGGGATAGCCCCACGCGCGTGCGATCAGCTGGGGCAGCTGGCCGGGTGTCATCTCCAGCACGCTGGTCGGCAAGATCCGCCGGCCGATCCGCGCCGACGGCGGCAGCGGCGCCTCGAGCGTGACGATCACCAGATCGGGGGGCACGGCGGGGCGGTGGGCCCCGGCGGCAGCGGCGATCGCCCGCAGCACGGGATCGCGAAACGGCGGCAGCTTCGACGGCGGCCGCCACGCTCGCTCGGCGCCGGCGCGGGACGCGGACGACGCATCGCCGGGCGATGTCGACGGCGAAGGCTCACCGAGAGCCGCGCCGGGTTCGGTCTGCGGTCCTGCCGGTGTGACACGCAGAGCCGGCAGCGGGGGTGCCGCATCGCCGATCAGGCATGCGCCGCAGGCGCCGCCGAGCGCGCGGCACACCACGACGGTGCGGCGCGACCGTCGAGCGCCGAGCGGCCGGCCGTCGAGCGCCGTGGAATGCGACGCGGCCAGCGCCGCGATCTCCGAATCGCGAGACAGCACCGCGAGCGCGACCGAGAGCAGGCTCGACGCACCGAGCGCGTGGCCGAAGCCGGGCAGCGCCGTCGCGAGCGGTACGTCCGGCGCGAGGTGCGCGGCGATCGCGGCGAGCTCGAGGCGATCGAACTCGGCGGGTCCGGTGCCCTGACCGATCACGAGGTCGGCGCCGATCCGCGCGGATGGTTGCGATGACAGGGCCCGCCCGGGTGAGGAGGGTTTGTCCGATGCAATGTGCGCGGCGAGCTCGGCGCGGTCCGCGAGGTCACCTCCGATCGGCTCGGATGGCCGCGCTGGCGAGGCGGCCAGTGCGCGCAGCGCGTGCAGGGCGCGGGCGATGCCGTCGTCGCCGTCGAGATCGTGTCCGAGGACCGGACCGATCAGCCGGGGGGCGTCGGGCGCGTGAGCGGCGAGCACCAGGCGCAGCGCGACGGCCGCCTCGCCGAGCAGAAAGCCGCTCGCGTCGGGCTGGAACGGGGCGGGGTCGTCGGACAGCAGGCGCAGCGACTCGAAGTTGTCATGGGACGGTGGGGTGACGATGTCGGCGGCGACCACGCGGATCTCGGACGCACCGGCGGCGATCAGCTGGCGCGCGAGGTACAGCGCATGCATCCCCGAGGCACAGGCGGCGCTTGCGACCGGGCCGCCGCCGAGCTCGTGGCCGAGGTCGAAGCTCGCTCGCCAGTCGTCGGTGCGCCAGGTCGCGGCGGCGCCGTTGCACGAGGCCGCGAGGATCGGCCCGGTGCCGCCGCACTCGGCGAGCGCGGCCTGCATGGCGGCGATGAGGCGCGCGCGGCCGGCGGCGTGGATCCCGCGCAACGGGCGATATCGCCGCGCGGGGTGCCATGGCATCGGCACGGGCGGCGATGCGTCGCCCGCGAGGTCGTGCACGCTGCCACGCGCCGTGACGAGCCCGACGCCGATGATCGCGATGTCGGTCATCAGAAGTCCGTCAGGCCGAGCTCGAAGTAGATCTGGAACGCGCCGTCTTCGAGGCCATAGCCGACGTCGAAGCCGACCAGCGGCAGCACGATCGACTTGACGTAGATCCGCAGGCCCGCGCCGAACGCGTTGCGGAACCAGCCGCCGTGCTCGGCGGGGAGGTAGTCGCGCTGCGTGTTGCCCGCGGCGTGGCGCAGCGCGATGTAGCCGGAGTCGAAGAAGCCGAGCGCGCGGAACGCGAGCGGCTGCCACAGAAACAGCGGGATCGAGTACTCGGCGCGCGCCACGGCCTCGGTGTCGCCGCGCAGCTGGTGGAACGCATAGCCGCGCATGTCGCTCGCACCGCCCAGGGTCAGCTCCTGGCGGAACGGCATGTGCCAGCCGGCGCCGGTCAGTGCGCGCAGCTGGAGCTCCTGCTCGCCGGCCAGCCGCCAGGCGTAGCCGCCGCGCAGGGCAGCCACCGCGTAGCGGTAGGTCGAGACCGGCGGCAGCGCGACGTTGGTGTAGAGCACCGCGAACGGGCCCGACGACACGCCGTAGCGATGCGCGCGAGCGTCGAGCGAGGTGTGCGAAGCGCAGCCGCGCGCCGCGCAGCCGCAGGTCGGTCGCGAGCCACCACGCGAAGCGATAACCGCCGAGCACGGCGGCGTCGAGGTAGGTCTCGGTCGACGTGCGCACGATCGTCGCCGAGCGCGCGCTGTTGTCGTACTCGTCGTTGACGCGAAAGCTCGGGTAGACATCGAACCGCGCGAACAGCGGCGTTTCTCCGATCTGCGGCTCGAGGAAGGTGCCGAAGAAGAAGCTGTCGCGGGTGCCGAGCTGGCCGTACAGCAGGATCTTCTCGTCCTCGCCGCGGAAGTCGTTCTCGGCGAACCCCAGGCCGACCGCGCGGTTGCCGGGCAGGACGTACACGGTCGGCGCGGCGATCCACGAGTGCTTGTCGTCGGCGGTCGCGATCACGACCACGCCGCCGGCCCCGGGTTCGAGCGTCACGTCGATCGACTCGAACAGCTCGCTCGACAGGAGGGCTGCCTGGATCTGCGGCAGGTCGCGCGGCTGGACGTCGTCGCCGACCGCCACGTGGCTGAGCCGCTCGACCGTGCGCGGGGTGACCTTCGAGTGGCCGCGGACGCGGAATCCGACGACGCGATCGGCGTGGGCCACCGTCGAGATCAGCAGGATCGAGAGGGCGGCACCGGCATGCACCTG
>VBLP01000105.1:0-13992 GCA_005887925.1 Deltaproteobacteria bacterium | reverse complement strand
GGGCCGGAGCGGGTTGGCGTCGCCGCGGCTTCCCGGTTAGGCTGGCCGGGGTGGCGATGCTGATCGAGCTGCGCGACGTGGCGCGCTATTACCAGATGGGCGAGGAGCGGATCGCGGCGCTCGACGGGGTGTCGTTCGCGATCGAGGCGGGCGAGATGGTGGCGATCGTGGGGTCGTCGGGCTCGGGCAAGTCGACGCTGCTCAACATCCTGGGCTGCCTCGACACGCCGTCGCGCGGCCAGTACCGCCTCGCCGGCCGCGACGTGCAGGACCTGTCCGACGACGACCGCGCCCGGGTGCGCAACCGCCAGATCGGGTTCGTGTTCCAGAGCTTCCAGCTGCTGCACCGCGCGACCGCGCTGGTCAACGTCGCGCTGCCGCTGGTGTACCGCGGCATCCCGGCGCGCGAGCGCAGCCGGCGGGCGGCCGAGGCGCTCGCCCGCGTGGGCCTGGCGAACCGGCTGCACCACAAGCCGTACCAGCTGTCGGGCGGCCAGCGCCAGCGCACTGCGATCGCGCGCGCGCTGGTGACCGAGCCGTCGCTGCTTCTGTGCGACGAGCCGACCGGTAACCTCGACTCGACGACGACCGAGGACATCATGGCGCTGCTCCACAAGCTGCACGACGACCGCCACACGATCCTGATCGTGACCCACGAGCCGGCGATCGCGGCGCGCTGTCCGCGGGCGATCCGGATCTTCGACGGACGGATCATCGCCGACGGCAAGGGCAGCGAGATCGCGTACGACGGACGCACGGCGGGTGCCGCGTGAAGCGCTGGCTGGTGTGCGCGATCGGCTGCGCGGCGTGCCGCGGCGAGCTCGCCCGGCCGGCCGGCGAGCCGGTGCGCACCGTCGCGCTCACCCGCGGGGATATCGTCGATCGCCAGCTGCTGACCGGCGAGGTCCGCGCCGCGAGCGCGCTCGGCCTCACCGTGCCGCGCACCGACACGTGGCAGCTGACGATCCGGTGGATCGCCGACGACGGCGCGCCGGTCAAGGCCGGCGACCGCGTGCTCGAGTTCGACAACTCGACGTTCACCGCGCAGCTCGCCGAGAAGCACCTCGCGGTGCTCGAGGCCGAGATGGCGCTGCGCGCGGCCCAGGACCTCGGCGCGATCGAGACGGAGAGCAAGGCGACCGCGGTGCGCCAGCACCAGATCGCGCTCGACAAGGCCGGGGTGCGCGCGGGCGTCCCGGCCGACCTCCTCGCGGGCCGCGACGCGCAGGAGCGCCAGCTCGAGAAGCGGCGCGCGGAGGTCGCGTTCGACAAGTCGGCGCACGATCTCGCGGCGCAGCGCGACGAGGCCGCGCTCGAGCTGCGGGTCAAGCAGATCGATCTCGACAAGACGCGCAACGCGATCGCGGCCGCCGAGAAGACGATCGCGGACCTCGTGCTCATCGCGCCGCGCGATGGCGTGCTCGTCGTCGAGGACTATCCATGGCAGGGCCGCAAGTTCCGCGCCGGCGACTTCGCGCTGCCGGGGATGACGGTCGCCTCGCTGCCGGCGCTGGACCAGGCGATGGAGGTCCGCGCCGAGCTCAGCGACGTCGACGACGGCCGGGTCGCGGCCGGCATGGCCGGGCGCTGCACGCTCGACGCCTACCCGGGCGATCCGGTGCCGTGCACGATCAAGGCCGTCACGCCGGTCGCGCGCAGCAAGGGCGAGACCTCGCTGCGGCGGGGGTTCACCGTCGAGCTCGCGGTCGGCACGACCGAGGCCACCCGGATGCGGCCGGGCATGTCGGTCAAGGTCGAGCTCGATCCCCGGCGGGTGCCGAACGCGGTCATCGTGCCGCGCGGCGCGATCCTCGCGGCCGAGCCGGGCGGGCCGGGGCACGTGCGCGTCCGGCTGGCGAGTCCGGTGTCGCGGCCGGCGATGTCGTCGCCGTGGGAGGCGCGCCGTGAGCCGGCTCGTGCTCGCCGCGGTCGCCGCGTCCTGGCTCGGCTGCCACCACGGCGCCGGCGAGCCCGTGTTCGCCGAGGTCGTGCGCGACGACCTGGTGGTCGGCGTCGAGGTCAGCGGCGCGCTCGAGGCGGTCGACTCGACCGACATCAAGCCGCCGCCGTTGCCCGGGGTCTGGAACTTCAAGATCGCGAGCCTGGCCCCCGAGGGTCAGGAGGTGAAGCCCGGCGATCCGGTGATCGGGTTCGACGCGTCCGATCAGATCCGCGAGCTCGAGAACATGAAGAACGAGGCCGAGGCGGCGCAGAAGAAGCTCGACAAGCGGCGCGACGATGCGCAGCTGGCGCGGCGCGATGACGAGCTCAAGATCGCCGAGGCCGAGGCCGGCCTGCACAAGGCCACGCTCAAGACCGATGCGCCGGCGGACCTGGTCGCCTCGGTCGCGCAGCGCGAGGTCCAGCTCGACGAGCAGTCCGCCCAGCTCGGGCTCGAGGCCGCCCGGCAGCACGCCGCGCAGGTCCAGCGGTCCAGCGCCGAGGAGATCCAGCGGCTGACCGAGAAGGCGAGCTACGCGCGCCAGCGGGTCGCCACGCTCGAGCACACGATCGCGAGCATGCAGGTGACCGCGCCGCGCGCCGGCACGATCGTCTACCCCGCCAACGAGCAGGGCGAGAAGCACAAGCTCGGCGACAGCGTGTGGCGCATGGAGGACGTGATGCAGATCGTCGGGCTCGGTCAGATGGCCGGCAGCGGCCAGGTCGACGAGGTCGACATGGCGCGGCTCGCCGAGCACCAGAGCGTCGTGCTCCGGCTCGATGCGATGCCCGACGTCCAGCTTCACGGCACGGTCACCTCGATCGCGGCGAGCGTGCAGGCCAAGTCGAACACCGATCCGAGCAAGATCGTGAAGCTCAAGGTCGCGATCGACGCGACGAAGGTGTCGCTGCGCCCGGGGATGCGGTTCCGCGGCCAGGTCGAGACCGAGCACCTGCGCGGGGTCGTGCAGGTCCCGGCGGACGCGGTGTTCGTCACGCCCGGCGGCCCGGTCGCGTACCGCAAGGCCGGCGGCGACCTCGAGCGCGTGCGGCTCGGGCTCGGGCGGCGCACGCCGACGAGGATCGAGGTCGTGTCCGGCCTCGCCCCCGGCGATCGGGTGTCGCGCAGCGATCCGGGGGCGCCGTGAAGCGGGCCGTGATCGCGCTCGCCGTGCTCGCCGCGCTCGGCCTGGCCACCGCGCGCGTGCTGCGCGGCGCGGGCGTGCGGCGCGACGATGTCGCGACCTACACCGTCGGCAAGCACAGCTTCGTGCGCCGGGTGACCGCCGAGGGCAACCTGCGCGCGGTCAACGCGACCCGGCTGCTCACGCCGCGCGGCACCGGCCGGATGGGGCCGATGAAGATCGCGTGGCTGGTCCCCGACGGCACGCTGGTCAAGAAGGGCGACGTCGTGGTGCGCTTCGATCCGAGCGAGCCGGAGAAGCAGCTGCGCGACGGCAAGTCCGATCTGGCGTCGGCGAGCGCGCGGCTGCGCGAGGAGTCGATCAAGTCCGGCGCCGCGGTCGCCGGCCGCAACACCGACGCGATGCTCGCCCGCGACGAGCTCGAGCAGACGCGCAGGTTCCAGTCGAAGGATCAGACGATCTTCTCGCGCAACCAGATCATCGAGTCCGAGATCGACGAGCACCTCGCCGCGGCCAAGCAGGTGCACGCCGAGAGCGCCAAGCAGATCGAGGGCCGGCTCGCGCGGTCCAACGCCGCGGTGGTCGGCGTCGAGCGCCAGAAGGCCGAGCTCGCGATCGCGCACGCCCAGGCCGCGCTCAGCAGCATGGAGATCGTCGCGCCGAGCGACGGGATCGTCGTGCTCGAGCGCGGCTGGCTCAGCCCGCTGCCCAAGCCCGGTGACTCGATGTGGCCGGGCCAGCCCGTCGCCCAGATCCCGGTGCTCGACGACATGGAGGCCCAGGTCTACGTGCTCGAGATCGACGGCAGCGGTCTGGCCGAGAACCAGCCGGCCGAGGTCGTGATCGAGGCGCGACCCGAGCACGTCTACCCCGGCAAGATCAAGAGCGTCGACCGGCTCGCGCAGCCGCGCCAGCAGGGCTCGCCGGTCCAGTACTTCGGCGTGGTGGTCCGGCTCGCCGCCACCGACCGCGAGGCGATGAAGCCCGGCCAGCGCGTGCGCGCCGCGCTGGTGCTCGATCAGCAGGACGCGCTCGTCGTGCCGCGCGAGGCGGTGATCAACCGCGACAGCAAGAACGTGGTGTACCGCAGGACCGCGGCGGGGTTCGAGCCGGCCGTCGTCGAGCTCGGCCCGGCCACCTCGGGGCGCGTCGTGATCGCAAAGGGGCTCGCCGAGGGCGACGTGATCGCGCTCCGCGATCCGACCCACGACCGCGACCAGCTCGGCAGCGGCAGCGGCTCGGCCCAGGCGGAGCGCGCGCGATGAGGGGGGTGGTCGACGCGTTCACCACCGCGCTGGGCAGCCTCGCCGAGCACAAGCTGCGCACGGCGCTGACCATGCTCGGCATGATGTTCGGCGTCGGCGCCGTGATCGCCATGCTGTCGATCGGGGCCGGCGCCGAGACCCAGGCGCTCGCGCTGATCGATCGGCTCGGCACGCGCAACGTCGTGATCCGCGCGCGCACGTTCAAGCCGGCCGAGCTCGCCGAGATCCGCAAGAAGTCGATCGGGCTGTCCGAGCGCGATGTCGAGGCGATCCAGGAGGCCGTGCCCGGCGTCGCGTTCGCCGCGCCGCGCATCGAGATCGACGCCTACAAGATCATCGCCGCGGGCACCAAGACCGAGGGCCAGGTCTACGGCGTCGGCCACCGCCACCGCGAGGTCACGCCGTTCGCGCTGCGCGAGGGTCGGTTCATCGACGCCGCCGACGAGGCGCACCACGCGCAGGTCGCCGTGATCGGTGCCGCGATCCGCCGCGATCTGTTCGGCGCCGACCCGGCGCTCGGCAAGGACGTCAAGATCAACGACGTGTGGTTCGAGGTGATCGGCGTGCTCGCCGCCGAGGCGAGCTCGGCGAGCGAGGTCCAGGGCGTCGCGGTGTCGTCGACCGAGCACGCGATCTACCTGCCGTTCACCACCGCGCTGCGCAAGCTCGATCACGATCCGCTGAAGTCGCCGCTCGGCGAGATCGTCGTGCGCCTGGCGCCCGGGGCGCCCGCGGGCGAGACCAGCGCCGTCGTCGCGACCTTGCTCGACCGGCTGCACGGCGGCGCGCGCGACTACGACATCGTCGTGCCCGAGGCGCTGCTCCAGCACAGCAAGCAGACCCAGCAGCTGTTCAACCTCGTCATGGGGCTGATCGCGGGCATCTCGCTGCTGGTCGGCGGCATCGGCATCATGAACATCATGCTGGCCTCGGTGCTCGAGCAGACCCGCGAGATCGGCGTGCGCCGCGCGGTCGGGGCGCGCCGCGCCGACATCCGGTTCCAGTTCCTGGTCACCGCGTTCTCGCTCGCGATGCTCGGCGGCCTGCTCGGCGTCGCGCTGGGCCTGGGCATCTCGCGCGGCGTCGCCGCCTACGCCGACTGGCCCACGGTCGTGACCACGTGGTCGATCGCGCTGTCGCTCGGCGTGTCGATCGCCGTCGGCGTCGCGTCGGGGCTCTACCCGGCGGTGCGCGCCGCGCGGCTCGATCCGATCGAGGCGCTGCACGCCGAGTGACGCCCGAAGCAGCGGGCTACCGGCGGACGTCGAGCTCGATGCCGCGCTCCGCGAGCAGCCGGCCGGTCGCGCGCAGGAGGGCCGCGGTCGCCTTCTTGTGGCCGAGCACCGCCGTCAGCTCGGCGAGCTGCGCGCCCGCCAGCTCCTCCTGGCGCTGCGCGACGATGAAGTTCGACGACGTGCTGTTCAGGAACTTGCGCTGCTCGACCTCGAGGCTCTCGGCCGCCAGCGCGCGGAACCGCGCCGCCGCCGCGACCTGCAGCGCCGCGCTGCGCTGGGTGCGGACCGCGTCGCGCACCGCGAGCCACACGCCCTGCACCGCCTGCTCGCGGACCAGCGCCGCCGTGCGCAGCCGGGCGCGCTCGATCTCGGCGGCGGCGCGGGCGGCCCGGCCGAGCGGCGTCCAGACCAGGTTGACCAGCACGCTGTAGCCGTGCGCATCGGCCCGGCGGAGCTCGTCGAGCGCGCCGCCGTAGGTCGCGTCCTGACCGAGCAGCGAGCCGGTGACCCGGAGGTCGATCTGCGGCAGCCTGTCGTTGTCCGCTTTGCGGACGGAGAGCGCCTCGGCGCGCAGATCGATGTCGAGCTGGGCGAGCTCGGGCCGGTTGGCGAGCGCGATCGCGAGCATGTCCTCGGCGCGCCTGGTCCCGGCGACGAACCGCGGCGCGTCGACCGGCAGGATCGGCCGCGACCACTGCTCGCGCGGCAGGTTGAGGATGGCGCGCAGCCGGTCCGACGCCGCCTCGATCTCCTGCTCGGCCTGCAGCAGCTGCAGCCTGCGGCTCGCCAGCGTGCTCTCGGCCGCGATCAGGTCCGACGGCGGCAGCAGCCCCGCGTCGATCTGGCGATGGGTCAGCGCCAGCTGGTCCTCGGCGCGCTGCCGCGAGCGCCGCTGCAGGTCGTAGCGATACAGTGCCTGCACGACATCCCAGTACGCGTCCTCGGTGCGCTCGACGATGTCGACCGCGGCGACCATCAGCTGCTGGCGCTCGCGCTCCGAGCCGAGCTCGGCGCGCAGCACGTCGATCCGGGGCACCACGAGATCGGTGGAGAACCCGCGCAACAGCGGCTGGGTCACCGACAAGGAGAGCGCCGAACGGTAGTTCAGCGGCTCGACCGCCGTGCCGGCCGTCGACCGCGAGCGGTTGTTGAAGAAGTCGAGCTCGAGCCGCGTGCCGGTCTCGAGCCGCTGCGCGATCGCCACGGTCCAGTCCTGGCTGGTCGACGTCACGATCTCGCCGACCCCGCCGGCCTGCAGCGTCTCCGGCGGGCTATCCGCGCGGCTGTGGTCCGCCGACAGCGTGAGCTGGGGCTCGAACGCCCCGCGCACGACCCCGATGCCGAGGCGCGCGATCTGCAGCGACTGGCGCTCGATCGCGATCCCGAGGTTCTGGTGCATCGCCAGCCGCAGCGCCTCGACCAGATCGAGCCGCCACACCGCGCCCGCGTCGACTCCCGCCGGCAGCGGCGGCGCCTCCTTCATGAAATCGGGCGGCTCGTACGCCACCTCGTCGTCGGCGTGCGCGTCCCCACCGAGCATCCAGCCGACCAGCGAACCGACCACGAGCAGACCTGTCGAACACACCCTCATGCCGCGCAGCGTAGCGTGTCCGTCGCCGCCCCGCCGGCCGTCGAGCAGCGGCGATGCACGAGCGCCACCGCCGGCGGAACAGCGGTGTACCGGCGCCGTCCCGCCACGCTCGGGGCGTCGCGCAGCGACCTGCGATCGGCGGCGTCTAGACGACGCGGGCGCGCTGCTCGGGCCGCGCCATCGCCAGCATGACCGGCCGGTCGCTCGCCTGCATCGCCAGGAAGCTGGCCCGGTCGCGCAGGCCGCGCCAGCGCCGGCCGATCAGGATCTGGGCGACGGGCCCGCCGAGCGAGTCGCCGGGGCCCGGCAGGACGATCACGTCGGGAGCGAGCTCGCCGACGGCCGTCGCGAGGGCGCGCTCGAAGTCGAACGGCTCGACGATCTGTCGGCCGAGCGTGTACGACCACAGCGCGGCCGGGCTGGTCCACGGGCGATGCACGACGGCGTCGCCGCCGATCAGCGTGGTCGCCGGGGACCGCATCGCGAGGTCGGCGAGCTCGGCGCGGGCGCGCTCGCCGGTCGCGGCCATCAGCGGTGTATGGAATGCCGAGTGCGACGGCAGCTGGGTCGGATAGCGCATGCCGCCGCGCTCGATCGGAGGCAGCACGCGGCGGGCGTGGGCCAGGCCGTCGGCGTCGACGCCGAGCACGATCGTGCCGCCGAGCCGGATCGAGACGTGGACGCCGGGGTGAGCGAGCGCGGCAGCGACCGCCGCCGCGTAGGCCGGCGAGGGTCGCCAGTCGTCGTCGACCAGCGGGTACATCAGCTGGCCGCCGATGACGTTGTCGGCCTGGTAGTGGCCCAGCGTCTCGATCAGCCGCGCCGCGCCGTCGAGGTCGAGCGCCCCGGCGGCGTACAGCGCCGTGTAGAACCCGAGCGAGTTGCCGGTGACGCCGACGATGTCGATCCGGTCGCGATCGATCGCGGCGAGGTCGACCGCCGTGGACGCGAAGGTCAGGAGCGACGCGTGCTCGCCGGCGACGTGGAGCCGCGGCGTGTACTCGGGCGCGCGGTCGAGCGCCGAGATCGAGAGCCGGCCGAGCCGTACGCGGAGCTGATCGAGCGCCGCGACGACCGGATGCCCGTCCGGCAGCCTGCCGAGCTGCGCGCGCGCGTACGAGCCGCGTCCGGGACACACCACCAGTGCCCGGAGCCGCATCACGGCGCGACGCTCGCGACGCGGCGCGGGCCGCACAGCGCCAGGGCGGCGCGCTCGATCTCGGCCTCGGACACCAGCACGTGGTTGGCGGCGGCGCCGAGCGGGACGTAGCTGTCGGCCGACGCGACGCGCGCGATCGGCCCGGGGAACCCGCGGTCGATCAGGGCCGCGATCACGCCCTCGGACACGCCGCCGGTGCGCCGGGTCTCGTCGACGATCAGGACGCGGCCGACCGCGGCGGCCTCGCGCATCAGGTCGTCGACCGGCAGCGGCGAGAGCCACCGCAGATCGAGTACGCGGCACGCCACGCCGTGATCGCGCTCGAGCCGGCGCGCGACCCGAAGGCTCATCCACAGCCCGTTGGCGAACGAGACGATCAGCAGGTCCTTGCCGTCGCCGTGCGTGCGCGCGCTGCCGATCGGCACCGGAGGCGCGTCGGGGTCGTAGACCTGTGTCCACAGCCCGTCGTTGGGCTCGTGCAGGTCGCGCGTCATGTACAGCGCGATCGGCTCGAGGAACACGCACACCGAGCCGCACCGGCGGGCCGCCGCGACGCAGGTCCGCAGCAGCGCGGCCGCGTCGTCGCCGCGCGCCGGCGATGCGATCACGATCCCCGGGATGTCGCGCAGCGCCGCCACCGAGTTGTCGTTGTGGAAGTGGCCGCCGAAGCCCTTCTGGTAGGCATAGCCCGCGATCCGCACCACCATCGGGTTCCTGAACTGGCCGTTCGAGAAGAACTGCAGCGACGCCGCCTCGCCGCGCAGCTGGTCCTCGGCGTTGTGCACGTACGCCAGGTACTGGATCTCGGGGATCGCCAGCAGGCCGAGGTGGCCGGCGCCGATCGCCAGGCCGAGGATGCTCTGCTCGTCGAGCACGGTGTTGAACACGCGGCCCACGCCGGCGCGCCGTGACAGCTCGGCGGTGACGTTGTAGACGCCGCCCTTCCTCGCCACGTCCTCGCCGAAGGCGATCAGCTCGGGGTACTTCGCCAGCAGATCGCCGAGCGCGCGGTTGATGTGGACCGCGAGGTGACCGGCCCGCTCGTGCTCGGGCAGCTTGCCGTCCCACAGCGCCGCGCGCGCCTCGGGCGGCGCCGGCCGGGCGACCTCCTCGGCGATCGCCGCTGCGTCGCGGGGCGCCAGCGGCGCCATCACCTCGGCGGCCGACGCCAGCCGGGGCCGGCGGGCGGCCTCGTCGGCGAGCGCCGCGACCCGGGCGCGGAGGTCCTCGTACTGCCAGCGCACCTGGTCGACCGTCCGCGCGCCGGACTCGACGAGCAGCCGCGCCGTCGCCAGCACCGGGTCCGCCGCCTCGTCGGCCTCGATCTCCGGCAGCGGCCGGTAGCTCTGTTCCACATCCGAGCCAGCGTGGCCGAGCAGGCGCACCACGCGCAGGTGGAGGAACGCCGGGCGCCGCGTCGTCCGCACGTGGTCGACCGCCGCGCACGCCGCGTCGTAGGCGTGCGGCAGATCGAGCCCGTCGCCCCACACGTAGTGCAGGCCGCTGCGGCTGGCGAAGTTGCTCGCGATCCAGCCCGCCGGCGTGCGGACGCTGATCCCGATGCCGTTGTCCTCGCACACGAACAGGATCGGCACCGGGAGGTGCTGGTACCCGGTCCACGCCGCCGTGTTGATCGCGCCGGTCGCCGTCGAGTGGTTCGCCGAGGCGTCGCCGAACGTGCACACGATGATCGCGTCGTGCGGCGCCCGCATCGAGCTGGCGATCGGCGAAGCGGGATCAATCCCCAGCCGCGCCGCGCGGTCGAGCGCCACCGCCGCGCCGACCGCCTTGGGCAGCTGCGATGCGATCGTCGAGGTCTGCGGCGGGATCGCGAGCGGATGGCTGCCGAACACCTTGTGGCGGCCGCCGGCGATCGGCTCGTCGCTGCTCGCGCACAGCCCGAGCAGCACGTCGAGCAGCGGCGTCTGCCCCGGCACCTGGTGCGCCCGCGCGACGAAGAACGCGCCCGAGCGATAGTGCAGGAACGCCGGATCGGTCGGCCGCAGCGCCGCCGCGACCGCCGCGTTGCCCTCGTGGCCCGACGAGCCGATCGTGTAGAACCCCTCGTTGCGGGCGCGCAGCGCGCGGGCCGCGAAGTCGAGGTGCCGGCTCGCCGCCTGGGCGTCGAACAGCTCGATCGCGGTCCGCGCGGTCAGCCGCGAGCCGGGCCGGATCGGCGCATCGAGCTGGTTCGCGTGCAGCGCCGGCGGCGCCGGGCGCGCGGCCAGCGTATCGAGCCCATCGAGGAACCTGCGGTCGAGAAGCGGCGCACGGTCGACGGCCATGGCGCGGTTATACTCGTTCGTGCGGTCAGCCGCGACGCGAGGCCCACGGAACGCGGTCGCGCGCTGGCCGTCGAAGGCGGCCCGCGTCAGCTCACCGGGACGGCGAGCTCGATCCTCGGCGTCTCGATCTCGCAGGTGTCGTCGTTGCACACGCTGAGCTTGAACGTGCCCACCAGCCGGGCCGGCCCCTGGGCCGCCGGCGTGAACGTCACGGTCAGCGTTCCGTGCCTGGCGTCGCCGAGCGCGAACCGGCCCTCGCCGTCGACCGGCGTCGCCGCCGCGTCGGCCACGAACTTGAACGGATAGTCCTTGTTGACGTGGTACGTGCCGAGCGCCGTCAGGACCAGGTGGGCCTCGCAGATCGCGCCGTGCGCGCAGGCGGCCGCCGGCGCCGCGTCGACGCGGTAGAACGCCTTGCCGGCGAGCGGCTTGGCCTCCGGCGGGGTGGCGCTCGGCGGATCGCTCCGGCCGCAGGCGCATGCCATCGCCAGCGCGATCGCGGTCAGCTCACGAGCCATACTTGACGCTGCAGCCGTACGGCCGGGTCACGGCGGTCTTGACCGCGCGGCCCGTGGCGACGTCGTCGAGCGCCGCGTCGACGTAGTTGATCAGCTTGCCGCCCTGCGGCGACTTGCCCTCGCCGTCGGGTGAGTTGTCGATCGCGCCGGCGTAGACCACCGTGCCGGTCTTGTCGATCACGAACATGTTCGGCGTGTTGGTCGCGCCGTACGCCTTGCCGACCGACCCCGTCTCGTCGCGCAGGATCGGGTTGGGGATCGACCAGCTCCTGGCCGCCTCGCCGTTCATCGCCGCGTCGGCGCCCTGCTTGCCGGCCGAGCCGCTGTTGACCGCCAGCCAGACCACGCCGTCCTTCATGTGGCGCTTGGCCGTATCGACCAGCGAGCCGACCGTGTGCGACCGCTTGACGAACGGGCAGCCCGGGTTGAACCACTCGAGCACGACGACCTTGCCCTTGAACGAGGCCAGCTTGACCTCCTTGCCGGTGAGGTCCTTCAAGGTGAAGTCCGGGGCCGTCTTGCCGATCACGGGCGAGGTGGCCTCCGACCGGTCCGCGCGGCTCGGAGAGCCGGCGAACGCGAGCGCAGCGACGGTGAGCAGAGCGGTGGTGATTCGCATGGCGGGGTTGTACACCGGCCCGTCCGACCGTGCACCCCGTCTCCGCGGCCGCGCATCTCACCGGCTGCGCGCTCCCGGTGTGACAACCCGGGACACGCACGGGACACTTCGTATCGACCATGGTTCTCTGGCATGGTCTCCGGGAGCCATATGACCACCGTCTACCTCAATGGTGAATTCGTCCCCCGCGAGCGCGCCCTGGTCTCCGTCGACGATCGCGGCTTCGTGTTCGGCGACGGCATCTACGAAGGCCTCCGATCCGTCGACGGCCGGCTCTTCGAGTGGCAGGCCCATGCCGACCGGATGGTAGATGGCCTGCTCGGCCTCCGCATCGACTTCGGCGCCGGGCGGGTCGCCGAGTTCCCCGCGATCTGCGATCGCCTGCTGCGTGACAACGACCTCACCACCGGCGACGCCTTCCTCTACCTCCAGGTCACCCGCGGCGTCGCCCCGCGCGTCCATGCCTTCCCGCCTCCCGGCACCCCGCCGGGCGTCTACGTCAGCGCCACGCGCCTCACGCCGCGCCGCGACCTCCAGCAGAGCGGCGCCAGGGCGATCACCCACGACGACCTGCGCTGGATGCGCTGCGACTGGAAGACCATCAACCTCGTCGGCTCCGTCCTCGCCCGCCAGGCCGCCGTCGACGCCGGTGCGTTCGAGGCCATCATGCACCGCGACGGCGTCGTCACCGAGGGCGCCTCGTCCACCATCATCGCCGTGATCGACGGCGTCCTGCGCACCCACCCCCTCGGCCACCGCATCCTGCCCAGCGTCACCCGCAAGGTCGTCCTGACCTGCGCCGCCGAGCGCAAGCTCACCGTCCGCGAGGACGCCGTCACCCTCGACGAGCTGCGCCGCGCCGACGAGGTCTTCCTGTGCGGCACCGCCAACGACGTCACCCCGCTCGTCGTCGTCGACGGCAAGCCCGTCGGCTCCGGCGTGCCCGGCCCGATCACCAACGCCCTCGGCGACGCCCTCAACGCCCGGCTCCGCAGCCATCGGTAGGAGGCAGCGCACCGGACGCCGCGGCATCCCAGGGCGTATACTCCGGGGTTCAAGTCATGCTTCTGCATGGAATAGCTGCGTAAGAGGAGGCTGCGTGTCGATGCACCAAGGTTCCAAGGCCGGCGCGGGCACCCGGATCGCCTTCATCATGATGCCGTCCGGTAACCACGAGGAGTACAAGGGTGGCAGGGTAGAGTCCGACTTCATCTATCAGGACATCATCTGTCCGGCCCTGCGCCGCGTCCTCGGAGACGACGTCGAGATCATCCGGGAGATCGACAATCGCAGCCCGGGCGCCATCACGCGGGAGCTGATCCGCCACCTCGCGGAGGCCGACATCTGTGTGGTGGACGTGACGGGGCTCAATCCGAACGTGTTCCTGGAGCTCGGCATCCGCTACGCGCTGCGGCGCTCCACGACCATCCTGCTGCGGCAGTCGGGAACGGAGCTGCCCTTCGACATCAAGGAGTACCGCTGCGTCGACTACTCGCCGCTCTACACCGGGCCGCGAAAGGCAATCGATGACATCGCCGCCATGGTAGCAAAGGCGCTCGGTGGCCCCCGCTCCGACAGCCTGGTCTTCACCGTCCTTCCGAACCTGCGCGTCGAGTTGCCGGGTGTCATCGGCGGCGAAGACGGCGAAGACGAGGAGAGGAGCCCGGGCGTCATGCCCTGGGCAGAATACTGGCGGCGGCTGGAGGTCGTCGTCCAGCGGCTTCGCGACGTGGTCAACGACGGGCGATTCGTTCCGCAGGCCGTCCTCGGTATCTCCAACGGCGGGCTCGTCTATGCCGACCTGCTCGGACGCCACCTGTTCACCTCGACTCCCGTGCTGTCGCTATGGGCGGATCGGCACAACAAGGATGGCAACTTCTTCGACAACAGTGTCAATGCCGGCGTCGTAGCGGGCATCGAGTCGCGGGTGGTGGCGACGAAGCCGATGAAGCGGGCCAGGCAAGCAAACGGGCAGCCCGTGATGAAGGAACCATCAGAGGCACCCAGCTCCAAGTTGATCCTTCTGGTCGATGACATCATCGCCTCGGGGACAACGCTGAGGCAGGCCATCAAGTACCTCGAGAAACGGCTGCCGCACTGGAAGGTGTACTTCCTGCCGCTGTTCAGCCGGAACGAGAAGTACCTCGACCTCATCCGGGACCACATCGTGTGGTCCGCGCCGGTGTTTCGCCCTGCACTGCCGGACGCCGAGATCGCGGGGCTTCACGCGGCGG
>VBLP01000104.1 GCA_005887925.1 Deltaproteobacteria bacterium | reverse complement strand
CGTGCTGCATCGCGAGGGTGCGGCTGCGGTGGCGGAGCCGCGCGGTCACGGTGAGCGGCAGGTCGGCGGCGGTGAGCCCGGCGGGCACGTCGAGCGCGTAGCGGATCGCCTGGGCCTCGCGCGGCGCGAGGGTCTGGGTGGCGATCTGGGTGCGGAACCTGGCCATCTCGTGCTCCTCGAGCACGTCGCCGCGCTCGTCGACGACGAGGGTGCGCAGCACGTGGGCGTCCTGATCGGCGGCGTCGCGGTCGTGGCCGAGGCCGGACGCGGCGAGCCGGCGGCCGTGCGCGTCGGCGACCTCGACCTCGATCCAGGTGTCCTGGATGTCGAGCACGCCGCCGGGGAAGCGGTGGCCGACGAGCAGGTTGCGGATCACGACGTCGAGATCGAGGCGCGTGCCGGGCGGGATCGCGGCGAGGGCGGCGCTGGCCGCGCCGTCGGCGGGCAAGAGCCAGCGCGCGTCGCCGTCGTCGGGCTCGCGGATCCGCGCCCCGGCGACATCGATCGAGGCCGCGCCCTCGAGCTTGGCCTGCAGCCGCCGCAGGTGCTCGCCGTCGCCACGCATGGCGGCCATCCAGGTGTGGCCGCCGAGGAAGCGATGCGAGGCGATCGTGCCGGCCTTGGCGCCGGATTCGCCGGGCGACGCCGGCTCGCGCTCCATGTGGCAGTCGATGCAGGTCTTCTTGTCGACCTTGTCGACGCGGCCGGTGCCGTTGCCGGTCCAGGCGGAGTTGCGCCACATGCCGGGCTCGTCGAGCCCCGACAGGTGCACCGGCATGTTCATGTCCGCCGACAGGAAGCCGCGGTGGCAGCCGACGCACAGCTCGGTGCCGAGCCGCGCGACGGAGGTCTGCGCCTTGTGGCGCGCGATCGACGCGGCATCGCCGAGGCTGGGCGCCTCGATCGGCGCGCGCGACCAGACATAGCTGCCGTTGCCGTCCTTGGCCGTGCTCTGGATGCCGTGGCACAGCCGGCAGGTCACGCCGGAGTGGGCGCGCAGATCGGCGGCCGGGATGGCGTCGGCGGAGGTCATGAGGCCGTCGATCATGAGCGGCATGTCGTGGCAGCCGCCGCAGTGCTGGCTCGCCGGCTTGCCGAGCAGGGTGCGCTGCTGCTCGACGTTGACGCGGTAGATCGGGTTGCCGAACGAGGCGAACGAGTGCGCGCTGGTCGACCACTGCGCCGCGGCGTCGGGGTGGCAGGTCGCGCAGCTGTCGACGTCGGACAGCATGCCGCCGTCGCTGACGTCCGACGGATCGTGGGCCACGGCCCGATCGATCCCACGCGGGGCCCCGCCCCCCGCCGACTCGCTGCCCTCGTCGATCGCGACCAGGCTCGGCGCGTACTCGCCGGGCACGCGCGGCAGCCGCGCCGCGATCGCCGGCGGGATCGACGTGGCCTCGGGGCGCGCGCCGCCCTGGCCGCCGCACGCGGCCGCGGCGAGCGAGACTCCCACGATGCTGACCAGCGCGCGCATGCCTAGCTCCCCCGGCGGCGCCGCCAGAATACCAGAAGCACTGCGAGCGCGCCGAGCAGCCCCGCGAGCCCGAGGCCCTGCAGCTTCTTGATCGGCGGCGTCGCGAACTTGCCGCCGCCGGGCGCGCTGCCCCGCTTGAGGCCGATCTCCCACAGGTCGCGCTTGACCACGCTGGCGATCTCGAGCTGGCCGCGCGGCGCGAATGCGAGCTTGTTCGCGGCGATCGTCGGCTGGTAGTTGCCGTCGGGCGGGCCGCCCCAGACGTTGCGCACCGGGTTCTGGCACTTGATCGGGCCGGTCCACGCGTGGCGGATCGCGTAGCGCGCCTGGAAGTAGTTCTGCGGCGACGGCACCGCGCCGTACTCGATGCCGTTCTTGGACCACATCTCGCGGCCGCCGGTGACCGGCCTGGCCTCGCGGAACCTGAGGTCGTCCTTCATGTCGGTCCTGCCGTAGCGCGCGTGCAGCCGGGTCAGCACGAACTGGCCCCGCGCGACCGCGCCGCCGACGACGTCGCCGCCGAGCGTCATCAGATCGGGGTTGGAGATGTCGGCATCGGTGCACGGATCGCAGTGGTAGTTGGGGACCGCGGTCCACGCGTACTCGGTGACCACCGCGCCCGGGTTGGCCTCGACCGTCTTGTCGAACAGCGCGGCGTAGAACTCGGCGAACCGGGTCTTGACGGCGGGCTTGACGTCGAAGTTCGTCGGGATGAAGACGTTCTTGTAGTTCGCGACCTCGTAGCGCTTGTCGGCGGAGATGACGTTGACGATCAGGTCCTGCTTGCCCGACGAGTTGGCCATGCCGAGCCGGATCGGCAGCGCGAAGTCCTCGCTGTCGTAGTGGAAGCGGAGCGGCGACAGCGCGGCGTGGCCGTCCTGCATCGCGACCTTCTTGGGGTCGACCTTGGCGACGAAGAACTTCGAGCCGCCCTCGACGTAGGGCCGCAGCAGCGGCTCGGCGCCCGGCGGGATCCGGTAGTGGTTCTGGCGCAGCCAGGTCTCGAGGCCGGCCGAGTCGGTCGCCGACAGGATCAGGATCTTGTACTCGCCGACGTCGAACCTGGCCTCGATCCGGACCGACTGCTTCTCCTCGCGCGCCGCCATGTCGGCGCTGGGGGCCGGGGCACCAGCCCCCGCCGCGCGCATCCGGTCGTCGAACTCGCCCTTGACCGGCATCGGACACGGGTCCTGCTCCCAGTACTCGACCAGCCGCGGCGAGCCGAGCGCCTCGGTGTGCTCGAACACGGTCCTGGGCAGGGTCTTGACGTCGGGCTCGTGGAGCACGACCGGCACCGGGACCACCATCGCGAAGTCCTCGAGCGGTCCCTTGTAGTCGTTCTGCATCGACAGCACGGTCCGCGTGCCCTGCCGCATCAGCACGACCTGGGTCGCGTCGTTGAACATCTTCTCGCCCGAGCCGCTGACGTAGAAGCCGCAGAAGGCGTGGGCGGTACCGGCAAGAGCGCTGGCGGCCAGCGCGGCAACCCCGATCGTGATCCCTGGATGTCTCATGAAGTCCTCGATGATGGCGCGATGATGGGAATGGTGTTGGGTTGCAACGCTCCGGTCACGCGGCGGGTCTATGGCCCCGGCGCGGGCGACCAAGCCGCCAGAATCACGTGCGGCGGCTCCGGCGGCGCCGCGCGAGCAGGCCCGCAGCGAGCACGAGCACACCGGCGCCGCCGCCGCGATCCGAGCTCGCGCAGCCGCAGCGCGACCGCGGAGGCGCCTGGCCGCGCGGCGCGAACGCCAGCCCGACGGCGGGCCGATAGCGAGGTCGTCACCGCTTCTTGCGCAGCCGGTCGACGTGGTCGACGAGGCCGCGGAGGTCCTTGCTGACGTCCCTGGCGGGCAGCTGCGCGAGCTCGTACGGGTAGGTCTCGAACGGCGGCGTGCGGCGGAGCAGGTGGACCGCGGCGCCGAGCGCGCGCGGCATCGCGAGATCGAGCTCCCAGACGTCGCCGCACACCAGGGTCTCGGCGGCCGGAAAGTCGCGGGCGCCGAGGTCGCTCCACAGCCCGCACAGCGCCTCGAAGTACGAGCCGCGGCGCAGGTAGATCGGCCGCGCGACGCCGTCGACGCGCAGCGCGCCGTCGAGCTCCTCGAACCGCGCGCGGTGGGCGGCGCCCGGGCCGGTCGCGCCGATCGGCAGCTCGGCGACGCGGTACTTGGCGGCGTTGCCGCACACGACGAGCTTGCTGCGCAGCTTGCGGTCGGCGTGGAGCAGGTCGCCCAGGCGCATCTCGATCGCGAAGCGGTCCGAGTTCGACACGAAGCCGACCTTGAGGCCGCGCTCGACGAGCGCCGCCAGCACCTCGGGCACCTCCGGCCGCCACGGCGCGGGGTTGGACAGGTACGCCCGCTTGTAGGCGTCGGCCGGGACGTCGGCGATCTCGCGCTGGCGCTGGAGCAGCGCGGTGGCCTCGCTGGCGAGGATGTAGGGGTCGGCGGCCGCGGGTGCGGTCGACGGCGCGTCGAACAGCGTCCACCCCGCGTTCGGCGACGCCGCGCGCACCTCGTCGATCGCCGCCCGCCACGCCGTCGCCAGGCCGCCGCGCGCGATGGCGTTGGCGTCCTCGAGGATCGCGCAGTAGCTCGCGAGGAAGCCGCCGTACGCGGCCTCGATCTGCGTGCAGGTACCGTCGAAGTCCAGGACGACGTAGCGAAGCGCCATCCGCCGCAGGATATCATCCCCGACGAGGAATCGGTGAGTTACCCCTCGCGGTCCTGGAGCGGTGGCAGCCCGTTCTCCTCGCGACTGCGCTCGGCGGCGCGGATCACCTCGCGCAGGATGCTCGCGGTCGCCGGCTTGAGGATGTGCTGATCGAAGCCGGCGCCGATCGCGCGCGCCCGGTCCTCGGGCTGGCCCCATCCGGTGAGCGCCGCGAGGTAGATCTCGCGGCCATGGAGCTGGCGCAGCGCGCGCGCGACCTCGTACCCGCTGAGATCGGGCAGCCCGATGTCGAGCAGCACGACGTCGGGATGGAACGCGTCGGCTTCATCGAGCGCGCGCGCCCCGCTGGTCGCCTGCCGGCAGCAGTGGCCCAGCCGCGTGAACAGCATGCAGGTCGCCTCTGCCGAATCTGGATAATCGTCGACCACGAGCACCCGGTGGGCGTACTTGGCATCGCTGAACGGAATGCTGGCTGCGGTCATGCGCGTCCATTTCTGAGCGGCAGCTCGACGACGAACTCGCTCCCCCGACCGCGCCCGTCGCTCACAGCCCGGACCGAGCCGCCGTGCAGCTCGATCAGACGGCGTACGAGGCTGAGGCCGATCCCGAGGCCGCCCTGCGAGCGCCCTCGCGCGTCGCGCGACTGCACGAAGATTTCGAAGATCCGCGGCAGCATGTCCGGCGCGATTCCCAGTCCATCGTCCTGCACGCGCACGGCCACCTTGTGATCCTCCAGCACGACCGTCAGTCCGATGTGACCGCCCGGCGGCGTGTATTTCGCAGCGTTCGACAACAGGTTGGTGAACACCTGGACCAGCCTGCGGAAGTCGCCATCGACCTCGATCTGCTTGTCGGGGAGCTCGATCCGGAGCTCGTGCTTGGCGTCATCGATCTTCGGACGCGTCGCGATCAGCGCGCTCTCCAGCACGTGCGCCAGGCTGACGGGTGAGCGCTCCAGCACGATCTTGCCCTGCGTGATCCGCGACAGGTCGAGCAGCTCGTTGACCAGCGTCGTGAGCATCCCGACCTGGCGCTCCATGATCGACAGGCTGTGCGCGCGCTGCGCGGGATCGTCGTCGGTCAGGCGCGCCACGTCGAGCGCGACCTGCAGCGGCGCGAGCGGGTTGCGCAGCTCGTGCGACAGCGTGGCGAGGAACTCGTCCTTGCGCCGGCCGGCGTCGCGCAGCGAGGCCTCGGCGAGCTTGCTCGGTGTGATGTCGAACCCGACCGCGGTCGCGCCGAATGCCGTCGGCTCGATCCGGACGTCGAAGGTGTGGGTCGCGTCGCCGATCACCAGGTCGAGCTCGGCGCGCTGGCCCGCGCGCTGCGTGACCACCTCGCGCACGCTCGCGCGCAGGCGATCGCCGTGGCCGGGCGCGAACATGGTCAGCGCCGTGCGCTCGTGGGGATCCAGCTCGCGGCCCATGACGAAGCCCCAGGTCGCGACCAGCGCATCGCTGCCCGGGCCGACCAGCGCGTCGAACCCGAGGATCACGAGCGGGGCCGAGCGCAGCGCGACGCGCAGGCGCTCCTCGACCTGCAGCAGCGCCTCCTCGCTGCGGCGCCGGGCGGCGACCGCGTCGCGCAGATCGGTCACGTCGACAAACGTCAACACGACGCCCTCGATCCGGTCCTCGATCGAGCGGTACGGCAGCCAGCGCGCCAGGTAGCACCGGCCATCGCGGCTGCGCACCTCGCGCTCGACCGAGCGCAGGGTCTGCAGCACCGACTGCGTCATCTCCCACAGGTAGTCGCAGTCGAGGCGGTGGGTGAGGTGGACCAGCGGCCGGCCGATGTCCGACGGGATCACGTTGAACAGGTCCTGGGCCCTGGGCGTGAACCGCTTGATGTTGAGCTCGCGATCGAGGAACACGACGCCGATGTCGGTCGACGTCATCAGGTTCTGGAGGTCCGAGTTGGCGTGGCTGATCTCGTCGACCTTGCGCTTGAGCTCGTGTGCTGGTCTCGAGCTCCTCGGTCGCCGACCGCAGCTCCTCGTTGATCGCCTGGAGCTCCTCGTTGGACGCCTTGAGCTCCTCGAGCGAGGCCTCGTACTCCTCGACCGTGGCGCGCAGCCGGTCGCGCGTTCGGTGCAGCTCGTCCTCGATCTCGCGGACGACCGGCTCGATCGACGACGGCTCCGCGACCGGCTCGGCACCCGCTCGGGCTCGAGATCGGCGAGCATGACCAGCACGGCACCGTGGCCGAGCTCGGGCAGATCGATCGAGCGGACGCGGAGCTCGACCGCGCGGGCATGGCCATCGTTGTCGAACCGGACGGTGCGCACATCGCTGCCCTTCTGGCGCGCGGCGTAGATCGCCGTGCGCAGGTCGAGCCGCAGTGCGGGATGGACGAGGCGCAGGAGCTGGCGGGTCGGCTCGCCGCCGGCCAGCCCGAGGTAGCGGCCCGCGTGCTCGCTGAGGTGGATGATCTCGAGGTCGCCGTTGACCAGCATGCTCGGCGGCGCGTACTGCTCGATCAGCCGGTAGTGCAGCTCGCTCACCGGCGTGGGCCGCTCGATCGGCGCGCCGGGCGGCTGCGGATGCCAGCGGCCGGCGGTCGTGATCGCATCGCGCAGCCCCGGCGACGCGGCGCGGCGCACGAACACGCGGTGCCTGGAATCGAGCGTGGCGAACGTGCTCGACCCCTCGGCGGACTCCGACGAGCCCAGCACGAGCAGGCCGTCGGGGCGCACCGCGAAGTGGAAGCTGTTCAGGATGCGGTTCTGGGCATCGCGATCGAGGTAGATCAGCACGTTGCGGCAGCTGATCAGGTCGATCCGCGAGAACGGTGGATCGCGCAGCAGGTTGTGAGGCGAGAACAGCACGAGCTCGCGCAGGTCCTTGTGGACCCGGTACTGGCCTTTCTCGCGCACGAAGAACCGCCCCAGCCGCTCCGGCTTGACGTCGGCCGCGATCGTGGGCGGGTAGCAGCCCTGGCGCGCGGTGGCCAGCGCTCGCTCGTCGATGTCGGTCGCGAAGATCTGGATCTGCGGCACCGCGCGGGCGTGCTCGGCGTGCTCGAGCAGGAGGATGCCGAGCGAGTAGGTCTCCTCGCCGGTCGCACAACCGGCGACCCAGATCCGGAGCTGGTCGCTCGACTTCCGGTGGGAGAACAGCCTGGGGAGGACGTCGCGCGCCAGGAACTCGAACGTCGCCGGCTCGCGGAAGAACTGCGTCACGCTGATCAGGAAGTCGCGGAGCAGGCTGGCGAGCTCGCCGGGATGGTCGCGGAGGTACTGATGATACGCCGCGATCGTCTCGCACCCGCAGACCTGCCTCCGGCGCGCGATGCGCCGGTACGTCGTGACTCGCTTGTAGCTGGTGAAATCGTGCCCCGATCGGAGGCGCACCAGGGCGAGGATGTCGCGCATCGTATCGGCGGCGCCCTCGGGCACGCCCGCGTCCTCGGGCGCCAGATCGACGACCTCGTCGTGCGCGACGCTGGTCATCAGCCGCCGCGCGATCTCGTCGATCGGCAGGACCAGATCGACGAACCCGGTCGCGATCGCGGCGCGCGGCATCTCGCTGGCCTCGCCGGCGGCGTCCTGCGCGATCGTCCACCCGTCGGCCTGCTTGACCCGCTGGATCCCGAGCGCACCATCGACGCCGCGCCCCGCGAGCACGACCGCGATGCTGTTGGGACCGAGCTCGTCGGCGACCGACCGGAGGATGGTGTCGAGCGCGGTGACGCCATTGCCGCTGCCATGGCCATCCCCGACGACGAGGCGGCCGCGGGCGAGCCGGACCTCGCGATCGGTTGGCACGACGTAGATCCGGCCGGGCTCGATCGCGGTGCCGTCCGCGACCGGCACCACCGGCAGGCGAGACGCCGTACGCACGGCATCGAGGGTGAGCGGCGACGACACCACGACAGCAAAGCTCGCTGTATCCGGAAAGCCGCGGAGCAGGTGCTCGATGCTCGACGGCTCACCTGCACCCACCGCCGCGACCCGCAGCGTCGCAGCTGTGTATTGGGGCATAGACCAACGAAATTCAACCATGAATTGCCATCTGCGCCAAGCAGGCAAGAACGAAGAACGATGCGGCGCGCGACTTACCGTGCGCGACTGCCACATGTGGCGTTCGAGCACAGCGTTAGCTGACGATGGAAATTTCTGCGGTCCGGAACGCGGCGGTCATGACGGCGAGCAGCGCCTGCAGGTTCGCCGGCTTGACCAGGTGCTGATCGAAGCCGGCCGCCAGCGAGCGCGCACGATCCGCCGGCTCGTCCCAGCCGGTCAGCGCGGCGAGATACAGCGCCGCGCCATGACGCGTCCGGAGTGTTCGTGCGACGTCGTACCCGCTGATGTCGGGAAGCCCGATATCGCAGATCACCACGTCGGGTCGGAACTGCTCGGCCGCGGCAAGCGCCTGCGCGCCGGTGCTCGCCGGACAGCACAGGTAGCCGAGCACCGACAGCAGCAGGCAGGACGTCTCGGCGGAGTCCGGATGATCGTCGACGATGAGGACGCGACGCTTGGAGGGACCCGCGGCGAGCATGGTGGCACTCCAACACGGAATGGCTGGACTGCCAAGATGCGCTCGATGAATCTATCTCCCGGCGATAGTCCCGGATTCCAGCATCGTGTGCGCCATCGCTCACCGCGATCGCAAGGTGCGACGGGCCGCGAGGCGGCAGCGCGGCGACGCGACGAGCGAGAGACCCGCGCACGGGTCTTGCTCGAATCCGAGACCAGAAGACTTTCCGAGACCGGGAGGCCTGTCGCGACACAGGAGCACGTCATGGCAACTACACATCAGCGACAGTTCACTGTCGTCACCGGCGGGTCGGGTGGAACCGGCAGGCCGAGCCCGGCGCGGGGCACTGACCGCTCATGAATGTCGTGAACCATGACATCGTCGCGATCGGCGCGTCGGCCGGTGGCATCGAGGTGCTGCGCGACGTGGTGGCCAACCTGCCGGCGGACCTCGCCGCATCGGTGTTCGTGGTCGTTCACCTGCCGTCCGGCCACGCCAGCGTGCTGCCCGAGCTGCTGAGCCGGCGCGGCGCGCTGCCCGCGATCCACCCGGTGCACGACGAGCGCATCGAGCCCGGCAAGATCTACGTGGCGCCGCCGGACAATCATCTCCAGCTGCGACCGGGCCTGATCGAGGTCGTGCGCGGGCCCAAGGACAACGGCCACCGCCCCGCGGTCGACGTGCTGTTCCGCACCGCCGCGGCCGCGTACGGCGCGCGCGTCATCGGCGTGGTGCTGTCGGGCTATCAGGACTGCGGCACCGCGGGGATGATGTCGATCAAGGCGCGCGGCGGCGTCGGCGTGGTACAGGACCCGGCGACTGCGATCGCGCCCGACATGCCCCGCCACGTGATCGAGCGGGTCGCGGTCGATCACGTCGTCCACCCGCTCGAGCTGCCCGCACTCCTCACCCGGCTGGTCGCCGCGCCGGCCGGCCCCACGGCCGAGCCGACACCGCTGGTGAGACAGCTCGAAGGCAGCGAGCTCGGCCACCGCGCCGATATCGTGTGCCCGGTCTGCGAGGGCGTGTTGACCGAGACCCAGCCCGGCGTGTTCCAGCATTTCCGCTGTCACGTCGGCCATGCCTTCACCCTCGACGGCCTGCTCCGCGAGCAGAGCGAGGAGCTCGAGCGCGTGCTGTGGGCGGCGGTCCGCGCGCTCGAGGAGAGCGCCGCGCTCGCGCACCGGCTGACCCAGCACGAGACCGGCGAGCTGAGGGCGCGGTTCGCCGAGAAGGAGCGGACCCATCGCCAGCAGGCCGACTACCTCCGCCAGCTGCTGCTGCGCGGCAGGCTGCTCACCCCGGTCGATGCCCAGGCTTCCTAGCCCGCGACGCGCAGGACGACCAGGTACTCGCCCTCCGGATCGCGCTGGATCCGCGCCAGGTGGTGCACCCCGTCGAGCGAAAGCTCGGCATCGACCGGCGCCTGCGGGAAGTGCTGCGCGATCTCGCGCACCGCCGCGGGGGCCTTGAACAGCGCATGTCCGACGATATCGGACGCGTGGCATCCCAGCATGCGCTCCGCGCTGGCGTTCATGGCCACGACGACGAGGTCCTTGTCGACCGCGAGGAAGCCGTCGCCGATCGATCCGAGCATGCCGGAGAGCCGATCCTCGGCGCGCTTGAGCTGGTCGATATCGGTGCTGCTGCCGTACCAGCGGACAACCGCACCACTGGCATCCCGGATCGGGACGGCGCGGGTGGTGAACCAGCGGTAGGCGCCGCTGGCGCTGCGGATCCGCAGCTCGGTGTCCAGGCGTGTCCCGCCGCGGATCGAGGTGCGCCACTCCTCGCGCACGCGCTCGCGGTCCGCGGTGTGGACCTGATCGAGCCAGCCCCACTGCAGCTGCTGGACATCCGGCACGCCGGTGTAGTCCACCCACTGGCGGCTGATGACGTCGAACCCACCGTCGGCGCGCGCGCCGAACACCAGGTGGGGCAGCGACTCGGCCATCTGGCGCAGTTGATCGGCCTGCTCGCGCGCCGCGCGCTCGAGCGCGCGCACCGCCGTGGTGTCGGTGAACGTGATCACCACGCCGTCGATCACGTTGTCGAGCGTCCGGTACGGCAGGATCCGCACCGAGAACGCGCGGCCGTCGTGCGTGACCGCCTGCTTCTCCTGGAACATCAGGGTGCGCAGCACCTCGCGCGCGTCGTCCGCCAGCCTGGCGTAGTCCAGGTCGGAGGCGATGTCGGTCACCGGCCGACCGACGTCGGCCGGGATCAGCTTGATGATCTGCGCCGTCGCGGTCGTGAACCGGCGGACCCGCAGGTCGGAGTCGAGGAACAGCGTGGCGATGTCGGTGCTGTTGAGCAGGTTCTTCATGTCGTTGTTCGAGCGCGACAGCTCGTCGACCTTGGACTGCAGCTCGTGGTTGACCGTCTGGAGCTCCTCGTTCAGCGACTGCATCTCCTCCTTGGAGGTCGTGAGCTCCTCGTTGGTGCTCTGCAGCTCCTCGTTGGTGCTCTGCAGCTCCTCGTTGCTGGACTTGAGCTCCTCCTGCGAGGTCTGCATCTCCTCGCGGATGATCTGGACCTGCTCGCGCGCGCGCTCGAGCTCGTCCTCGAGCTGGGGGTTGCGCGGACCACGTGCACCGGCCTGCTGCTTCGGCGTGCTCGGCGGCGCGTCGAGGTCGGTGATCACCACGAGCACGGTGCCGCTGAGCTCCCTGGGATCGACGAGCCGCTGGACGCTCAGGTTCACGTGCTGCGTGCGTCCGTTGGTGCCGACCTTGATCCCGCGCACGCTGACCGAACGGTCCTTGCGCAGCGCCGCCGTGAACGCGCGCGACAGCTCGTAGCGCAGGCCATCGCGCGCCATCGCGACGAGGTTGAGGTTCGCCTTGCCCACCGCGGGCTCGAGGTACTTGCCGGCGCGCCCGCTGATGTACAGCACGTCGCCCTTGGTGTTGCACAGGATCCCGACCGGGGCGTAGCGCTGGATCAGCAGCCGCTCGACCAGCCCCTGGAGGTCCTGCGGCGCCTGCCTGGGCGGCGGAAGGTTGCTGCGCTCCTCGCGGTGGCCGGTCGATCGGCCGAACGACGAGAACTGGACCTCGACCGGCAGGGCCACCGCCTGATCGAGCCGGCGATACAGCCGGGTCTTGCCGTCGAGCGGCGCGAACAGGTTCGTGAAGCTGCCGACGGTCTCCGCGCTGCCCAGGAACAGCACGCCGCCGGGGTTGAGGCAGTAGTGAAACAGCGGGATCAGCCGCTTCTGGACGTCCGCCGAGAGGTAGATCATCAGGTTCCGGCACGACACCACGTCGACCTTGGTGAACGGCGGATCGACCAGGGCGTTCTGGGGCGCGAACACGACCATCTCGCGGATGTCGTTGCTGACCCGGTAGCCGCGCTCGTCGTGGACGAAGAACCGGCGCAGCTGCTCGGGCGACACGTCGGCCGCGATGTTCTCGGGGTACAGGCCGACGCGTGCCTTCTCGATCGCCTGGCGGTCGAGGTCGGTCGCGAAGATCTGGACGCTGACGCTGCGCAGCGTCTTGACAGGCTCGAACGCCTCGCGGAACACGATCGCGAGCGAGTACGCCTCCTCGCCGGTCGAGCACCCCGGCACCCAGGCGCGCACCACGCCGCCCGCGGTCCACTGCATGACCAGCGCCGGCACGATCTCGTGGCGCAGCCGCTCCCACTCCGCCGGGTCGCGAAAGAAGCTCGTGACCCCGATCAGGAGCTCGTTGAACAGGGCCTCGATCTCGTGCGGCTGCTCGTGCAGGAGCCGCAGGTACTGGGCGTGGTCGCGGAGCTGGTGCAGCCCCATCCGGCGCTCGATCCGGCGGTAGATCGTGCTGCGCTTGTAGACCGTGAAGTCGTTGCCCTAGTAGTCGCGGAGCAGCGCGCAGATCTGGTCGACCTCGCTCTGCGCGTCGCGCGCGCGGGCCTCGCCGTCGCGATACGCGAACGTCGCGTGGTCGCGATACGACAGGATCCGCTGGGGCAGCTCGTCGGCCGGCAGCACCACGTCGGCGAGCCCGGCGTCGATCGCGCTGCGCGGCATGCCGTCGAACTTCGCCGAGCCCGGCGACTGCACGAACGCGACGCCGGCGGCCTCCTTGATCGCGCGCAGGCCGAGCGTGCCGTCGGTGCCCATGCCGGACAGGATCACGCCCACGCTGCGCTCGCCCTGGTCCTGCGCCAGCGATCGAAAGAAGAAGTCGATCGGCAGCACACGGCCCGGACTGGATGGCTGGGGCAGCAGATGCAGCGCGCCGTGCAACAGCGACATGTCCTTGCCGGGAGGGATCACGTACACCCGCTGCGGCTCGACGCGCATGCCGTCGCGAGCCTCGAGGACCTGGAGCTGCGTCGTGCGCTGCAGCAGCTCGATCAGCATGCCGCGGCGGTTGGGATCCTGATGCTGAACGATGACGAAGGCCGCGTCGCTCCCCTCCGGCACGTTGCGCAAGAACTGCTCGAGCGCCTCGAGGCCGCCGGCCGACGCGCCGATGCCGACGATCGGAAATGCGCTGCGCGCGGCGAGTGGGTGCGGTTCGATCCGCGCGTCCGGAGCGGCCGTCCTGGCCGGCGGCCCGGAGGGGTTCGGTGCAGGGTCCGGCGCTGGATCTGGCGCGTCACGCGCGGACGCCTCCGCCTCCGCCTCCGCGGGGCGCCGCCGCGATGACCGCGAGGGCTTCTTGGTCCTGGCCTTCAATCGTCGATTCCTATCACGGCCGAGCGCCACCGGCGCACATCGTTCTGGTCACGGTGCGCCACCGCGCGCGGTCGGGCCGGGGCCCTGCGCAGGATTCGCAAGGCATGTCGGATGCAATTTGCACAGCCGCACCCCACGCCGACATGGACCATGGCCGCCCTGTTCCCTCCGTGGACCAACACCGCGACACGCATCGTGCTCGGCGCGCTCGCGGTGGCGATCGCCGGTGCGATCGCGACCCCGATCCTCTATGCGCGGACCCCGTTCGCGACCGGCGCCGGCGACCCGCTGCTCCAGCCGGTGTGGTTCGATCACCGGCACCACGTCCGCGACGATGGGGTCGACTGCCTGTACTGCCACGAGGACGCCGAGCGCTCGCCGTACGCCGGCGTGCCGGCCACCGAGCGCTGCATGGGCTGCCATGCCCAGATCTGGAACGACAGCTCGACGCTCGCGCTGGTGCGCGACAGCGCCGCGACCGGCCGGCCGATCCGCTGGCAGCGCGTGCACTCGCTGCCCGACTTCGTCTACTTCGACCACTCGATCCACGTCAACCGCGGCATCGGCTGCGTGAGCTGTCACGGCCGCGTCGACGAGATGGCCGCCGTGTACCAGGTCCACCGGCTGTCGATGAGCTGGTGCCTGGACTGCCACCGCGATCCGGCGCCGCACCTGCGGCCGCGCGATCGCATCACCAGCATGACGTGGGAGGCCGCGTCGCCGGCCGAGCTCGCCGAGCTCGCCGCCCAGTACCGCCCGCGCAGCCTGACCCACTGCTCGACCTGCCACCGGTGATGACGTGATCAAGCGAGATGTCCCCGACCCCTCCGAGAGCCTCGACCGGCTCAGCCGGCGCGCGTTCTTCCGGTTCGCCGGGGCCGGGGCGGCGGCGGCCGGGCTCGCGGCGTGCTCGTCGCGGCCGGCGCGCGACATCCTGCCCTACGCCAGCCAGGCGCCCGAGCTGACGCCCGGCCTGCCGCTGTACTACGCCACCGCGCTGGTCGAGGACGGCTTCGCGACCGGCGTGCTGGTTGCTTCGCGCGAGGGCCGGCCGACCAAGATCGAGGGCAACCCGGATCATCCGGCGAGCCTGGGCGCGACGCGGGCGCGCGATCAGGCCGCGGTGCTCTCGCTGTACGACGTGCAGCGCGCGCGAGAGATCACCGATCGCGGCGCGCCGGCCAGCCCGGCCGCGCTCGATCAGGTGCTGGCCGCGGCCGCGACCAACGCCGGGCGCGGCCTCCACCTGGTGCTCGAGCCGACCTCGTCGCCGATCGTGATCGAGCTCGTCGCGCGCGTCCGCCGCGCGCTGCCCGAGGCGCGGTTCGCGTTCTGGGCGCCGTTCGCGCCGCGCGCGTCGCTTCGATCCGGCCGCGGCCGACGTGATCGTCACGCTCGACGCCGATCTGACCTCGGATCACCCGATGGCGCTCGCCTACGCCCGCCGGATCAGCGACCGGCGCCGCGTCGTCGACGGCAGCTCGGCGATGAGCCGGATCTACGCCGCCGAGGCGAGCTACACGCCGACCGGCATCGTCGCCGATCACCGGCTGCGCGCGCGGCCCTCCGAGATCGAGCGCATCGCGATCGAGCTGCTCGCGGCGGTGATCGCGCAGCTGCGCGGCGCCGGCCACGGCTCGGCGCTGGCGACCGCCCTCGGCCCGGCCCTGGCGGAGCGCGCCGCGGCGGGCGATCGCGCGCGCTGGATCACGGCGGCCGCGCGCGATCTGGTGCGCGCCCCGGGCCGATCGATCGTCGCGGTGGGCGAGCAGCAGCCCGCCGTGGTCCACGCGACCGCCGCCGCGATCAACGGCGCCCTCGACAACCTCGGCCACACGGTCTGGTTCACCGAGCCGACCGTGTTCGAGGCCGGCCAGCCCAGCCACGACGCCGCGGCGCTCGGCGATCTCGCGCGCGCGATCGATCGCGGCGAGGTCGGCACGCTGCTCGTGCTCGGCGGTAACCCGGTGTACGCCGCGCCGGCCGACCTCGCGCTCGGCGCCGCGTTCGCCCAGGTGCCGGCCAGCGTCTACCTCGGCCTCTACGACAACGAGACCGCGCGCGCCTGCCGCCTCGTCGTGCCCGGGCTGCACGATCTCGAGCAGTGGGGCGCCGCGCGCGCCCACGACGGCACGCTCGCGCCGGTCCAGCCGCTGATCGAGCCGCTGTTCGGCGGCCGCTCGGTCGCCGATCTCCTGCACCGGCTGCTCGGCGATCCCGCCGCGCCGGCCCACACCCAGACCCGCGACGCCTGGCTCCGGCTCGCGCCGGGCGCCGACTTCGAGGCCGCGCTCGCGCTCGGTGCCGTCGCCGGCAGCGCGGCTCCCGCCGTCGCGGTCGAGCCGGCCGGCGAGGCGCTCGCGGCGGCGATCGCCGCGGCGGGCCGGCGCGCCCCGGGGAGCCTCGACCTCGCGATCCGGCCCCACCCGTTCGTCCACGACGGCCGCGCCACCAACAACCCGTGGCTGCTCGAGCTCCCCGAGCCGACCACCAAGCTGACCTGGGACAACGCGGCCCAGCTGTCGCCGCGCACCGCCGCGCGGCTCGGCGTCGGCGACGGCGACCTCGTCACGCTGACCGTCACCGATGGCAGCGCCGGCGGCGCCGCCGGTCATCCCCACCAGCACGCGAACCAGCACGCGATCGACGCGCCTGCGATCATCGTCCCCGGCCACGCCGACGACGCGATCACGCTGCACGCCGGGTTCGGCCGCGACGGCGGCGAGCAGATCGCGCGCGGCATCGGCGCCAATGCATTCCAGATGTGGACCACCGCGGCCGGCTGGTTCCCGGCGGTGACCGCCAGCCCGCGCGGCACCCACCGCGAGCTCGCGATCACCCAGCTCCAGCAGCAGCTCGGGGAGCGGCCGCAGGCGCTGGCCGGGACGCTCGCGGCGCTGCGCGACGACGCGGCGTTCCGCGCCGAGCTGGCGAGCCACCGCGGCCGGCAGCCGTCGCTGCTCACCCCGTTCCCGGCGCCGGGCGCGCAGTGGGCGATGTCGATCGATCTCACGACCTGCACCGGCTGCTCGGCCTGCGTGATGGCGTGCGCGGCCGAGAACAACACGCCGGTGGTCGGCCGGCGCGCCGTGCTCAACAAGCGCGAGATGCACTGGCTGCGCATCGATCGCTACGTCGCCGGCCCGCCCGACGAGCCGACCGCGCTGATCCAGCCGATGACCTGCCAGCACTGCGAGAAGGCGCCGTGCGAGTACGTCTGCCCGGTCGAGGCCACGACCCACAGCCCCGACGGGCTCAACGAGATGACCTACAACCGCTGCATCGGCACGCGGTTCTGCTCGAACAACTGCCCGTACAAGGTCCGGCGGTTCAACTGGTTCGACCTGAAGGAGCACGCCGGGCTCCGCGTCCTCGCCCGCAATCCCGACGTCACCGTCCGCGATCGCGGCGTGATGGAGAAGTGCACGTACTGCGTGCAGCGGATCCGGCGCGCCGAGATCGACGCGCGGATCGCCGATCGCCGGATCGGCCCCGGCGAGGTCCGCACCGCGTGCCAGCAGGCCTGCCCGACCCAGGCGATCGCGTTCGGCTCGATCAACGATCCGGCCTCGGCGGTCACCGAGCAGCGCCGCCGCCCGCACAGCTACGCGGTGCTCCACGATCAGGGCACCGAGCCGCGCACGCGCTACCTCGCGCGGATCAGAAACCCCAGCGGAGGGCTGGGATGACCGAGGAGGCCCGCGACGAGCTCCTGATCGGCCGGTCGAGCGACGGCGAGCTCTCGGCCCAGCTGCTGTCGACCACGTGGCGGCCGTTCACCCGCGGCTGGGGCCTGGCGTTCGCGATCTGCGGCGGGCTCACGCT
>VBLP01000529.1 GCA_005887925.1 Deltaproteobacteria bacterium | reverse complement strand
GACGACATCAGCATCGCGAGCGTGGCGGTCGACGCCGGTGGGATCGGCGACGACGAGGCATCGCAGCACCGCGTGCGCGGAGGCTACGACCGCCTGGTGCGCTGGCTCGCGGCGCGCCTGATCCACCACCAGGTGGCAGTGCACTACGGCTGCTTCGTACGACGGATCGACTGGGGCAGCGATCGGGTCCAGCTCGACTACGGATCTGGCTCGGCGAGTGCCGCGTGCGCGATCATCACGCTCCCGATCGGCGTGCTGCAGTCGGGAGAGGTGGAGTTCCGGCCGGCGCTCGGCGATCACCGCGCGGCGATGTCGCGGCTGGCGATGGGCCAGGTGGTCAAGCTGGTGCTGTGCCTGCGCGAACCGCTGTGGCGCGACCTCGCATTCGTGCATGGCGATGGCACGGCATTTCCGACGTTCTGGATCCGCTCGGCGGACGGTGCACAGCAGATCACGGCGTGGGCCGGCGGGCCGCATGCGCGCGCGCTATCGGGGTTCGCCGCGGACCAGCTGGCCGAGCGCGCGATCGACGAGCTCGCCGGGCTGACCGGCGTACCGGCGAGCCGGCTCGCCGAGGCGGTTCGCCATCACCACTTCCACGACCATCACGCCGACCCGTACGCCCGCGGCGCGTACAGCTACACGCGCGTCCACGGCGGCGGCGCGGCGGCCGTGCTCGCGCGCCCGCTCGGTGAACGACTGTTCTTCGCGGGCGAGGCCACCGATGCGGACTACGAAGGAAGCGTTGCGGGTGCGCTGGCGAGCGGTGTGCGCGCAGCGCACCAGGTCCTGCGCCAGCTCGGTCGCAGCGGCGCGTGACACGGCGTTCTTCGTACGGGGTGAAGTATCGATCGCGCGCTCGCCCACCAGCCGTCGCGGATCCAGTGCGCGCTGCTCGAGCGCAAGCGGGCTGCGCTGGTGCCATGAGCGGCGGATCTTCAGATGACGATACCGCTGCCCGAGCCCGAGCCCGAGCCGCTGCCGTCACCGGAACCGCTGCCCGAGCCCGAGCCGTCGCCGGAGCCGCTGCCGGAACCCGAGCCGCTGCCCGAGCCCGAGCCCGAGCCGTCACCGGGGCATGTGGTGATGAAGCCGCCGCTGCCGTCGGGGACCTGCACGCAGTTGTTGTTGCAGGTCGCCGAGGCGGTCACGGTCAGCTTGCCGCCCTCGTCGATCGGGAGCTTGACGTCGCACGGGTTGTCCTTGTTGGTGCCCCCGCACTTGGCGCCCGCGACGCCCGCGAAGGTCCAGCCGTCGAACACGCAGTTGTTGGCGAAGGTCGCGGTCAACGTGACCTTGCCGTCGGGCGGATACGCCGGATACAAGACGCGCGGCACGGTGTTGTCGATCAGCGGGTTGGGCGCGCCCGGCGGCATCTTGCCGATCGTGCCGACGGCGCCGGTCGCGGTGATCTTGTCGATGTTGTTGATGTTCTTGGCCTGGACCTCGACGCCGTAGCAGCCGAGCAGGACGACCGGGCCGACCTGCCGGGTGCTCGCGTTGTCCTGCACCTCGTCGCCGTTGCCCGGCGTGAAGGTGTCGCCGTTGCCCGCATCGGCCTGCGTGCCGTCGAGGATCTTCTTGATGTAGTCCTCGGTGATCCAGGTGCCGTAGGTCTTGGTCGGCGTGATGCCGCGGTGGACGCCGACGTGCTTGCCGTCCTTGACGTACGGACTGCCGGAGTCACCGCCATCGGTGAAGGCGCTGTCGAACTGGACGAACAGGGTGGTGCCGATCTGCGATGCATTGTCGGACTTCGAGAACGTCTTCTTCCAGTCGTCGGCGGTGAACGCCTCGTCGACGCCGGGGCCGTCGCTGTTGCGATTGCCATCGACGCGCAGCGTGCCGGTGGTCTTCGCGGCCGCATACGAGCGCATCTCGGCGGTTGCGAACAGCGCGGGACAGATCGACGCGACCGCGACGTCGCCGCGCTTGGTGATCGTGGCGCCGCCCTGCGTGCTCCGGCTCCAGCCGCCGAGCTTGATCATGACCTTGCCGGTCTTGCCGGCCGTGTTCTTGACCGTCCAGCTCTGCATGACGATCGCGTCGTCCAGGCTGCCGATGCAGTGATCCGCCGTGGTGGCGAGATCGGTCTCGTTCGATTTCCAGGTAGGATTGTCGAGGCCGGCGATCTTGGCGACGCCACCGCTGCAGTTCGGGTTCAGCCCGGGGTCCTTCACCGTGCCGGGATACGTGACCTTGCCGCCCAGCACGAAGTCGGCCTTGTCGCCATTGCCGGTGGGCTTTCGAATCTCATAGCCGCCGGTGGAGACCGCCTCCTGCGGCGCGTTGCAGCCGGCGGCACCGATCGCGAACAGGCCGAGTACGGGACTGAGGGGTTGTAGAGATATCTTCTTCATGAACTTCTCCATTTCTCGGCGGCGCGTGCCGCCGTGCCGCCCAGGTCTGCAACGGCGGGGCCCGGCGAGCGGTCGCGGAACTGCGCGATCGCAGTGGAGCTGTGCGGCGCGCCCGGCGGCGAGCGCGTCGACCGGCGATCAACACCTGTTGACCGCCGATCAACACCGGTATCGGGCGTTACTCGTGTTGACTGCCGATCAACACCGGCGCGTAGCTACACGACCTGCCAGACCACGCGGCCGGGCTCGGCGGTGAACGCGAACTTGACCCAGAAGTGAACCAGCGCAGGCACCTTGCCGTCGGGCCGCACGCGCAGCCCGAGCCGTTCGATCAGGCGGACGGTGGGGAACTCGGCGATCGCGAGCTCCCAGTCGCCATGCAGGAGGCCGGCGCCGACGGGGCCGTGGGTCATGCGGTTGACCGACTCGACGATCGCCTGGTAGCAGGCCATGCGGCCATCGGCGGCATCGCGGAACTGCTTCAGGAACACCATGGGGACCTCGAGCGCGAGGGTGTCGCGCACGAGGCTGCCGAGCAGCGCGCGGGTCGGCTCGAGCAGGGCGTGGTCGCCGATCTCGCGCACGAGGCTGGCCACGACGGTGCGGCCGAGCTCCACGATCGAGCCGAGGTCGCCCGCGAGGCCGCTCCAGCGATCGCCGCCGCGGCGAGCTGCGGTGACCAGCCGCCGCCACTGCCAGCGCGACGCCGGCGCGCCGGGCGGCCCGAGCTCGGGGATGACGAGCGCATCGATCGAGAGCTCGGCGGCGTCGCCGGGCGAGGCGGGATGGGCGAGCCGGCCGACGGCCTTGGGATAGCCGAACACCTCGCGCCCGGCCTGCGACGGCAGGAAGTCGTCGACCCAGAGATACGGGATGAAGAACGCGGGGCGCTCGGCGTGAAACGCACCGTCGCCGCCGCGCCGGCCGGCCACGACCGGGATCCAGAACCCGAAGTCCTTCTCGGCGAGCCAGCCCCGCGGGCTGACCGGCGCCATCGAGCCCATGATCGAGGCGACGAAGAACACGAACGGGCCGACCGGGCGATAGATCGCACCGCCGAGGTTGAGCTGCTGATCGCAGATCGCCTGGAGCCGATCGAGATCGGCCTCGAGCAGGAAGCTGTACATCGTCACGTCCTGCGCCGTGTAGGGCTGGAGCGGCGTGTCGCCGTCGTCGAGCTCGATGTAGCGGCCGCGCGCGGGCGGCGGCGCCGCCGGCCGGAGGTCGTCGCCGTCGGGGAGCTCGTCGCCGACGATGCGCGCCGGCTGGCCGCACAGCGCGCGCGACGCGTGCATGCCCGACATCACGGCCGCCTCGGCGCATCCGGCGGACAGCGCGGTCAGGGTCCAGTCGCCGGCCATCACCAGGTTGCGATAGCCGGTGCCCGCCGACGGCAGCCGGGCGTGCACGCTGCCGGGCACCGACAGGACGTAGCGATCGGAGGGATTCCAGCACGCGGTCCAGAACTGCGCGCGCACGCGCTCGGGGCCGGTGCTCCCCACCGGATCGACGAGGACCTCGGCGTCGAACGCGCCGGTGGGCGCGGTGGCGTGCGGCAGCACCTGCGCGACCCGCGTGTCGAGCCACTGCGTGAGGTTGCTCCACACGCGGTCGCGGCGGTCGAGCGGATATCGCCACTCGGCCCGCGGCGGGGTCGGCGGTGGGCCTCCGGCGGGCAGCTGCGAGGTCAGGTAGACGATGCCGCTCGCGGCGCCGGCGGGCCAGCGCTCGCGCGGCAGCACGTGGCTCATGTCGGCGACGGTGTCGAACGGGTCGCGGCACGTGCCGATCACCGCGTGCTCTCCGAGCGACCAGCCCAGCTGCGCGAAGTCGGAGCGCAGCCACAGCTGCGCGGCCTGGGTCTCCGTGACCTGGACGGCCTGGACCATGCGCGCGAACGCCGGCATCTCGGCGATCAGCGGCTTGCAGATATACGGGTACGCGCCGATCGAGATGCCGAGCACGACCTCGTCGAAGTCGACGCCGCGGCGCAGCACGCGGGTGCGCGCGGCCGGCCAGCGGTTCCACCAGTTCTCGAGGTTCTCGCCGGAGCGGCGCAGCTCGTCGCCGCGCGCGAGCTGATCGTGGAGCGGCTCCGACGGCCAGCACGGCAGACCGCCGAGCTCGACCAGCGGGCGGTACGGCGCGCCGCCCTGGGTCTCGGCCTGGACGTCGATCGTGATCGCGTCGATCACCGGCGCGCCGTCGGCGTCGCGCCCGGTGGCGAGCTCGTCGACGGCGTGGAAGAACTCGAAGCGCACGCCGCGCGCGGACAGCACCTGGTAGAACGGCGCGAAGATCGTGTCGCCCATGCCGGCCTGCATCTTGAAAGCGAACGCGCGCTTGTAGGTGAACACCAGGCGCAGCGCGTAATGCAGGCCGGTGCCGGCGCCGACCCCGGCCCACCGCCCGAACACCAGCTCGCTGAAGATCAGGACCGGCGCGGCCTCGACGGTGGAGCGCTCGGCGCCGTGCTTGACCAGCCAGTCCTCGAGGCGGAGGTGGTCGATCTTGAACCAGTCGACCGGCGAGCGGATCAGATCGTCGGCGATCATGCCGACGGCGGTGGCGACCAGGGCGTCGATCACGATCAGCGCGCGGCGGATCTCGGTGCGCTCGCGCACGCCGGCCCAGTGGCCCTTGAGCCAGCTGACGAACTCGCGGAGCAGCCACAGGATCACGTCGTGGTCGTGGCGTTCGTGGGCGTGCGCGTCGTCGGGCTGGCGCTTCGCGTGGTGCTCGGCGGCGTGCAGGAAGGTGTTGGCGATCAGCGCCTCGGGCACGTCGGACAGGACGCCGGCGACGGCCTGGAACAGCAGCCGGAGGTCGCGCATGAGCGGCGCGGCCACCGCGGCCACCGAGGTGAGCTTGGCGATCGCGCGGTCGAGCAGCCCGTCGAGGCGATCGGAGGTCACGGTGGGGCGCGGCGGCGCGGCGCTGGTCGCCTCGAAGATCTCGCGCGCCCAGCCGAGCAGGATCTGCAGCATCTGCCACGGCGTCGCCAGATCGCCGCCCTGCCCCGGCACGCCGCCGTTGGTCGGGAACTCGAACGGCCACAGCTCGGTGCGGTCGCCGAGGTCCTCCTCGAGCACGAAGCGGCTGTGCGGCTGCCACGCCTGGTCCCAGCGGGCGAGCGGCGCGCCCGCCGGCCGGCCCAGCTCGCGGTACAGCCGCTGCATGGTGGCGAACGCGTTCTCGTAGAACCCGAAGAACAGGTGGAGGCCATGCTCCTCGATGCGATCGCCGCGGTCGCGGTTGCGGCCGCTCGCGCCCTTGCCGCCCAGCCGCCAGCCCATCTGGTAGACGGTGACGTCGTAGCGCTCCCGCCAGCCGGGAACGCTGGTCAGGTAGAACGCGGTGGTCATCGCGCCGACCCCGCCGCCGAGGACCGCGATCTGCTTTCTGGGCATGACTGGCTATCTCGATAACATTGCCGGCGACCCCGGTGCGAGGCGGGAATCACCGATCGGAAGGAATCGAGATCAGTCTGGTCGGGCCGGTGCCGAATCGCGCGGCGGCAGCTTGCGGTCGCTGCGGATGTTGCCCTTGAGCACGTTGATCGGCACCGGCGGCGTCAGCTCGTAGAGGAAGCCGCGCGTCGTGATCTTGGCGACGAAGCGCTCGTCCTTGTGCACCACCACGCGGCGGTAGATCTCGGGCTGCTCGCCGCGGACCTCGTGGTCGCGGTGGCGCAGCAGGAAGTCGGCGAGCCGGACCGCGAGCTGGTTGTACAGGCGATGGCAGCCGTGGCTGGTGCCGTTGACGATCGAGGTGACCGAGGCCGAGCCGTGCGTGCCGATGCCGTTGTCGTCGAGCCGCTCCTTGCCGTCGCCGAGCTTGATGACCTCGTGGTGGACCAGCAAGGTCATGCCGTAGGCGGCGTGCGGCCCGGGGCCCATGATCTCGGTCTTGAGGCCCCAGTGGCCGTTCCACAGGTTCTTGACCAGATCGCGATCGGGCGTGGTCTTGGGCGGCAGCCACGTCGGCGCGGCGTAGAGGTCGCGCCACACGCGCGGGCCGACGTCGGACTCCTTCCAGCGCTGCACCAGCGAGCCGTCCTCGAGCCGCTGGTCGGCCCAGCCGCCGATCGTGGTCGGCCAGCGGATCAGCGGGCGCTCGACGCCGGCGGCGTCGGTGGCGTAGACCACCAGCGTCGGGCGATGCCGGATCAGCCGCGCGATCGGGGTCTCGTCGTACCAGACGTCACCGCGATCGATCTCGGCGCGCAGGGCCATGTGCGGCGCGTGGTAGGCCGGCGGCGGCGGCAGCGCGAGCGCGACGCGCAGCCCGCCGGGGTGATGCTCGAGGAACGCGCGGGTCTCGGCGGCGCCGGTCCAGCCGAGCTCGCGGGCGGCGGCCTCGGTCGCTGCGCTCACCAGGTCGGGCGCCGCGTCGGGCATCGGCTTCTCGTTGCCGCGCGCCGCGCGCATCTCGGCGGGATCGAGCATGCGGCCGAGGATCGGCGTCGGCCCGGCGCCGGCGGTGCCGTCCTCGATCAGGCCGGTCGCGTCGACCACGCGCTCGCGCAGCACGCGCAGCGCGAGCCGGAAGTCGAGCTCGCGGCTGTCGAGCATCAGCGCCTCGCGGGTCGCCGGATCGAGCCGCTGGTTGGGCATCAGGAAGTTGCGGCGCTGGAACAGCTCGGTCGCGTTGCCGGTCCGCCAGGTCATGCTGCCGTCGGCGTCGGCCTGCGCGAGCCAGCCCTCGCACACGTAGTGGTTCTGCGCCGCGAGGATGCCGCGGTGCAGCTGGTCGAGCTTGTTCCACCGCTCGTAGGTCGCGGCGAGCGCCTTGACCTGTGCGAGGTCGGACAGCTCGGTGAGCCCTCGCCGCTCGCGCTCGCGGTCGAGCTGCGCTTCGAGCACCATCCGGGTCTGGGTGTACGCCTTGACCAGATCCCTGTCATCCTCGGCGTACGGCCGCCCGAGCAGCGGGAGCGCGGTGTCGTCGATGAAGTCGTTGCACAGGTGGCGAGGCTCGTCGGCGAGCCGGGCGCGCACGATCGCCAGCGACGGCAGGACGCCGTAGAGCTCGCCGAGCGCGTCCGTCGGATCGATCGGCCTGCCGGCGGCGTCGCGCTCGGTCGCCTGCGCGAGGTAGATCGCGCGGTAGGTCGGCGTCGCCTCGCCCTGCGGCGCGAACAGCCGCGGCACCCACGCGTCCTGGAGATCGACGACGACCAGCCCGCGCGCCGCCGGGTCGTCGGGACACACCAGGCCGCGCTCGCGACCGCCCTCGATGCGGACGGCGGGATCGGGGCACGCCGCTTCGCTCGTCGAGCGCGCGCCCGCGCGATGCTCGACGCCCGCATCAATACCCGGAGGCGACGACGCGATCGTTCGCGAGCCGGAGCCCCCGCATCCGGCAATCGCGATGGCGCACAGCCATCTCATCACATCTGATCATGCCTGAGCGGCGACGATTCGCCAACGAGCGAATCACGCGCGGACGCAGCGCACGGTGTCGCCCCAGCGCGCGGTGGCGATCGACCCGAGAACTCCAGCCGGCGCTGACGTTTCCGCGGCGTGACGTGGCGCGGCGTCACGGCCGCTCGAGGAACGCGCGGATCGCCGAGATCAGACGCGGTGCGGTATCCTCCAGCAGCGCAGCGTGGTCGCCCCGTGGGATCACCACCCACTGGCGGTCGACGGTGCCCAGCCGGGTGAACAGCCGCGCCTGGGCGTCGGTCTTGGCGAGCGGGTCGAGCTCGGCCTGGAGCAGCAGCACCGGGACATGAACGTCGCCCGGAGCCAGCGAATTCCACTCGGTCTGGTGCCGCCAGTCGGTGCGGACCGGATCGGCCGCCAGCGCGGCCCGCACGTACGCCGCGATCGCGCGCTGGGACATCACGCCGGGCGCGATGAAGTCCTCGGCCGCGGCCTTGGCGGTCGTCGGCTGCCGGGCCGGTGTCTCCGGCTCGGGCCCGTCGGGCACCTTGCGGTCGGGATCGGCCGGATAGCCGAACAGGATCACGGCGCTCATCAGCTCCGGGTGGCGCTGGCTGGTGAGCTGGGACACCATCGAGCCGAGCGACCAGCCGAACAGCACCGGCCGGTTCCCGATCATGCGCAGCGCGGCCGCCACGTCCGCCGCGGCGCGCTCGGGCGTGTTGAAGCCCGTGGCGTCGCGCGGCGTGGCACCGTACCCACGCAGGTCGAGGGCGTACGCCGCGTACCCCTGGGCGACCAGCGCGTCCATGAACGAGCGCGACTCCCCCGGCACCTGGAGATCGAAGTCAGGGCGGCCGCTCCAGGTCCGGCCGTGGATCAGCAGCACCGAGCGCCGCGGCTGCGCCGGCGCCTTGCGCCACAAGGCCAGCTGGAAGCCGTCATCGGCGGTGACCACGAGCCGCGCGGGCTCGACCGGCGCCGAGGTGGCGGCCGGAGCCGTCGGGGCCGCGCCGGCCGACGGGGTCGCCGGAGCACGCGTGTCCGTCGCCGGCGCACACGCCGCCAGCACGCAGAGCAAGAGCCATCGTGAGATCCGCATGGCTCACGATGCCAAAGATCTCGCCGCCTGTGCATGCCGCGCGGCGGTTCTGTGCGCGGTCGCTCCGGCCTACCCTAGTGCGCCAGGCGCGGCTCGTCGGTCCGGCGGGGTTCGCCGAACGCCAGCCTGCCCTCGCGCAGCGAGGCATCGCCCAGCGTGACCGCGAGCGCCTCGGCGAGCGTATCGACCGGCGAGACCTCCAGGCCGTCGCGCACGTCGCTCGGGAGGTCCTCGAGGTCGGCCGCGTTGTCCCGGGGGATCACGATGTGGGTGATGCCGGCGCGGACGGCGCCCAGCACCTTCTCCTTGAGCCCGCCGATCGGCAGCACGCGCCCCGACAGCGTGATCTCGCCGGTCATCGCCACGTCGTGGCGCGCCGGCCGGCCCGACAGCGCCGACACGATCGCGGTCGCCATCGCGATGCCGGCGGACGGGCCGTCCTTGGGGATCGCGCCGGCCGGGACGTGGACGTGGATGTCGCGCTCGAACACGCGGTCATCGATCGACAGCCAGTCGGCGTGCGCGCGCGCGAACGTCCACGCCGCGCGGGCGGACTCCTTCATCACGTCGCCGAGCTGGCCGGTGAGGATCAGCTCGCCCTTGCCGCGCATCGGCGACGCCTCGACGAACATGATGTCGCCGCCGGCCGGCGTGTAGTACATGCCGGTCGCGATCCCGACCTGGTCCTCGCGCGCGGCGTGCTCGGGATGGACCCGCGGACGGCCGAGCAGGCCGCGCACGTCGCCGCGCTCGACGACCGCGCGCTCGATCTCGCGCGCCGCGATCCGCCGCGTCACCTTGCGGGCGAGCCGGCCGAGCTCGCGCTCGAGCTGGCGGACGCCGGACTCGCGGGTGTAGCTGGTGATCACGTCGGCGATCGCGGCGTCGGTGACGTCGAGCTCCTCGGCGGTCAGGCCGTTCTCGTCGAGCTGCCGCGGCAGGAGGTAGTCGCGCGCGATCGCGAGCTTCTCGCGCTCGGTGTAGCCGGCGAAGTCGACCACCTCCATGCGGTCGAGCAGCGGCGCCGGGATGTTCTGCAGGAAGTTCGCGGTCGCGATGAACATGACCTCCGAGAGGTCGAACGGCACCCCGAGGTAGTGATCGGTGAACGAGTCGTTCTGCGCCGGATCGAGCACCTCGAGCAGCGCGCTCGCCGGATCGCCCTGATACGACACGCCGAGCTTGTCGACCTCGTCGAGCAGGAACACCGGGTTCTTGCTGCCGGCCTGCTTCATCCCCGCGAGGATCCGGCCGGGAAGCGCGCCGATGTAGGTCCGGCGATGGCCGCGGATGTCGGCCTCGTCGCGCGCGCCGCCGAGCGCGATGCGGACATACTTGCGCCCCATCGCGCGGGCGATCGACTTGGCGATCGACGTCTTGCCGACGCCGGGCGGACCGGAGAACAGGAGGATCCGGCCCTTGCGCGCCTTGCCCTGGGCCAGCTGGTGGACGGCGAGGAACTCGAGCACCCGGTCCTTGACGTCGCGCAGGCCGTGGTGGTCCTCGTCGAGGATCCGCGCGGCCTCGGCGACGTCGAGGTGCTCCTCGGTCCGCGTGCCCCAGGGCAGCTCCGCGACGGTCTCGAGGTAGGTCCGGATCACCTGCGACTCCATCGACTCGCGGCCGATCCGCGACAGCCGCCCCCACTCGCGGTCGACCTCGCGGCGCGCGTCGTCCGGCAGCGGCAGCTTGTCGAGCTTGGCCTTGAGCCCGGCGAGCGCCTCGTCGGCCGCGCCTTCGCCCTCGCCGAGCTCCTTCTGGATCGCGCGCAGCTGCTCGCGCAGGTAGACCTCGCGCTGGCGCTCGCCGAGCTCCTCCTTGACCTTGGACTGGATGTGTTCCTGCGCCGACAGCACCTCGATCTGGCGCTGCACCATCAGCAGCACGCGGCGCAGCCGGTCCTCGACCGCCAGCGCCTCGAGCAGGCCTTGCCGCTCGGCGACCGGCGCGTCGAGGTAGCCCGCCACGAGATCGGCGAGCTGGCCCGGCTCGGTGATCTGCTTGAGCATCTGGCCCACGGCCTCGGCCGACACGCCGCGCCGGATCGCCAGCTCCGCCGCGCGCTCGCGTACCTCGCGGTGCAGCGCCACGAACGTCGGGTCCCTGGCGTCGAGCGGCGGCAGCTCCGCGCCCTCGGACACGGTCGCCACCAGGTAGCCGTCGTTGAGCACGACGCGCATCGCGATCCCGCGCTCCTGACCCTCGAGCGCGACGCGCATCCCGCCCAGCCCGCGCTCGACCGAGGTGATCGCCGCGATCGTGCCGATCGTGTACAGGCCGTCGGCGGTGACCTCGTCGACGTCGCTGCGCTGTGCCACCACGAAGACCTTGTGCTCCGGGTCGCGGATCGCGGCCTCGATGGCGCGCAGCGTCTGCGGGCGAGCTGCCGTGATGGGTAGGCTGACCCCGGGGAACAGCACGCCATTGCGCATCGGGACGATCGGAAGACTCTTGGGCATGATGGATCGACGTGGTCACCGCGGCGGCGGCGTGCAACCTGCCCGAATGTCGTTGGCCTGCGGCTTGCGCGGTATTTCCGCGCTGTTCTGGCAGGATCCGACCAGCGGTCGCCGCGCCGTCCTCGGCGCACAAGGATTCACCGATGCACGCACACCGGCATTCACCTCCGCTCGCTCGTCGCCGCCGGCCGGGTCGACGCCGGGGAGCGACCGCGCTCGTCGGGCTGTCCGCGGGCCTGTTCTTTGCCGCGCTCGCGCCTGTCCGCGGCGCGCCCGCCGCCGACGCACCGCCGGCGTGGGCCAATGACTTCACGGCCCGGGTCGAGGCGCTCGCGGTGCTCCAGACGCTCAACGCCGAGCTCCTGAGCCACGACAGCGCCACGCTGACGCTCGATCGCTGGTGCGACGCGCACCACCTCGCGTCGCCGGCCAAGGTCGTGGCGGTGCGCGACAAGGCCGCGACCCGGGAGCCCACCGCCGACCAGCGCCGCGCGCTCGGCGTCGGATCGAGCGAGCCGATCCGCTATCGCCGGGTCAAGCTCACCTGCGGCAGCCACGTGCTGTCGGAAGCCGACAACTGGTACGTGCCGTCGCGGCTCACCCCCGACATCAATCGCCAGCTCGACACCGGCGACATCGCGTTCGGCCGCGCCGCGCAGCCGCTGCACTTCCAGCGCCGGACGCTGTCGGCCCGGCTCCTGTGGTCGCCGCTGCCCGACGGCTGGGACACCTCGCCCGCCGCGCTCCCCGATCCCGGCGGCAAGACCCTGACGATCCCGCACGCCGTGCTCGAGCACCAGGCGCTGCTGCTACTCCCCGACGGCACGCCGATCAGCGAGGTGATCGAGACCTACACCGACCAGGTGCTCGCGTTCCCGCAGCCGAGGTCGCCCCGGTGAAGCGCCCGAACCGCACTGCGGATCGACGAGCGATCGAGCAAGGCAACGCGGACGGCCCGGCGTCGCCACCGCCGGGCGATCGATCGGTTATTCTCGATGCGTGCCCGGACTCGGCGAGTCGCTAGTCATCCTGCTCATCTTCGGCGTGATCCTCACGCCGCTGATCGTGGTGTTCGCCGTGCTGCGGCGCAACCGGAACCGTCGCCTGCCGCCCGACGACCGGCCGCGAAGCTGAGCCACTCGTCACGGCAAGCCCGGGGAGAACGTCAGCGATGATCGCGCGGCCGCGCGTGCGGCCGGGGCGGCTCGGAGAAGATCGCGGCGTGGGCCGCGCGTGCGCCCTGGCGGGCCCAGCGGCACGCCGGCGCGCCGAACCAGTCGCCGCACAAGGGATCGAGCCACGACGGCAGCGCGATCACCAGCGCGCACACGACCGCGAGCAGCGCGGGCACGAGCCACCACCAGCGCCGCCGCGCACGCGCGTGCGACGCCGCCGCGATGCGCTCGGCGACCTCGGCCATCGTCGGGCGGTCGGCGGGATCCTTGGCCAGGCAGGCGAGGGCGAGCGCGGCGAGCGCGGTGGGATAACCCTTGCGAACGACCGGCCGCGGCGGCTCGACCTCGGCATGCTGGTAGAGGTAGCCGAGCTGCGAGTCGGCGTTGAACGGCCGCGCGCCGGTGAGCGCCTCGTAGAGCACGATGCCCATCGCGTAGACGTCGCTCGCCGCGGTCGCGCGCCGGCCGCGGACCTGCTCGGGCGACATGTAGATCGCGGTCCCGAGGATCCGGCCCTCGGTGGTGAGCGAGGACTGATCGATGGCGCGCGCCAGCCCGAAGTCGGCGACCTTGGCGCGGCCGGCCCGGGTCAGGAGGACGTTCTCGGGCTTGACGTCGCGGTGGACCACGCCCTGCGCGTGGGCGAACGCGAGCGCGGTCGCGACCTCGGCCAGCACCGCGAGCACCTTGCCTGGCGGCGCGTCCTTGCGATCGAGGAGCCGCCGCAGCGAGCCGCCGCGCACCAGCTCCATGATGATGTAGTGGCGGCCGCGCGACGAGCCGACGTCGACGATGCGGACGATGCCGGGGTGCTCGAGCCGCCGCGCGGTGTCGGCCTCGCGCTTGAAGCGGGTGACGGTGTCGGTGTCGCGCGACGCCTCCGCGTTGAGGATCTTCACCGCGACGTTGGGGCCGCGGCCGGTCACGCCGAGGTGGACGTCGCCATGGCCGCCCTGGCCGAGCACGGACTTGAGCGTGTACTTGCCGACCTTGGCGCCGGTCGGGCGCTGCGCGGTCAGCTTGGACGCGGGGGCGGTCACGGCGGAGCTCCGAGCATAACAGCGAGCGCGGTCGCCGCGATGGACTTCTGGGTTCGCGGCGGGCTACTTGGTGATGCGCTTGGAGGTGAAGATGCTCTTGGGCAGCCGCACGTGCACGCCGAGGTTGGGCTTGTCGACGAGCTGGGTGATCGCGACGTTGCCGGCGATGCTGACCAGCTGATAGGCCTGGTGCTTGGTCATCTTCCGCTCGGCGGCGACGAAGTCGATCATCTCCTGGATCGCGCCCTTGGTCGCCACCGCGAGGTCGGGATCGGTCGCCATGCTGATGTAGTCGGTCGCCGTCTCGGCGCGCGGCCAGGTGAGCTTCATGTCCTTGCGCACGGTCAGCTGCAGCTTGCCGCGCAGCGAGGTCTCGATCGCGGTCTGATCGACCTCGCCGTCGCCCTGCGCGGCGTGGCCGTCGCCGATCTCGAACAGCGCGCCCTTGACGAAGATCGGGATGTACAGCGTGCTGCCGGCGACCAGCTCGCGGTTGTCGAGGTTGCCGGCGTGACGGCCCGGCGGCACGCTCGACACCCGGCCGGCCTCGGGGGCGGGTGCCACGCCCATGCTGCCGTAGAACGGCCGCAGCGGGATGACGACGCCCGGCTCGAACTCGGCGGTCATCTTCTGGCGATTGAGCTGGAGGATCCTGGCGGGCAGGTCGCGCTCGCAGTTCTCCGGCAGATAGCCATTGCAGCCGTTGTAGCCGTAATCGAGCGCGAGATCGATCGAGAGGATCTTGACCTCGAGCACGTCGCCGGGCTCGGCGTCCTCGACATACACCGGCCCGGTCAGGATGTGCCCACCGGGGCCTTTGCGGTCGCCGGTGACCTCGTTCACGATCGCCTTGAGCGACGCCTGGATCTTGGCGTCGGGGACGCCGGCCTTGGCCAGGCCGGTCGGATTGTTGGTGAGCAGCGTATCGACATCGATGATGTCGCCCGACGCGATCCGCAGCGCCGGGGCGGCCTCGGCCCAGTAGTAGCCGTACGCCACCGTCGCCGGCGTCACCTCGAGGCGATGGGTCCTGGGCTTGGCCTCGGCGAGCGTCGAGGCGAGCACGGTGATTCCGAGGCAGACGAGGGCTCTCATGCGCCGGACGCTATCACATCGATCTGCCGGCCGAGCAACCGGCCACGCGGCACCGCGGTGTCGAGCAGCGCCCGACATTGCCGCATCGACGGAATGCAGGGCGTGTTACGACTCTCGACGCGGCCGAGGATGGGCCGCGCAAGGAGCCGGGAGATGTCGTGGAGCAACGCAGTCGTGGCTGTCACCGCGCTGGTCGCGATCGGCTGTGCGCAATCCACCGCGGCGCCGGCGCCCGCCGCGTCCGACCGAGGCTCCGCGGCCACGGCCGACCCGCCCACCTCGCAGGAGCCTGCAGGAGTCGTCGCCGAGCCGGCAACGACGTCGGAGACGCCGGGCGTCACCGCCACCGAGATCCGGATCGGCCAGACCGCCCCGTACAGCGGACCCGCGGCCGCCTACGGCGTGATCGGCAAGGTCGAGGCCGCGTACTTCCAGATGATCAACGACGCCGGCGGCGTGGGCGGCCGCAAGATCCGGCTGATCAGCCTCGACGATGGCTATGTACCGGCGCGGAGCGTCATGCAGGTCCGCACGCTGATCGAGAACGAGGATGTGGCCCTCATGTTCAGCAGCGTCGGCACCCAGAGCAACGTGGCTCTCCGGCACTACCTCAATGGCCGGCACGTGCCGCAGCTGTTCGCCGCCAGCGGCGCCGACCGCTGGGCCGATCCCGTGCACTTCCCGTGGACCATCGGATGGCAGCCGAGCTATCGCATCGAAGCGCGGGTGTGGGCCAAGTACCTCCTCGCCCAGAAGCCGAGCGCCAAGATCTGCGTGATGTTCCAGAATGACGATTTCGGCAAGGACTACCTCGAGGGCCTCCGCGAGGTGTTTGCCGAGCGGTACGACCAGATCGTCGTGAAGCAGGCCGCCTACGAGGCCAGCGCGCCGGTCATCGATCCTGCGATCGATCAGCTGTGGATCTCGGGCTGCGATACCTTGCTCGCCGCGGCGACGCCCAGGTTCGCGGTGCAGGCGATCCGCAAGATGTTCGAGCTCGGCTGGAGACCCACGCTCTTGCTGGCGAACATATCGGCCTCGCGCTCCGCCGTCCTGCAGCCGGTCGGCCTGGACAAGGCGGCTGGCCTGATCACCGGGGCGTACTTCAAGGATCCCGGCGATCCGGCCAATGCGCGCGATCGCGGGCTGGCGGCGTGGCGCACGTTCATGACCAGGTACGTTCCCGGCGGAGACCAGACCGATCTCAATGCTGTCTTCGGATATGCCGCGGCGCAGACACTGGTCCAGGTGCTCAAGCAGTGCGGCAACGACCTGTCGCGCCAGAACATCATGAAGCAGGCCGTGAACCTCCGGCACATCAAGTCCGCCGTCCTGCTCGACGGGATCGAGATCAACACCAGCGCCACCGACTTCCGGCCGATCTCGCAGCTGCAGCTCATGCGGTTCAACGGCACGCAGTTCGAGCGCCTGGGCGGCATCATCGACGGCGACTGAGAGCCTGGGCACGATTCGGCGTGCCAGGATCGTGGGCTGAAGACGGAGCCGCCGATGGCCCTGGAAGGCTCGGGATGGCGACCGGGAGCCTGCCAGGAGCGGCTCATGCTCTCCGCCCGCGCCCACCTCGTCGAGGTCACCCGCGCGGCGACCGACCCGCGCGTACGGCCCGCCACGCCGCGACGATGGCGCGCGTCGCACAGGATCGGCTCGCGCGGCTCGAGCACGCACTCGCCGAGCTCCCCGACGTCGCGGCGATCAAGAAGAACAGCGGCGCCAAGGACGCGACCCCACGCGTGTCCACCACCGATCCCGACGCCCGCGTCAGGAAGATGCCGACGGTGGCTTCCGCCCGGCCTTCCACGTCCAGCTCGCCACCACCACGGACGCCGCGCGCGCCATCGTCGGCGTCCGCGTCACCAACCGCGGCTCCGACCAAGGCCAAGCCACCCCATGCTCGAACAGATCGAGGCCCGCACCGGCGTCCGCCCCACCGAGCTGCTCGTCGATGGTGGCTACCCAGTCACGACGCCATCGATCAGGTCACCGCCGCGGGCGTGACCCGCTACGCCCCGGTGCCCAAGCCGCGCAGCAAGGCGTCCGAGACGCCCGACCCACCACCGATCGACCCCATCTGCCAAACCTTGGCGACAGCGACGCCGTCGCCGCCTGGCGCGTCCGCATGGGCACCGACGACGCCAAGCAGATCTACAAGCAGCGCGCGGCGACCGCCGAGACGGTGAACGCCGACGCAAGGGCCCATCGCGGCATGGCCACCACCGCGTTGCGCGGCCTCGACAAGGTCACCGGCAGCGCCTGCCGCTTCGCCCTCACCTACAACATCCTGCGCTTCCTCACCGTGAGCGCGTAGCGACCCTCACGCTCACCGTCGAGCGATCGTCATCCGGCTGGTGCACTCGCAGCCGACCCGCGGCGGCCTACACCACGTCATCCCGGGGTCGCCTACGACGAAGCTCGGCCCGGCGCGCTCGCAGCCGACCCGCGGCCGCCGCCTCATTCGACGTCGCTCCCACCGCCCGCTTGCGGTCCCGTCCAGCGCGGCGAACCGCGCCCACGCTCTGAGCTGACACGGGCTATCGATTCGAGTAGTACGGCGGCGCGACGACAGCCGAAACACGGCACAGCGCTCGCGCTCGCCGCCGATCTCCAGCGTGGCCGAGCCGGGACGCCGCGCGAAGCGAAGCGTGACCGCGCTGTCCGCCGCCGGAAACCGGAACACCCAGCGATCGCCGCCCGACGCCGCGCGGTCGACGTCGCCGTCGAGCTCGGTCACCTGATCGCCGGCATCCCACAGCCGTGCGTGCAGGTGCCAGCAGCTTCCTCGGCCGGCGGCGTCATCCTGGTACTTGACCAGCACGAAGTGTTTCGCCGTCGAACAGGTCGCGATCACTTCGAAGGAGCTGTACTCCCGGCAGTCCATCGCCTTGTCTGGATCGTCATCGTGGAGCACGTTTCCTGCGTTGTTGCCGAACTCGAGATGGCCGGATCCGAGCACCTTGCTCGAGAACCTCCAGTAGGTGATCGAGCAACCCGCGTGTCCGCCACCCGGACCGTCGCAGCGATCACCGAGATGCCCTGTCCGCTCGATCGGTGCGCGCACCGGCGTCAGTAGCGGCCGGGTCCGCACCGTCACCTGCTTGGCCGAGACCACGATCACGCGGTCCTTCACGTCGCAGACCAGGTCCGCCGTCCCCAGATCGAAGGTCCGCGGCAGCACCGAGGCCGGGTTCGCGTCGGTGGAACATGCCACCGGAGGCCCTGCAGCGGCAGCTCCTCTGTCGGAAGACTCCGTGCCCGGCTGCCCCGCTGCGCCAGGCGATCCGGTCGTTCCGCCAGCGGGCGAAGGCGCCGGGGCTCCGGCTGCCGTATCGTGCGCCGGCGTTGCGGCAGGCGGCGTTGCGACCGGCGGCGCTGCGGCCGGCGGCGCTGCGGCCGGCGGCGCTGCGGCGGGCGGCGTTATTGCGGGCGGCGCTGCGGCGGGCGTTGTCGCAGCGGGCGGCGGTCACCGCATCACAACGTCCCGGCGCGTCATGGCATTCCGCCGCATGCCGTCGCCGTCACGTGTTCCGGCCCTCGGTCACCGCCGCCTCGAGCCCGCGCGCGATGGCGCCGCGCGGCGTGCACGCTCGACCGGCGTGCGCGGCCGCGGCGGCGTGTAGCGCGTCTGATGTGCCGCCTCGAGCACCGCGGCCACCTCATTCCACGCCAGATCGCGATCGAGGCGCACGCCGACCCAGCCGCGGTGACCGACGTACGGCGGCACGAAGTAGCCGTCGGGGTTATTGTCGACCAGCATCGCCTGCGCCCCATCGGGTGCCGCGCACCACAGCGCCAGCCGGCCATCGCCGTGATGGTTGTCGAGGAAGTAGGCCAGCACATGCTTGCCGTCGATCAGGAACGCCGGCGAGCCGTGGCTCGGCCGCTCGACGACGCCGGGCAGCTGCCGGCACAGCGCGCGCACCCTGGCGAGCTGCGAGGCGACCAACGCGCGCGGATACGATGCGGGCGACGCGGGTGCTCGCCGGATGATGGCGCGCCGGGTGGGCCTGGCCATGCCCACCCATTGTCGCACGAGGGCTTCTGCCGATGAACGCCGCGGCGTCACGGCGGCGGCAGCAGGCGCTGGACGGTGGACACGACCTCGGCGATGCTGAACGGCTTGACCAGCACGGCGTCGTACAGGACGGGTTCGCCCGCCGGGATCGCCTCGGGCAGCGCGGTCATCAGGATCACCGGGATCGCCGCGAGCGCGGGATCGGCGCGCATGCGGCGGACCATCTCGGGGCCATCCATGACCGGCATCATCAGATCGGTGAGCACGATATCGGCGCGGTGGGCCGCGAGGCTCTCGAGGCCGAGCTTGCCGTTGATCGCCAGCGCGACGTGATAGCCCATCTCGCGCAGCAGGTCTGCGGTGATATCGGCGAGTCCGAACTCGTCGTCGACTATGAGGACGGATTGTGTCATGGGCGCCGGAGTCGGCTCAGCGCTGGGGTTCTGGATCGACGACGACCCGGGCGGCGCCGGTGAGGATCTGCTCGGCGCTGTCGAAGGTATCGGCGACGATCACGCCGCGATCGGTGATCTGGAACTCGCGGATCGCTCCGTCGTAGGCGCGGTCGCGCACCTTGAGGATCGAGATCAGCCGGTAGAGCTGCGAGCGCAGCTCGACGTGGCGGAGCAAGAGGATGTTGTCGGCGAGCGCGGACACGCCGTCGATCGGAACCTCGATGCCCGAGCCGACCAGCTCGCTGGTCTCGAGCGTGAACAGGCTCGTGACGCCGCGGCGCGTCAGCTCGTCGGACAGCGCGGAGAACACCGCGCGCGTGCGCTCGGGGTACTCGGCGTGGTGGCGGAACCCGTGCAGGCCGTCGAAGCACAGCCGGTTGACGCGGTGCTCGACCACCGCGCGCAGCACGCGTTCGACGACGGCGTCGAGCACGCCCTCGATCGGCGCCTCCCAGAGCAGGTGCAGGACGCCGCGCCCGGCGGCGGCATCGAGCCCGAGGCCGAGCCGGTTGCCCTTGGCGAGCAGGCTCGCGGGCCGCTCGTAGAACCCGAGGTAGAGCCCGATCTGATCGTCGCGCGCGCCGGCGGACAGGAACTGCAGGCCGAGCATGGTCTTGCCGCTGCCCGACGGGCCGAGCACGATCGTGCTCGAGCCACCGGGAAGTCCGCCGCGCAGCATGGCGTCGAGACCGATCACGCCGAAGTTGGCGGGGCCGATCGGGCGCGGCGCGGGGTCGTCTTCCCCGGGGATGTGCAGGAGGGTCTCGATCCGCGGGCGGATCTTGATGCCGGCGTGCGAGATCTCGAGCGCGTGGCGGCCGCGCAGCTGCCGCGTCCCGCGCATCTTGCGCACCACGACGTGGCGCAGCGACTGGACGCCGACCGCGGTGTCGCCGAGCTCGATCAGGCCGTCGACCATGGTGTGCTCGGGGCGAAACCCGGCCGCGCGCTCGGTCGATGACAGCAGCAGCACGGTGCAGCCGACCATCCCGCTGATGGTCTGGACCTCGTGGATGAACTTCTTGAACGCGCGCGGCGACGGTGCGAACTCCTCGGCGGACACCAGGCCGTCGAGCACGACGAAGCTGGCCTTGCGCGCGGCGACCGCCTCGCGGATCGACTTGAGCAGGCCGTCGAGCCCGGATTCCTCGAGCACCTTGAACGCGCTGATGTAGTAGATCGCCGACGCGATCAGCTCGGCCCGGAAGAACTCCATGCCGCGCAGATGCGCGATCATCCGCGTGTGCGACTCCGCGAGCAGGGTGATGTAGATCGTGCTGTCGCCGTGCGCCGCGCGATGAAAGCAGATCTGATTGCCGAGGATCGTCTTGCCGGACCCCGGAGCGCCCTCGATGATGTAGACCCCGCCCTTGAACAACCCGCCGTTCAACAGCGTATCGAGGCCGGGAATGCCGGTATCCACACGGCTCATGCTGCGGGTGTCAGGCATGCGGCATTCAACCACGAGGAAGGACGATGCAGAAGCGCGCGCCGCCATCGCAGCAGTTGGCCGCGGTCACCGAGCCGCGCATCGCCTCGCTGAGCGTCTTGATGATCCACAGGCCGATTCCGAAACTATCGGGTCGGCGGAGCGGCTCGGCGCGGTCGAACCAGCGAGACAGCTTCGCCGGATCGAGGCCGGGGCCGCGATCGCGCACGACGAGCTCGGCCTCGCGGTCGCGGGCGAGCACGGAGATCTCGATCCGCCCGCCGGCGTGACGGATCGCGTTGCTCACGACGTGCCCGACGAGGCGCCCGAGCCGCGCGCGATCCCACCAACCCATCGCCGGAACAGCATCGAGCACCAGCTCGGCGCGCCCGGCGGCTTCGCCCGCGAGATCGCGGCACACCTCGCGCGCGACCTCGGCGAGATCCACGGTGGTCGGCGCGAGCTGGAGCCGGCCGCATCGCAGGTCGGCGACGTCGGCCACGCCGTCGATGGCGGCGGCGAAGCGGCGGAGGTTGCGGGTCAGCATCGCCGCGCGCGACGCTACCATCGGAAACGTGCGCGGATCGTCGACGACCGCCGCGAACTGATCATGCAGCGCTTGCACCGGACCGAGCGCGCGGCGCAGCTCGTCGCCGACGATGGCAACGACGCGGTCGTGTCCGGCGAGCGCCGCCGGGCCGGTGGACGAATCGTGCGCATCGCCGGTGCGCGGAGACCGCGTGGGGGCCGGTAGCACATCGGTGGCGAGCAACGACCTCTCGGCTGGTTCCATCATCTCGGCCCCCTTAACCTTCGGAGCGACTGGTGTGCTCGAATACGGTGGTACCGATACAAGAACCGCTCCAGCTTCGACGGTGGGCGCCAGCGCGCGCGAAGATCGGGAATGTCCTCGTAGCGCGCCAATGACACAGTGCAAAGGCGCAGTGCGTCTTGTGGGTCTCGTCCCACCAGGGCCGTGCGGTATCGCCCCGGCGAGCGGGTTCGCACGGTGGGGTTGCAGCGGGGGCGTCACCTCTGCACGTGCAAGCGGTCCAGGCGATGTCGAGATCGGATGATCCGCTCCGGTCGCGATCAACGCGA
>VBLP01000528.1 GCA_005887925.1 Deltaproteobacteria bacterium | reverse complement strand
GCCCGTGGGCGTTCGTGTTCTCGCTGACCCGCTGGCGCGGCCGGCGGTTTCGCGGCGGCGAGACCATGCTGGTGCGCGACGAGGTCCTCGAGTTCTGGCACGACTTCACCTCGCTGCGCGCGGTCGAGCACGGCGAGCTGATCCGCCGGATCGCGCCCGAGCTCGGCCGGCTCGTCGTGTTCGATCCGCGGATCCCGCACGGGGTCCGGCCGGTGACCGGAACGCACGATCCGCGCGAGGGCCGGCTGGTGATCCACGGCTGGTTCGTGCAGCCCCGGCCGTTCGTGCGCGGCGCGCTGCCGCGGCGGGCGCTGTCGGCGCGGATCGCCGAGCTCAGCGAGCAGCTCGCCGGCTGGCTCGATGGCCTGCCGATCGCGGGGCTGGTCAGCCTGGCCTTCGACGTCGATCGCGCGGGCCGCGTGCGCGCGCTGCGCGTGCTGTCCGACACCACGCGGGTCGCGCGCGGCGACGAGCGGGCGCGGGTGGCGCTGGTTCGCCGGATCCGCGGCGCGGTCGCGGCCTGGCGGTTCGCCCACCAGCGCGGGGCCAGCCGCGTGACCCTACCGCTGGTGTTCGAGCGCGGCTGATGCGGGTGGCGCGGGGTCTGGCGCCGGCGGCGTGCCTGGCGCAGGCGTGCTGAGCCCCACCTTCCCCGGCTCAATGAGCACGTGGAGTACGCCGGCCATGCGACCGGGCACAAGCTCGAAGGCGGGCCACAGCTGGTGGGCGAGCCGACGCACCATGGCCTCGGACCAGCAACGGTGATTTGACGAGAAGATCGAGTCGGCGCGACCGTCAGGGAGGATGTGACACGACACTGCGACCCCGAGAGAAGTCGTGTGGCGCTGACCATCACCAGCGGCGTGGAGTGCACGGTCGAGCTCGAACAAATGTGGCGGGAACAGGAGCTCGCGGCGATGACGCCACAGAACGAGAGCGCCGGCCGCGGTGCCCAGGACGGCGGCGAGGCCCCCCGTGACGCAACTCGGGCGCCATACCGCACACGCGATCGCCGTCGCGACCGCCATCCACTGCGCCTGGCTCAGACCGAGCGTGTACGGGCGCGCACCGTCGCCGCGAAACAGCTCGAGCACGAAGCGCACGGCGGCGTAGCCAAGCGCGTAGATCAGCGCAGCACGGCCGGGCTCAGCGGACCCGGCGAGCGCCACGAGCACCAGCGCGCCGCTCGCGGTCGCCTCGATGAGCTGCACCGGCCACAGCGCACGACCGCTCCAGCGCGACCAGAACCCGATCGCGACATGCGGCGGGCCGTACGTGACGCCGCGCCCGAGCGTTCCATGGCAGCAAGCGACCGCGTGACAGCCGAGTCGCCCGAACACCAGGAAGATGCCGATCCCGACGACGACGAGATCGAGCAGGCGCGCGATGCACGCACCGATCAGCAGACCGAGCACGATCACGCAGACAACGCTCGCGACGGTGGTCTGGTAGAACACGATGCGCTCGTGACCGACGAGCACCTTCGAGATCGCGACCACCGCGATGAACGCAAGCGCCGGTGTGAAGAACGCGACGAGGCGCTCGCCGAGCGACAGCTCCCAGCGGTTGGCGAGCAGCGCGCAGGCGAGGTTGGCGAAGGCGTAGCTGGTGAGGCCGAGGACCGTGTAGGTGCTTATGCGGCGTGCGGTGAGATGCGGCTGCGCACACCGGGTGAACACCACGTTCGTCACGGGTGCCGCTGATCCATCGGGGGGAGCGTACCGCGTCTATCGCTCGAGCTGGTACCCATCCCACGCGTCTGCGGTCTTGGCCCATGACGTGGCCGTGAAGGCAGCTTCGCGCCGAACTCGTCCGCAAAGCTCGGCTCAACCGGGCTTGCTGGCGCCGGTCGAGAACTCCGCCACGATCTATGATTCGACCATGAAGCAACGGATTCAGTTTGGAGAACGGGCGCGGCTTGCCCGCGTCGGGTTGCGTGGTGCTGTTGGAGGAGAGAGCTCGTTCATCATGCCCCGATTTGGGCGCTGCTGCGTGCTGCGTGTGCTGTAATGCGGATGCGGAGGATCGCACGCAGGACTACGATCCCAGCACGGACCGGGTCACTGCGCCCCCGGTCCCGATGCCGGTGTGCTACGAGTGCCGGGCCCACGCGACGCAGAGTGCCGTCGTGCCGATACTCCAGGCCTGCCTGCTGCTCGCCGGGCCCTCGCTATCGGGACTCGCGGGGAAATACCTCACCCTGCGTCCCCACGATCGTTTGCTCTGGGCAGCACTCGCACTCGGCCTGGCGATGTTCGTCGCAGCGGTGCTGTGGCTCGTCGCCACGTCGCGGCGCAACCGCCGCGAGGAGATCGCTGGGCACAACCCGAGGCTCGCGTTTTCCGTCGCTTACGGCCGCACGCTGCTCGACACCGCGAACGAGGCGCGCGTGCGCGAGCTACTCGAGCTCAACCCGAGCGCGCGCGTCCTGCCCGAGCCGCCGCTGTGGCGATGGAATCGCCGTCGGCGGATGCCCCGCGCGCGCGTCGTCCGCTCGCGCGAGCAATAGAAGGACTCGTTGAAGCGCCAGCTGGGCGATCGCACGCGTCGCGGCTCGGCAGGAACGGTTATACTGCGCGCGTGATCGACGCAGACCGTAAGCAGCTCTACGACGCCGTCGTCGCCGCGCCCCACGACGATGCGCCGCGGCTCGCGATGGCGGACTACCTCGATCGTCAGGGCGATCCGTGGGGGACTTTCATCCGCGCGCAGCTTGCCTTGACCCGGGCACTCCACAGCGGTGCACGCGACGAAGCCTCGCGCTATCGAGATGAAGCAGAGCAACTGCGCCGGCAGCATGGTAACGCATGGACAAACGGGGTCGACGCCCTTGTGAGTCTCTGCAAGTTCAATCGTGGCTTCGTCGAGAAGGTGACTGTCGATGCACAGCGCTACGTAGAACGCGCCGACGAGCTGATTCGCCGAGCTCCGTTCCGCCACCTCGTGCTGAGTGAGGTCGGCGATCTGTCCGGCGTGATCTTGCAGAACCCTCGCCTGTCGCAGCTCGTGTCGCTATACATCGGTAACACCTCGGGCCAACACCCAATTGGTGACGTCGGGCTCATTGCAATCGCTGCGTCGCCGTATCTCCGTGGACTGAAGGTGCTCGAGGTCTCGTCGCAGGACATCGGCTTGCCGGGTCTCGAAGCGCTATGTGCATCGAAGGCGCTGCCGTCGCTTGTGGATGTCAATCTCGTTGGTAACCGATTTGAGAACCCCATCGAACAATACAGCGAAGACTGGGCGACGGGTTCCATCGTTCCGGAAAGCGTGCGCCTGCCCCCGCTCGGTCACGAGCTCGAGAAGAAGTTTGGCGATCTGCCGTGGCTCCATGCCGCGTCGCGGCTGCAGAATGTTCCGCCAGCGACGGAAGAACTCTAGCGAGCTCACTGGTTGGCGGCCGGGACCTGCCCCGCTACGTGATGGATCAATGGACTTGCTGGCGAGTCACGAGGGCCTCCCTTCGCCTGGTTCGCGAGTGCGTTCATGAACACCTCGCGCATGCTCAGCTCGGAGGTCGGATCCATCGGGTCCGGTATGTTGATGTCATCCGATGCTCTCGAGCGCTATGACCTTGCTGCCGCGAACGACCGGCCGCATCTTGATGCCGTCTGCGAGTTTCACCGCGCCAGCAGGGCCCGGATCGGAGCCCGCGGCAATGTCCGTGGCGTGGGACTCGACGACTTGATCGTAGATCTCCGGCGCGCTGGCGTCCGTGAATGTCACCCTGACGTTTCCTGGTGGGGCTCCGGGAACCTTCTCCGTCGGCGTCATCGACTGGATGCCGCGGACCGAGCGATGAATCTTAGGGTTGTTGAACGCGGCATCGGCGGCCTGGACGTTGCGCGGTAGCGCCGAGGCGTCGAACGCGCGGATCTGCGCGAGCTCGGCCTGGGCCTGGTCCGGCGTGAGCTCACCCGCGTCGAGCATCTTCTGCACGCGTTCGTACCGGCGCTTGCTGTCGAGCTGTTGCGGATCCTTGTTCGGCGTGCGGTCCTCGGCGCTCCAGTCGACCTCGGCGCCCAGATCGGCAGCTGTCTTGGCGTTCCATGCCGCGGTGGCGCTGCCACCCGAGACCATGACCCTGCCGCCGCGCTGCTGTGCGGGCTGGTCGCCATAGATCAGCCGCTTGCCGAGACCGGTCGCGAGGTCGGTGAAGTCGGCATACAGATACACCTCGCTGCCGCCGGTGATCTTGACCTTGATCCGGACCTTGGCGTCGGGGACCTTCCAGGTCGTATCGTGCTGGGTCGAGACCTCGAGCGCCGACGAATCGAGGATCGCTACACCGGACTGGAGCTGCGTGACCGAGGTGGCATCCGCGATGGTTCGCGCGGTCGTGTAGTTGCCGTGGTCGGCGGTGAACTCGCTCGGCTGTTTTGCCCACCCCGAGCCGTCAAGCTCGGTCGCAGCCTGTCCGATCGACATGTCGCCGAGCTTGGAAAATGTATCTGGCCCGGTGCCGACGCCGATGGTCTGCGGCAGATCGGTGAGCGGCGCCGGAGTCGAGCCGCGCTGCGCGCCGGGGAGAGTGTTGGCATCGATCGCCGCGGCCAGGCCGGTGCCCGCGATGACGCGGTCGAGCTTGACCGGCAAGTGGCCGTCGACGACACGCGCCATCACCAGCGCCTTGAGCTTGTCCGCGCGTGCCTTGAGTGACTCGCGTGCGGCCTCGGCCTGAGCGCGGTTCGCGGCGGCCTCGGCCTCGGTGGGCGCCCTGGGCCGCTGCTCCTTGAAGACATCTGGGGCCTTGTCCTCGGAGACGTAGTAGGTCTCGTCGCCGCTCTTCGACTTGCCGGCGTACTCGCCGTCCTTGAGTAGCTCGAGCGTGCCGCCGTCCGACGCGTAGTAGTCCTTGAGGATCGGCAGGCCCTCGGCGCGGTAGGCGACGTAGCCGGGCCGCACCGGGCGAAACAGGTTTCCGGCCTTGTTGTCGCCGAGGTTGACGTCGAGCCCGGACTGCGCGAGCTGCAAGTCGAGCTTGGCGACCTGCGCCCGGTAGGTGTCGACGACAGCCTTGAACTCCTGGGCCGCCTGGGCGGGATTGTCCTTCTCGGCCTTTGCGGCCTCGCCGAGCTGTTTCAGCTCCTCGTTCCACAGCGATTCGATGCGTTTCAGGAGCTCGGCGGCGTGATCGGGGCCCTTTGGGTCGGTCTTCAGGGCGTCGACCTGGGTCTTGAGGCCGGCGAGCTGATCTTCGATCGCGGCGAGCCTGGGGCCGGCGACCTTGAGCAGGACTTCGCCGCGGATGCGCTGGTGGAGCGGCTTGGCGAGGAACCCGCCGAGCGACAGCGCCGCGAGCATGACGCCGCTCGAGACGAGGCTGCGCAAGCGCTCGTCGCCGTCCATCATCTTGCGGTTCTTGAGCGCGTAGTGCGCCTCGGCGAACGCCTGGAGCGCGACCATGCCGGTGACCGCGCCGCCGGCGGCATACGTGGTCTTGTAGACCTTGGGGTCTGCGATGATCTTGAACACGCGCCCGTAGGCCGCGGCCGCCGCCTTGAGCGAGCCGAGCATGATCGCGTTGGTCACGAGATCCTCGGCGAGCCCGGTCTCGTTCTTGCCGAACGCCACCTGGTTGCCGATCCGCGACACGACGGTGAACGTCACGACCTCGGCGGCGAACTCGCCGGCAGCCGCGACACCGGCGGTCGCGCTCGCACCTTCGAGCGCACCGCCGACCGCGGCGCCGGCCGCTCCACCGGTGAGCGCCGCGACGCCGATGATCGCCAGGACCTTGCCGAGCGTCTCGATCACGGCGATGGTCTTCAGCCGCGACTTGATCGCTTCGATGTCCTTCTTGAACTGAGCCGAGTTGCACAGCGCCTGCAGCTGATCGACCGCGGGCCGGCCGAGCGTCGGTACCTGATCGAGCGGCGCAGGCAGCGTGGCCTCGACGCTGGCCGCGAAGCCATCGAGCTGATGCGCGTAGCCATCGCACACCGCGGACAGATCGCGTCCGACGGTGTCGGCCGCGCCGCCGACCACGCCGTGCATCTCCGCCTTCATGTTGCGGAACGTCTGCGCGAGCACCAGGATCGACGCGAGGCCGGTCGCGACCTGAACGTCGCCGACGAGCGCGCTTGCCTTCGCGAGCGAGCCGCTCTTGCCGGCCATGAACTCGGCGCGGACCTCGGCCATGCGCTGGCGTGCGCGCGAGATCAGGCTCGGATCGCTGCCACCGCGGCCCGCGGTGACCACCGCGCTGGGAACGCCGAGGGCGTGCTCGAGCTTGGGGAACCCGACGGCCGGAGCCTTGCCGCGGATGGCCAGCACGTTCTGTGCTTCGTTTTCCGCCGCGGTCAGCATCGCGCCCGCGCCGCCGTCCTCCTGCAGATAGAGCGTCGTGATCCGGTACCACAGCGCGTCGAACGCCTGGTGCGCAGCCCGGAGCCGGCCGCTCGCATCGTCGTCCCACGATGCGCCGATGGCGGCCTCATACTGGCGGCGAACCTCGACGACCATCGCGATGCAGCGGTCGGCGATGTCGGGCAGGTAGGCCTCGCGCTTGCTCGCCGCACCGAGCGCGACCAGCATCGGCCGCGACTCGAGCAGCGCGTCGCCGAGCCGGCGCAGCCGTTCGGCCTCCGCGGGGTCGGCCACGGTCGTGCTCGCGCTGTACTTCGCAGCGTCGGCATCGACTTTGGGTTTGAGGCTCGCCCAGGGCGCCGCCTTGGCATCGAGTCCGAGCGCCGGGTCACCGAGCACCGCGTCGAGGTTGCGCTTGGCGACGGTCACCGCGAGATCGACGCTCACCGACTTGCCATCGTGCGCTACGCTATTGCCGGCCGCCGGCTTTCCTGCGCTGGCATCCGCGGCGTGCAAGGCGTTCTTCGACTTGACCATCACCGGATGGCCGCCGACCGCGGCCTGCGAGCCCGCCATGCCGCTGAACGTGTGCAAGCGCGTCTTCGGCGACCAGCCATCGTAGAACGTGGTCGCGTGCCGCACGGTGCCGATCCACGAGCCATCGCCGTGGAGGTCGATGACGACCTGCGCCCAGCCGTCTGACTTGTCGAACTTGAGCTGCGGCCTGATCGGCTTGGCTACCACCATCGGAAACATCAGCGACGAGATCGCGACGTCGCAGTCATCGGCGCCAGCGTACTTCGCCTCGAACATCAGGTTGGCCGGTGGCAAGCCGCCGCCGATCGGTTTGCCCTGATCGTATCGGAGCCGGACCGCAAACGGGTCGCCGTCCCACGAGTAGACGTTCTGGTGGAACTGCCCGGTCGTGCCGAGCATCGCACCCTCTCCCTCGTTCGCCGTACCTTCACAGCGCTGCAGCTGCAGGTCGGTGCTGCGGCTCGCGCTGGCGCGCGTCGACTTGTCCTGGCCGTGGAGATGCTGCACAGCAGCGACCGCTCCGCGATCGGCGTCGCGCTCCGCGTCACCTGACTGCGACCCACCGGTCTTGTGCTGCGGCGCCGTCCGGGAAGCACCGCGCTGCTGAAGCACATGGGTGAGCTCGTGCGCGAGCAGCGCATCGCCTTCCACCGTGCCGGGCACATAGCGGCCGGCCGCGAACGCGACATGCGAGCCGACGGTGAACGCGAGCGCGCCTTGCTGGCTGGCCAGCGCGTTGCCTCTCCCGTCGGCATGCACGCGGACATCGGCGAAGCTCGCGCCGAACGCTGATCCCATTCGGCTCTGCGTCGATGAATCCAGCGCGGCGCCGTCACCGAGCTGATCGAGCACGTGCGCAGGACTGTCGGTCGGCTCGTTACTCTGCGATCCGCCAGGTTTCGCCTTGCGCTGAATGGTCGGCCCACCTGATGCCGCTGAAAACGCGGACGGCGGCATGCTCGGTGCGACTGGCGCGCCTTGCGCTGCGGCCGTGGCAGCAATCTCCGGCGAGACCTGTCCGGTCGTGCGCCATGTGCGCACGCCCTCCCCGACACGCGCGAGCATGTCAGCGATCAAGGCGTGAGCTGTCGTCGCCCTCGAACCGGTGAACTTGCGGATGAACATCTCGCAATCGCGCGCCGACCGCCCAGCGTAGACCTGGACGTAATAGACGATGTAGGGGCAGCCCGCGGCCGACCACTGCGGCCCGAGCTCTTCGGTGGCCGCTGCCTCGAGTTGCGGTTTGAGCAGCGCGATGAACTCACGCTTGGCCATCTGTCCTTTGGCGCCCGATGCGTTGTCATCGACGAGGACGCTTGCCGTGGACTCGGCCGTGACTCTGGCTGCTGCGGCATCGGCCTGCTGTTCGGCGCGGTGGCCGGCACCACCGTTGGCAGGCTTACGCTGGATGCGCAGGCCGCCGCCAGACTGGGCCTCGGCCAACGTCCGCTTGCCTGGCACCTGAGCTTGATGGACCAATGGTCCAGCGTCCACCCCCGCATCGGCACGGCGGTGCTGCTTGTCCCGTGATTCCGGCATCGCGTGCCTCTCCGAGCCGGGGCATCTTATCCCCCCACGGCCGGGCCGCCAGCTTCGCGACGTCCATTCGGGGTTCAGCTTCGTTCATCCATGACGTAACTGCCGCGCTGAGGAGTGCAAAGCACTTCTGCGACGACAGAATTCATATGGGTGCAGATCGGCCCATGTCACGCTGCCTCGATGAGGGTGGGGAGTTCCGCAGCCGTTGAAGATTGCAGGCGAAGTCGCGTGCCATCGCGTTGCGCGTCCGCCTGCATCCGGTCGTGGACGAATTCGATGAAACGGTCCCAGTCGCCGTTGGCTTCGATGCAGCG
>VBLP01000527.1 GCA_005887925.1 Deltaproteobacteria bacterium | reverse complement strand
TCTACCAATGGAGCTCGGTATCCGCGGCCGCACGGCGATGGTGGCAGCCGGATCGAAAGGTCTCGGCCGCGCGATCGCCATGTCCCTGGTTCATGAAGGCGCCCGGGTCTCGATCGGCGCGCGATCGGCGGGTCCGCTGGCGGAGGCCGAGCAGGCCCTGCGCGCGGCCGGCGGCGAGGTGCTCGCGATGCCGGTCGATGTCAGCAAGCCCGACGAGCTCGAGCGCTGGCATGCGGCGACGGTCGACCGGTTCGGACCGCCGGCGCTGCTGGTGACCAACACCGGCGGGCCGCCGGACTCGACGCTGATGAACGTCGTGCGGCTGTGCCGGCTCGTGCTGCCCGCGATGCGCGCCGCGCGCTACGGCCGGATCGTCCACCTGACCTCGTTCGTCGCCAAGCGGCCGTGGGGCCTGCTGACGATCTCGTCGACCTTGCGCGCCGGGCTGTCGGCGCTGACCACGACGCTGGCGGCGCAGGTCGCGGCCGATGGCATCACGGTGAACGCGGTGCTGCCGGGCAACTTCCTCACCGACCGCCAGATCCACCTGAACGAGGTGCGCGCGCAGCAGGCCGGTACCACGCGCGAGCAGTGGGAGGAGCGCGTGGTGGCCGAGATCCCGGCGCGCCGATTCGGCCGGCCCGACGAGTTCGGCGACGCGGTGGCGTTCCTGCTCTCGGAGCGCGCCGCGTACATCACCGGCGTGTCGCTGCAGATCGATGGCGGGCTGACCGGCGGCACCTTCTGACGCCCCAAGGAGACCTATGAGCAAGACCTCGACCGTTGCGTTTCATCGCTGGGCCGACATGCCCAAGGAGCGGGTGACCGACCAGATCGACCGGCGGGTGATCACCGGCGACCGGATGATGCTGGCCCACGTGTACCTGGCCAAGGGCAGCATCGTGCCGACGCACTCCCACGAGAACGAGCAGCTGACCTACATCCTCGAGGGCGCGCTCAAGTTCTGGCTCGGCGAGGACGGCAAGGACGAACGCATCGTGCGCGCCGGCGAGGTGCTGGTGATCCCGTCGAACGTGCCGCACAAGGCCGAGGCGCTCGAGGACACGCTCGACGTCGACGTGTTCAGCCCGCCGCGGCAGGACTGGCTCGACGGCACCGACCACTACTTCCGCCGGACTTGAGCGCCGAGCGCATCGCATTCCGCCGATCCCTCGCTGCCATGGTCCGGAACCGCGGCCTTCCTGGCCGGAAGGCCCGAGCTTCCGGGCTTCGCTCGGTCTCGGCTACCGCGGGGCTTCCTGGTAGAAGATCGAGAACGTGAGGCAATGAAACGCCGCGTCGCTCGACTGGGTGACGATGATATCGGTGAGCTTGCGGTGCGGGCTGCTGCTCAGCCACGCCGTGATCCGGTCTCCGAGCTGTCCGCGATCGGCGAACATCGTTGCAGAGAAGATCTTCACGCCATTGAAAGCTGCCACAACCCACGGTAGCACGCGGGTCGCCGACGGCGCGATCAGATCGGCGTCCTCCGGGGTTGCGCAGTGCATGCGTCGAACGGTCGCGCCCATGTGTGCGGCCGCCGGACGGCGGAAACCGCCATGGTGCGCTGCGCTTGCGCAGATCGCGCAGCCATGGCGCCCGGCGCCGTCGGCTCGTCGACAATTGTTTCGCAGGCTTGGCGCATCGGAGAGAAATGCCGATTCAGCTGCGAGGATCTGGGCCTCCGGATGCTCGATACCAATCACGCCTTGCGGGAAGGAGTGTCGTGTCCAGGACCACACCCGGTATCCAGCAGACCAGCTGGGCTCCACGACAAGCTGATCGCCACCGATCCGGATGTGGAACGGAAGCGAGCGACGCGGACGGCGATCCGGGATCAGTAGAACAGCCGGTACTCCGGTGGGATCTGCTCGGGCGAACCGATGCAGAGACCGAGGTCGCGGAGCAGGCCGTCGTGCAGGGAATAGATCCAGCCGTGGACCGTGACGGCCCGACCGCGCCGCCAGGCGTCCTGCAGGATCGTCGTGTGGCAGACGTTGGCGACCTGGGCGAGCACGTTGAGCTCGGCGAGCCGGTCGGCGCGCACGTCGAGGTCGGCGATCGTCGAGAGCTCGTCGCGGTTCCACAGGTGGACGTCGCGGATGTGGCGCAGCCAGTTGTCGATCAGCCCGAGCGGCTGGGGCGACATGGCGGCGCGCACGCCGCCGCAGCCGTAGTGGCCGCACACGATCACGTGTTTGACCTGGAGCACGTCGATCGCGTACTGCAGCACCGACAGGCAGTTGACGTCGGTGTGCTCGACGAGGTTGGCCACGTTGCGGTGGACGAACAGCTCGCCGGGAGCACGGCCGATGATCTCGTTGGGCGGCAGCCGGCTGTCCGAGCAGCCGATCCACAGGAGTTCCGGCGTCTGCAGCTTCTCGAGCCGCGCGAAGAACCCGGGGTCCTGGGCGACCATCTCGGCAGCCCAGCGGCGGTTCGCAGCGAAGCATTCCTCGAGCGTTGGCACGCCGCCGGTCTAGCACATGCGCGGCCGCTTCCTCGACGGTCGTGCCGCATTTCGCGCCGGGATCACAGCTCCGGGGTCAGCACGGCGGGGCCGGGCGGCTCGGCGAACAGCGCCTCGACGGCGGCGGCGCGGCGCTCGAGCACGCGGCGCTGGTTGGTGTAGCCCTTGTCGGTGGTCTCGCCCTCGTCGAGCGACAGCGGCTCGTCGACGATCAACAGGCGGACGATGCGCTCGCTGGTGTGCAGGTGCGCGGCGTTGTGGGCGATCAGCTGGTCGCGCAGGCGGTCGACGACCGTCGCGGCGTCGAGCAGGCGGCCGTCCTGGGTCAGGAACACCATCGCGCCGAGCTGGTCGCGGTCGTGACCGGCGATGACCGCCTCGAGCACGAGCGGGGCGCACGCCTCGATCAGCGCGAGCCGGACCTGCGCGACGTTGACCCAGGTGCCCGACGACAGCTTGAAGTTCTCGCCGAGCCGGCCGCCGAACACGATACCGGCGGCAGGGCGCGCCTCGTCGACCAGCCGGCCCGCGTCGCCGGTCGGGAGGAAGCCGTCGGGGTCGAGCTCGACCTGCGCGACGCCGCCGCCGGGCTCCCAGTAGCCCGGTGTGACGTTGGGGCCGCGCACGCGCAGCTCGAGCCGGTTCTGCACCGGGGCGAGCTTGAGCTGGACGCCGGGCACCGGCAGGCCGAGGTTGCCGGTGGTCGGCGTCGCGAAGTGCGCCGAGGTCGCCAGCGGCGAGGTCTCGGTCGAGCCCCACGCCGAGGTGAAGAACACGTCGGGGCGGCCGGCGTGCGCGGCGACCCGCTCGAGCCGCGCCCGGGTCGCCGGGCCGAGCGCCGCGGCGGCGTAGAACACGACGTCGAGGCGGGCGAACACGCCGGCGGCGGCGCGCTCGTCGGCCTCGAGCAGCGCGACCGCCTGGTCGAAGCCGCGCGGCACGTTGAACCACAAGGTCGGCGACACGTCGGCGAGGTTGGCGACCGTGATCTCGATGAGGCCGGGCACCGGACGGCCGCGGTCGATGTACAGCGCGCCGCCGTTGCGCAGCACGAGGTGGAAGTTGTGGTTGCCGCCGAACGTGTGGCTCCACGGCAGCCAGTCGACGATCACCGGCGTGGTCAGGAACGGCCAGCACGCCGCCAGGCTCTCCTGGTTCGACGTCAGCATGCGGTGGGTGTTGACGACGCCCTTGGGCGCGCCGGTCGAGCCCGAGGTGAACAGCACCTTGGCGATCGTGTCGGGGGTGATCTGGGCGAACGCGCGATCGAGCGCCGGCGAGCGCGGCGTGCGGGCGAGCTGTGCGGCCGGCTCGAGCAGCTCGGCGCCGTCGGGGCCGAGCGTGCCGTGCTCGGTGAGCGCGGCGAACGCGGGGCCGAACCACACCGAGTCGTCGGCGAACACGAAGCCCGGCCGGAGCTGCGCGGCGACCTCGCGCAGCCGCCGGAAGCTGGTCGACTGCAGCGAGTACGCCGACGACACCGGGGCGACCGGCACGCCGGCGTGCATCGCCCCGAGCCCGATCAGCGCGGCCGCGATGCTGTTGTCCGACAGGATCATCACCGGCCGGTCGGCCGTCGCCCCGCGGTCGAGCAGGCTGCTCGCGATGCCCTCGACGGAAGCGAGCGCGTCGCCGTACGACAGCCGGCTCCACCCGCCGGCCGCGTCGCGTTCGGCCAGGAACGTCGCATCGGGAGTCTGGCGCGCCCAGCGCACCAGCCAGTCGCCGACGCAGCGCGCCGGCTCGCCCGGCGGCACCGGCGACTCGAGCACCAGCCCGCCCGGCGTGCGATGACAGCGAACCTCGGCCGCGAGCAACTCGATCATCGCACGACGATAGATCAGATCCGCGGCGCGTGCGCGTCAGTGCGCGCCGCCGGGGGCGCCCTGCGGCCGGGCCCGCTTGAGCAGCAGCACCATGACGATGCCCAGGCCGATCGCCAGCATGGTGACCCGGAAGCCGTCGTTGAACGACAGCACCATCGACTCGCGCGCGACCCGGCCCGCGAGCGCGCCGGCGGGGTCCATGCCGCGCCCGAGCGTGGCCAGCCACGCCTCTTGCACGAGCGGATTGTACGGCGAGACGTTCTCGCCGAGCTGCGACGAGTGCGTGGTGATGCCGTCGGCGACGATCTTGCCCATCCACGCGGTGCCGAGCGAGCCGCCGAGCTCGCGGGTGAGGTTGAACAGGCCGGTCGCGTTGCCGCGCTGGGCCAGCGGGAGGTCCGAGAGCGCCGCGACGCTGACCGGGATGAACACGAACGCCAGGCCGAACGACCGGATCATGTTGGGGTACACCAGATCGAGGAACGCGGCCTCCGAGGTCAGGTGGGCGGCCACCCATTGCGAGAGCGCGGTCGCGGTGACCCCGACGACCAGCATGTAGCGGGGGTCGACCCGGTTGGCCATCTTGCCGATCAGCGGCATCAGGAAGATCTGTGTCATCCCGGCGAGCAGGAACACCCGGCCGATGTCGAGCGCCTGGTAGTGCATGACCGCGCCGCAGTACAGCGAGAACAGATAGGCGGCTCCGAACACGGCGAGCCCGAGGAGGAAGTTGAGCCCGGTGCCGGCGGCATAGCTGCGGTTCTTGAACACCCGCAGGTCGACGACCGGGTTGGGGTGCTCGAGCTCGTGGACGATGAAGGTGAAGAGCGCGATCGCCGCCACGCCGCCGAGCACCAGGATCAGCACGCTGTCGCTCCAGCCCTCGCGGTTGCCCTCCTCGAGCACGTACTGCAGCGATGCCATGCCGACGGCGAGCAGGCCGATACCGACCGCGTCGATCCGCGCGGTGTCGGGGACGAAGCCGGGCTCGTCGAGCACGCGCGGTATCGCGAACGCGACGGCGAGCCCGATCGGCACGTTGACCAGGAAGATCCAGTGCCAGCTCGCCCAGTCGATCATGTAGCCGCCGATCGTCGGGCCGAGCAGCGGGCCGGTGATCGCGCCGAGCCCGAACAGCGCGGCGGCCATGCCGTGCTCGGTCCGCGGGTAGCGGGCGAACAGGATCGCCTGCGAGCTCGGGATGATCGCGCCGCCGCCCATGCCCTGCAGGACCCGGAACGCGACCAGCGACGGCAGGTCCCACGACAGGCCGCACAGCGCGCTCGCGCCCGTGAAGATCAGCACCGAGGTCGCGAAGTAGCGGCGGAACCCGAACCGGCGCTGCAGCCAGCCGGTCATCGGGATCACGACGATGTTGGCCATCATGTAGCCGGTCGAGACCCAGCCGATCTGGTCGATCGGCGTGCTGAAGCTCGCCCGGATATCGCTGAGCGCGACGTTGACGATCGAGATGTCGATCAGCGCCATCAGCGCCGCCGCCATCACGGTGACGGTGATCGCCGCCTTCGAGCCTTGAATCGGTGCCTGCATCGCGCTCAGCGGGTGTGGATCACGACCTCGGCGCTCATCCCGGGGCGCAGCACGCGGCCATGGCGGTCGTCGATCTTGATCTTGACCGTGATGCGCTGCGTGACCTTGATGAAGTTACCGCTGGCGTTGTCGGGCGGCAGCAGCGAGAACCGCGAGCCCGTGCCGGCCGCGACGCTCTCGACGCGGCCGGTCAGCTTGTCCGGATACGAGTCGACCTCGACATCGACCGCCTGCCCGGGCTGGATCTCGGCGACCTGGGTCTCCTTGACGTGGGCGACCACCCAGGTATCGCCGAGATCCGTGATCGCCATCAGCATGCGGTCGGGCGACACCAGCTGGCCGGGCTCGACGCTGCGCTTGCTGACCGTGCCGCCGATCAGGGCGCGGACCTTGGTGGCATCGAGCTCGAGCACCGCCCGGTCGACCGCGGCCTGGGTCTGGGCGACCCGCGCCTCGGCGAGTGCGACCTGCACCTGCGCGGCCTCGATCTGCTCGTCGACCGTCTGGGCCGCGAGCAGCCGGCCGCGCGCCGTGGCCTCGGTGCCGCTCGAGTTCGAGCGGTTGGCGAGTGCGCTGACCAGCCGCGCTTGCGCCTGGCGCAGGGCGGCATCGGCCTCGGTGTTCGCGCTGACGCGCGTGTCGATGTCGGCCTGGGTCGCCGCGCCGGTCGCGCGCAGCCGCTCGGCGCGCTCGCGCTCGAGCTTGGTCAGCTGCTTGCGCGACTCGGCCGCCGCCACATCGGCCCTGGCCTGATCGATCTGCGCCGCCGTGCTGCCGGTGACCGCCGCGGCCTGCGCGATGGCGCCCTGGGCGACCGTCAGGTTCGCCCGCGAGGTCTTCTCGGTCACCGCCAGCTGGATCTGCGCCAGACGCAGCTGCGCCTTCGCCGCATCGAGCTCGGCGCGTGCGCCCGCGAGCTTGGCGCGCTGATCGCGATCGTCGAGCTCGACCACGACGTCGCCCGGCTTGACGTCCTGGTTGTCGCGGACCACCACGCGCTTGACCTGGCCCTGGATCCGGGCCGATACGTTCGAGACGTGTCCCTCGACCGACGCGTCGTCGGTCTTCTCCTTGCCCAGCCGCGACAGATAGACGAACGCGGCAACCCCACCGGCGACGACCAGCAGCCCCGCAAGCACCAACGGCGCTCGCCGGCGCTTTGCGGTCGGAGGTGCCGGGGTGTCCTGCCCCGGGCTCGCCGGGTCGCCTTGCTCATCGCGAATCGGGGTGACGGAGGCCATGGCGTTGCGCCAGCATTGCACCTCGGAGGCCAGCGTTACAGCGCAGAAAGCCGCGTCGATCTGTCGGGTCCCCTGGCACGTCGGCCGCGTTCCCGACACCTGCCCGACCCGGCTCTCGACGAGCGCGCCGGCGCGTCGTGCAGCGTCCGGGGTGCGGTCGGGACCGCGCGAGGTCCTGTGCGCGGGCGAGGCGCTGCTCCACGACTGGCCGTACCACGTGCGCGAGATCGAGCTCGCGGTCGCATCGCGCGGTCGCGTCGCGCGTCAGCTCGATCACGCAAGGCGTGGCCAGCTCGTCGCAGTGCGAAGCGTGCGATGCGGTTCCGTGCGTACCGATCGTCGCACCGATCGTCCGCGACACGGCACGGGCAGTACGGATCGGGAAACTCGCGCTCGATCATGGCAAGCCCGTTCGGGCGGCGAGGGGCATGGCGCTTGCTGACTCGCAGGATCCATGCGCACCAACCGATCTCGCTTCCTCGCCGGGCCATCTGTCGCGCTCGCCGTGGCGTGTGGTTGCCAGGCTGCCGACCCTGGCGCCACCGCCGGTGACGATCCACCCGACGTTCAAGTCAGTGCTGCGGCTGCGCCGAGCTGCACCGTCGCGCTGCCCCAGGCCGATGCGCACGTGCGCGGCGGGCAGGTCATCCTCGATGCCGCCGCGTCGACGGATGCGACGACCGTCGAGTTCTTTCTCGGCAACACCCGGCTCGGCACCGCGGCACCGACGATCTACGGCTGGCTGTTCACGCCCGACGGCGGCAGCACGTGGGGCTGGAACTCGCGCAGCGTCGCCGACGGCCCCTACGCCATCACGTGCCGGGCGCGGAACGCGGCGGGTCAGACCGGCACCTCACCCGCCGTCGCGATCACCGTCGACAACACACCCCCGACCGCGTTCATCGCCCTCCCCGCGGCGAACGACGAGGTGAGCGGGACCACGCTCCTCGACGCCGGCGGCGCCGACAACATCGGCATCAGCCCATTCAGCGCATCGTTCCGCATCGATGGCGCCAGCATCGGCAGCGGCGGATGCGGCGGCTTCGGCTGCATCCTGCCCTGGGATACGTCCAGCGCCGCGCAGGGTCGCCACGCCGTCACCGCGACGCTCACCGACGCCGCCGGCAACGCGACCACATCCGCGCCCGTATCGTTCCTCGTCGCCAGCATGTGCCTGCCCGAGGTCCCCGCCGGCCCGGCCGACTACCAGCGCGCATTCGACGCACGCCACGGCGGCTGGCTCGGTTCGGACGGCGCCCTCCACATCGTGCTGCCCGACGGACGCGTCCTGTGGTTCTTCGGCGACACCTTCACCGGTGAGGCCGACGCCAACAACGTCCCTCTGCCCGGATACCGGCTGTACGGCGGCGTCTCCGCCATGGTGCAGTCCGGCCGGTGCTTCACGCCCCTGATGGGCGGCCGCCCCGGCGCGCGCACCACGCTGATCCCGTCGCGCGTGCCGGGAACCGTGTACTGGATGTCGGAGGGCTACGTCGACACCGACGCCAGCCCGCCCGTCGTGCGCGTCTGGGCAATGGTGGTCCAGTTCACCGGCGGCGGCGGCTTCTCGATCGTCGGCGGTGACGTCATCACGCTGGCATTGCCGAGCCTGACCGTCGTGTCGACCGCCGACGCGCCGCCGCCCACGTCGCTGCCCACGGTGCCCAACGTGCCCAACTTCGTCGCCTCCGTGCTGCATGACGACGCCTTCGTCTACTTCTACGGCGGCGCCGGCCCGGTGCCCGCCGACCAGCTCTCGCAGCATCCCGAGTGGCAGCCCATGGCCGCCGGCACGTACGTGGCGCGTGCCACCCGCGCCAACGCCGTCGCCGGTCCCTGGGAGTTCTGGACCGGAACCAGCTGGTCGACGATCGTCACCGCCGCGGCGCCGATGCATCTCGCCGACGGCACCACCAACTTCGTGCAGGGTCCCGGCCTCAGCGTCGGCCGCTACGGAGTCGGTTACCTCATGACCGGCAAGCAGAGCGCCTTCGACTGGTTCGGCCCCGGCGTCCAAGCCTGGTACGCCGCCACGCCGCAGGGCCCCTGGCACTTCGTCGCCGAGATCGTGCCACGCAGCCCCACGCTCCCCGGCAACCACATGTTCTACGGCGGCCGCCTGATCAGCAATGTACCGGGAACCTCGATCGCCCAGCCAATGGTCATCTACAGCATCAACACGTTCCCGTGCGGTCGACCCGACCACCCCGACGATCCGCCCTGCACCCGCGACAACGACTTCCGCCTCAACGCCCTCAACTACGGCCCGCGCGCGATCGCCCCAGTCAACCTACCATCGCCCGCGGAGCTGCAGCAGCAGTATCCCGGGTGAAATAGCTGCCGCCGCCCAGGCATGGCCGTAGCACCCGCGCTGTCACGGTGCGATGCAGGAGCACTTTTGCCGGCACCACCACCACCACCACCACCACCACCACCACCACCGCCACCGCCGCCACCGCCGGTGGGAGGGCACTGGAGCGCGCCACCGCTTGCACCGGACCCGCCCACGATGCCAGAGGACCCATCACCTCCGTTGCCGCCGCACCCGGCCCCCCCTAACTCGAGTTTGCCTCCACTGGCAGCGTTGATTCCTGCGGGGTCCAAGCCGGTAGCACCTGGATAGCCGGTGGATCTGGTCATCGTCGAGCCATGCGACGATCGCGCTGCGACCTCCGTGGATCCGCTCGGCATCCTCCTTGATCGCTGCGAGCACCTTGGTGTCGGACTTCTTCGGGATCGCGATGATCCGCCGGTTCAGGACATGGCGCTCGATCGCAGTTCCTCGCTCCACGAAGATGTCGTGGACGGCAGAGAGCACGAGCTCGTGCAAGCCGAAACCCCGCGCGGGCCCGCGGCAATCTTCATACGGGATCGTGACCCGCGCAGGCCTGCGGGCATGCGCGGCCATCATTGGGTTTCGAGCGCGGGAAAGATCAGTTCTTCGTATCCAGCACTCCGTAGCTCGCCGAGCCCGCGGTAGTTCTCCAGCCAGCGCTGCAGCTGCTCGGGGTCAGGACGCAGGCAGCGTGTGGCAGAGTGTTCATCGAGGTCGCACAGCACCGCGGACTTCGCCGGATCCGCGAGGGCATCGAGCAGAGCATCGGACTGGGTGGCCACGACCACGGTCGTCCGCTCGCCGAACACCTCGAGATCGGAGGTCAGCCGCCGGACGAGGCCTGGATGGAGGTGCAGATCAGGCTCGTCGAACGCCACCAGACACGGTGGTGTCGGCCGTTTGAGCCGCAGGACCCCAACGAGCGCGAGGTAGGCGAGTTGCCCATCGGACATCGCAAAGGCCGGAATCTCGCCGACCCCGGCGATCTGCAGCGCCAAGCCGATCCGTCCGCCCGACGGATCGGCGGGCGTTGTCACGGCCTCGATCTTGTCGCCGAGCGCGAGCTGGATGCGAGCCAGCGTATCCGGCCAGTCCGGTTGATTGCGGAGCGTGTGGTACACGTTTGCGAGGTTGCGACCACCGGACTCGACGCGCGCTACCGGCCGGACGACGTTGCTCGAGCGCATCCCCAGATCGCCAGGATTGGCGGTCCACGCCGGTCGCGTATCCGGCGGCGAGTGCACCTCGATGGACGACAGCGCAGCGCGGATGGCCTCGAGCTCCGGCGCTTGAACCGCAGCCACGGCGAGCGCGAGATCGTCCTCGGCGATCGGATGCTCCCGACGCACATCGGGATGCGGCAACGTGTAGTCGGTCATGTGCCGCTCGAGCAGGGGACGTTCGCGCTTGCCGGGCTCGAGGATGTAGGCGCGCTCGTGCTCGATGGTCAACCAAGATCCGGTGTGCCTGAGCGACATCTCGTAACCCAGCTCGATGGATGGTCGGATCCGCGAGGTCGAGCTCGAGGTCGTCGATGCTCCGCATCCCGTGAATCTCGATTCGCGACATGCGGTTGGGAATCACTCGTGAACGGTACCACTAGGTGCCCTCGAAGCCCATGGCGCCGAGCTCGCCGGTCAGCCAGGCGATGGTGAACACGTCGCCGTGAACTTGCCGCCGGCCATGGCCATGGCGCCCAGGCCGTAGCTCTTGCGGAGGATGACGGTGAGGTGCGGGACGGTGAGGCTGGCGGCGGTGACGAACATCCGGCTGACGTGGCGGACCAGCGCGGTCTTCTCGGCCTCGGGACCGACCATGAGGCCCGGGGTGTCGCAGAGGGCGAGGATGGGCAGCCCGGGTTCCCAGATCCCCGCGCCCGCCACAACATGATCGTGACCAGCGACGTCGGCATCGAGCTGCGCGGGACCGGGGCGCGGGTCGGCGACCGCCGCCCGCTGCTCGACTTCGGCCGCCCCGACGATCCCGACCACAAGCTCTTGCGCTGCAACGGCACCGAGCGCGGCGCGCGGATCCCCGGTTACGACGTCCACATCGCGGTCGGCAGCGACGGCAGCGGCAGCCTTCTCCTGGCCGGCAACACCTGGGACCACGTCCGCCGCGGATCGCCCGCGGCCCCGCCGACAACGGCACCGAGTCGTCCTCCGCCGGCGCGGCTCCCGCCCTCGACACGAGCGGCGCGATCCAGTCGCCCGACGAGTGCGGCTTCGATTCCCGCCCGCCGTGACGGGCGACTGCACGTCGAGCACGGCGTCCGGTAGCGCTGCGCGCCGTCGTGCAAGCATTGCGATCCTGCAGACTGCAAGTCTTGCGATCGCGCGAGCTTTGCAGTCTCACTGGTGGTGCGATTTCGCAGGTCTGACATGTTCGCCTGGCCGGCATGAAACCGGCAAACCGGTCGGCCACACGGCTGGAGGGCTCGCGACGCGCATGCAGCGCGCCGCGCTCCGGCTCCTCAACACGCTGGAGACCTCGATGACACGAATACTTCCATGGATCTTGATCGGTGCAAATGACCGCTGGGATGGCGAGCAGCGCGAGTGCCGCTCGCACCATCGGTGATGGTGGTGGTGGCGGCGACGATGGCGGCGGGGGCGGCAGCGGTGGATGTGGCACCAATTGTCCACCTCCACCACCTCCACCGCCTCCGAGCTTCGAATATGTGGCGGTGAACAATGGTTCGATCGGTGGATCTGCACTGGGCGCGGACTACCAGGCGGCACTCGAAGTCTGGACCGATAGCGCACGTCAGAACTACCTGGCTCGCGGCTACGTATGGTCGGATGCGACCCTGCTCGGCTTTCGCCAGAACCTGGTGATGCTCAACGGCCAGGTCACCGCCGGTACATCGTTCGGCACGAATGTCAACGCCTTCGTCCTCGGCCAGCAGGTGTTCGACTACCAGGACTCGTTCACGACGTCGTTCAGCAAGACATTCTCGGCGTTCGACTGGCGCAGCGAGTTGTGGTCGTACACCAACAGCTGGAGCTTCATGGGGTCGGGCGTCACGATCCGGCTTGCCGTCGATGGAGGCATCACCATGGGCGGCACAGCCAGCGCCGCGCCGCTCATGGCATCGGGTGGGCTCAATCCGCGGGTCTGGGTGGACGCCGGCGGCACGCTGTCGTTCCAGCTGCTGTGGATCACCGCTGGCTCGCTATCGGGAACGGTCCATCTGTTCGATGCCCAGGGCTCGGGGACGGCCACCATCGACGGGCGAGCGCTGCCGAGCGGCGGCCGCGTTGCGTGGACCGCGTCGGGGATGGCGCAGCTGTGTAGCGGCGGGGGCGCGATCCAGGGCTGCGTGTTCGGCGGTTGCGCCGATCTCGCCTCGTGGGCCAACTCCTGTCCGGCGTGGTTGCCACTCCCCGGATCGGCGAGCGGCTCGATCTGAATCACCGCGGCGGCGCAGCGTCCTCGGGGCCTGCGTCGCCCTGCTGGAGGATGCCATGCGAAGATGGATTGCACTCTCGATTGCGGCGCTGTCGCTCACATTCATCCTGAGCCGTGTCCCGGGACGCGCTCCGCCGCGGCCCGAGCTCGGGCGGGCGGCACGGGTTGCCGTCCCTGGCGATCAGCCCACACCGTCCCCGGGACAGCGGCGTTGGGATCCCGGGCTCGATCGCACCTACGCCCTCGACTTCACGACCCGTCTGGCCGGCGCTACGCAGCCGATCGACGTGCGCGTGCAGGGCGACTGGCAGACCACGGTCGTCGATGACGCCGACCGGCATGCCACGCTGCGCCTCCAGCTGGGGCGAGCGCAGGTGTCGTCGCCGGACGGGCCGGCTCCCGCGGCGATGCTCGACGAGATGGGCCGGCCCTGGTTCGTCGAGCTCGACCGCAAGGGCCGCATCGCGGCCGCGTGGTTCGACCCGGTCGTCGGGCGCCCGAGCCGCGACCTGTTGAAGACGCTGGCTGCGTATCTCCAGTACTGCTCCCCGGGCAACGACTGCCACGGCACCGAGCAGGACGCGACCGGCATGTACGAGGCCGACTATGAATCGGCGCGCGGCGATGACGTGACGCGCAGCAAGTCTCACTACGTGTCCATCGTGACCGCGCGCGGGCCGGCGCCGCCCGCGGACGTCGGTGGTCCCGACGTGCAGACCTCGCGAGGCCGCTTCGAGCTCGATCCCGACGGCTGGCCGGTGCGGACGACCATGGAGGAGACGCTGAGGGTCTCGGTGGCCGGGACCCGGCAGACATTCTCGAACTTCGAGGCCGCCCGAGCGGGGATGCGGCGGTACGCGCCGCTGGCCGAGGTCCCCGACGCACGCAGCACCGCCGAGAACCTCGACCGGCAAGAGCTCGGCGGCGCCGACTACCAGCAACTGATGGGGGAGCTCGCTGCGGCGCGCGATCCGCACGCCGAGGTGGCGGTGCAGCGACGCCTGCGGGCGCTGTTCGCGCTCGAGCCGGACGATGCCCGGCGCGCCGCGACGATGCTGCGCGATGCGACGCTGCCCATCGCGGCGAGGAAGACCGTGATCGCAGCGCTCGCCGCCGCCGGCACGCCGGAGGCCCAGCGGGCGCTCGTCGACTCGCTCGCCGGACCGAGCACGACGGAGCTGCGCCAGCAGACGCTGGCCTCGCTGGGCATGGTCGCGACACCGTCCGCCGACACCGTGGCCGCGCTGCAGGCGATCAGCGATGCACCCGCCGAGCCAGGCGACCAGCACACCGTCCTGCTCGCGATCGGCAGCATGGCGCGTCATCTCGGGCACAGCGACGATGACCCGGTCATGTGGCTGATCGAGCGGCTGCGCGGCGCCGCGTCGAGCCAGGACGTGGTCATCTGCCTGCGCGCGCTGGGCAACACGGCCGATCCGCGTGCGCTTCACGCGTTCCGCTTCGCGCTGCAGTCGAGCGATATCGAGGTGCGCGCGGCGGCGGTCTCGGCGCTGCGGCTGATCGATGATCCGGCGGCGGACGCGCTGATCGGCGGCGTCCTGCTCGGTGATCGAGACGACGGCGTTCGCGCCGAGGCGGTGTTCGCGGCGAGCTTTCGTTCGCTCGATCGCGTCTTGCCATCGCTGGCGGCTGCGCTCGAGCGCGATCCGGCGTCGCGCGTGCGGCTGGGTATCGTGCAGCTGCTCGGTCATCGCCGTGGCGACAGCCCGTCGTGCGATGCGCTGCTCGGCTGGGCGCAGCAGCACGACGGCGATGCCGCGGTGCGCGATGCCGCGAGCAGCGCCCTCAGAGTGTGACCGCGACGGCGCCGGCGACGCGCGTCACTGGCAGCCGGTCGGCTCGCACACGCACAGGTTGGTGTATGCGCTGCACAGGCACAGCCAGCACGATCTGGCTCGCTCGGTGCTGGTCCTGCTCGCGTTCAGCTCCACGCGGTCGCCGGACGCGGTCACGGTGAATCCGCGCTCGAGATCGTCGCGCGTGAGCCGGCCGGTATCGACCACGCCGGTGATCATGTGCGCGAGCGCATCGACCCGCCCGGTCGGGAGCACGATGTCGACGTAGCGCAGATCGGTCGCGCCGAGCGAGGCATCGACTGTGAAGCCGTCGCGGCGGAGATCGAGCACGAGGTGATGATCGGCAGTCAGCGGTGCCGTGTCCTCGCTCGTGATCACGCGGTCGGGCGAAGCCGGCGGCGGCGTCTCGTCGATTGGATCGGGTGCCGTCGTCGAGCAACCGAGTTGAAAAGACAACGTCGCGGCTGCGAGCGTGAGCGTCGACCAGGTGATTCGTGCATTATCATTGATGCGGGTCATCGTATTCTCCTGATGAATGTGTGTGTCGATCCGGCTGGATCGCACGTCCCGCTCCGTGCATTTCCGCTGCCACGGCTCGCGTCCGTACCTGCGCGATGTACCGCCGATCACTCGCAAGCTTTGCATCTTCGCCGAGGGCGAGTCTTGCGATCGCGCGAGTCTTGCGCGCACCGCGCGCCGACATTCCTCGGGCGCAGCTGACTCAGACGACGTTCACCGATCGAGCACGAGAGATCGGCAGGTCGGATCGCCGAAATCGAGATCGCGTGGAAGCGCGACGTCGCCTTCGAGTCGTAGAGGGATTCGACACCGCACGATCTCGGCTAGCTCGGATGCCGAACGCGTCCGGCGTGCGAGATTCCAGGTCACGAGGCGTCCATCGTTGCCCCCGCTGATCGCGGCGGTGCCATCGTGCGTGAGCCGCAATGTGAACGCCGGCAAACGGTGCCCGGGTAGCCGCAACAGGAGGCGGTAGCTCGCAGCGTCCCAGATCCTGAGCTCGCCATCGCCCCCGGTCGTCGCGAACAAGCTCCCATCGGGTGACATGGCGAGGGCAAGCACCGCGTTGGTGTCGGCGAGCTTGGCCACGAGCCGGGCATCCCGTCCCCAGACCAGCGTCGCATCGGGGCTCGCGCTCATCAGGCCGCCGCCGGAACCAAACCACACGGCGGTCACCGGACTCCTGTGACCGACCAGCGGCGCCAGGGGTGCCCAGGTGCCGAGTTGCCACAAGCGAATCGCGGCGCCGTCCGAGATCGCGACACGCATGCCGTCCGTTGCGAGGCTCCGGACCTGGCGATCGCGGACCTCGAGCCGAACGAGCGCTACTCGCGCGGCGACGTCGATCACGAGGACCGAGCTCGCCGTCCCCCGAACGAACAGCCAGCGGCCAGAGGGATCGAGGACCAGCTGATCGGCGGGGTAGTCGAGCGGAACACTACCGAGCACGGAGCCACTCGAGGTCCAGAATCTGACCATGCCGTCGCCAGCGGTGATGACTCGCCCGTCGTGCGCATAGGTCGCTGCGGTGATCCCGGGACCAAGCCTGGCGATCAACACACCCGCAGGAAGCCGCCAGATCCGCGCGTTGCCGGCCTCTTCGGTCGTGAGCGCGCTGGTGCTATCGGGCCCGAACATGACGGAGCGCACCTTGTCGTCATGGGCAAGCTGGACGATCGGTTGCAGCGATCGACGATCCCACAGGATTGCGTACCGATCGGCGCTCCCCGTGAGCGCCCAGCGATCATCACTCGACACCGCGAGATCGGTGATCGCTGCGGTGTGTGCGTGCCGCAGTACGGTCTTGATCGCACGCCTCGGGTCCCACCGCCGGATCGTGCCGTCGATGCTCGTGGTGATCACGTGGCGCCCATCGATGTCCCAGCGCCCCGCAAAGATCGTTCCGCCATGGCCTTGCAGCGAGCCGAGCGCCATGCCTTCGCGATCCCAGATCCGCGCCGTGCCATCGACCCCGAGCGTCAGGATGTGGTCGCCGTCGGGCGAGAACTGCGCGCTGCCAACCGTTCCGCGGTGGCCGTCGAGCACCCTGACGAGCAGTCCGGTGCGCGCGTCCCAGATTCTAGGCTTGCCATCGCGTCCACCCGATACGATCGTGCGGCCGTCGGCCGCGACGTCGACGGTGACGACCTGGTGGCTGTGTCCGATCAGGCGATGCAGTGTCGCGCCGCTCGCCACGTCGCAGATCCGCACGTCGCCGTCGTTGCCGCCACTCACCACGCTGCGGTTGTCGGATGAGAACTTGATGGCCCGGACGATCCCCGTATGAGACTCGCAGGTCGCCACGAGCGCCGCAGTCGTGGTGTTCCAGATCCGGACCACGCCGGCGATGTCGCCGGTGGCAGCGCGAGTGCCCTCAGCATCGAGCGCCACCGCGCTCACGGCATTGTCGTGCCGGAGCTCGCCGCGAGATCGACCGGTATCGACGTCGCGCAACGTCGCGCCGTTGCCGAACGCGATCACGAGGCGCGCGGCAGCGGAACCCACGATCCCAGATTGCAGTGGGACGTCGGCCACGGCGCGCTCGGCTCGCCACCGCACGTGCCCGCTTCGATCGACCGCGGTGACGTCACCATGCATGGCTACCGAGATCGCCAGATCGTCGACAAGCGTGATGTGATACACGCCGTCGGCCAGGTGGGTCGTCACTCCGGCGCGGTCCCAGTGCGACAGCGAGAAGTCCGACCCGAGGGTGATGATCGCCTCGGGACCGACGTCGGCGTCCCAGATCCCCGCCTTGCCGTGCCCGATGATCTCGAGCCCGGCATCGAGCGACACCACCGCATGCGATGTCAACAGGTCGAAACCGGGTCCGTGGGCACCGAGCCTGCTGGCCTCGGCGAGATAGAGCATCCCGTGGGTGTCCTCGCCGTCGGCGATCGCGAGACGGCCGCGCTCCTCGAAGCTCGCGCTCAATCGCTCGAATGCCGGTGACGAGCAGCGCGAATGCCGATGACACGATCCCGAGCCGCGCGCGGCGCACACGAGCCGCCGAGGCGATGCATGCCCGCACGAACGCCTGCTCGACCGTCGTCATGCTGCGATCGCCGCGATCCTGCCAGCGCCGAAGCTCCGCGAGCGCGTCGCCCCGCCACAGCAGATCAACAGGCCGCTCGCGCTCGTCCCAGTGGCGCGCTGCGACGGCGAGCTGCTCCTGGAGTCGCGCCCCGTCGGCGTCCTGGCGACGCCAGGTCGCCAGCCGCGGCCAGGTCGTGGCCAGCGTCTCGTGGATGATCTCGACTCGGTCGCCGGCATCGTCGTCGCGCGAGACGATCAGGCGTGCGGCGAGCAGGCGATCGACCACGGCCGCAGCAGCGGAGCCGCCGAGCGCGCTCTCGAGCTCCGCGCGGCTGATCAGCGCGCGGGCGCCTTCCGCTGTGAGCAGACGGCGGAACACCAGGCGCACCTGGCGTCGTTCCGGGACCGACATTCGGTCCACGATGCCGTCGGCGTGCTGGACCAGCGCACCGGTGACTCCGCCAATTCGCACGTACGCCTCGCGCGTCAACCGGCGGAAGCGACGGTCGCGGTTGCTCCACAACTGTGCCGCGGTAAACGCGACGAGCGGCAATGCGCCTGGACGGTCGGCGACCTGGTCCACGATCTCGCGAGGCAGCGCGGGGTCATCGAAGCCGAAACCGCGGCGGCGGGCCGGCACAGTGAGCATGCGCTCGAGATCGTCACGGCGCGGAATCCCGAGCACGTGGACGGCGCGGCCGAGCAGCCCGCGCCATGCGGGCAGCTGTTCTACGCGGCACAGGAAGTCGTCGCGTAGCGCGAGCACGACTCGGATCCGCGGGCTGGCGGAGGCGAGCACCAAGGTCTCGGCGAACTCGGCGCGGCGGGCGTCTTCCGCACACATCGTGAACAGCTCTTCGGCCTGATCCACGATCACAACCAGAACGATGCTTCGGGTTTCGGCGAGAGCGACGAGCGCCGCCGCTATCGCCGCGGGCGGCGTCTGCGCAACGCGGTGAGATCCTTTGCGGTACGGCGGTACGTCCTGCCGCTCCGCGATCGCGGCGAGCACGGCGGGCGGATCGCTGCCCGGACGAACCAGCTCGGCGTGCCAGCGCGGCTCGAGCGAGGGAACCACACCGGCGGCCAGGAACGACGTCTTGCCGCTGCCGGACGGGCCCACGACGGTCGCGATCGACCGCACCTCGAGCCGCGCGAGCAGGTCCTCGACGTCGCGCTCTCGCCCGACGAACCACGCGTGATCGGCCACCGTGTACGCGGCGAGGCCCGGGTAGGGCACGACATCGTCGGGCAGCGCCGCGGCCGGCGCTTCGAGATCGTTCGTCGCGCCCCGCGCCGCGATCCGGAGCGCGTTCGCAAGCTCGGTCAGGTTCGCGAACCGACGCTCGGGACGCTTGTCGCTCGCGCGTGCGAGCACCTCATCGAGCGCCCTTGGTAGATGCATCGGCAAGGCTGGGAGCGGCGCGTCGCGATGCTGCTCGGCGAGCGCCTCGATGGTCGGCCCGGCGAAGGCGTGTGCTCCGGTCAGCACCTCATAAGCCAGCAGCGCCAGCGCGTACTGGTCGGCCAGCGGGCCCGCGGTTGTCGCGTCGCGCCACTGCTCCGGCGCCATGTAGGCCGGTGACCCGAGGACCTGGCCCTCATGCGTCAGACCTCGCACCGCCTCGCTCGATCTCGGAGCAGCGCCGACCATCGGGTCGAGCTCGAGCCACCTCTCGGTCGGTGCAGTCGCGAGGTCGCTGGTTCCAGGAACCAGCTTGGCGATCCCGAAATCGAGCAGCTTCGGCATGAACCGCCCCGCTCGCGCCAGCACCATCACGTTGGACGGCTTGATGTCGCGATGGACGATCCCCTGATCGTGCGCCGACTGGACTACCTCGCACAGTCGCTCGAACAGCGGAACGAACTGGTCGAGCGCGAGCGGCGAGGACTGCCTGACGAGGTCGCTCAGCGGCGTTCCATCGACGAGCTCCATCGCGATCCACATGACTCCATCGTGTTCGACTCCGAACGCGTACACGTGCGCCGCGTACGGGTGATCGAAGCGCGACGCGAGCCGAGCTTCGCGTACGAACCGCTCCGCGGCGTCTTGCCGTGCCGTCAAGGATCGATGAACGACCTTGACGACCGCGGGGCGGCCGAGCCCGCGCTGCTCGGCGCGGTAGACGGTTCCACAGCCTCCCTCCCCGAGGACCTCTCCGAGCACGAAGTCACCCAGGACTCGTCCCTGCAACACGGGGAGGTCGTCCGGCTCTGTGGTCGGGCCGCCGGCCTGATGAGCCACGTCGGCACCCCTGTGGTAGTCGACGGTCGCGGCGCCGCCGCTCTCGTAGCTTATCGTCGCAGGGACCGCATCGCTGGCTGGTCGTTTGTCACCACGCACGCTGTGGAGTCCGTCCTCGGCAAGGTCGCCGCCCGCAACGTCAGACGCAGTAGTAGCTGTCCTGGTTGGGGCATGAATAGCTGGGGCCCGTAGTCACGATGGAAACGTTCCCGCTGGTCATCCCGCCGCCAACGCGTCCGAGCTGGTCCCTGGATAGCTCCATGACCAGAGCCTTCACGGTTTCGCGCGCGAGTGTGAGCCGCTTCTTCGATGTCCTCTTCATGATGTGATGCCTTCCCTTCGCTGTGCTGGTCCGTCGAGCAGCTCACGTGCCACGTCATCTCGGACCGCGCCGCCGCCAATCGGGCGATATCTCGTGCAGTCGAGACGGTATCCGTTCGGCGATGGCAAGACTTGCGATCGCGCCGATGGCAGGACTTGCGATCGTGCAAGTCTTGCGATCGTCAGTTGCCAGCAGTTCCCATCCAGCGATGGCACAGCCCTGGCATACGGGCTTCGTCATGAGCTGGCTGCGCCGGCCGATCTGCCGAACTCCTGGTCGACTCGACCGGCGGGCACGACCGACGAAACTGGGCGACGGTTGCGCCGCCTGGTTCCTCCCTGGAAGATGCGATAATGCTTGAGGAACCCCAGACCACGCTGAGCGTGCTCACAGAGTCACCGGTCGACGGTGCGCGCCTGCTCGTCATCGACGGTGCCTCTTCCCTGATCGTGGGATTGCCGGCCGCGGGCACCGTCACCATCGGCCGCGCTCCTGAGTGCGAGGTCCGTCTCGGCGACGCGGCTTGCTCGCGACGCCACGCGCGGCTTCACGTCGATGACGGGACGCTGATGCTCGAGGACCTCGGCTCCCACAACGGTACGCGCGTCAACGGCGAGCGCGTGACCGGCCGCCATCCGCTGACCTCCGACGACGTGATCAGCATCGGTCCGATCAGGTTGGTCATCTACGCGCAACACCGGGCTCGGCGCGCCGTGTTGCTCGAGCCCGCTGCGCTGCGTGGCCGCCTGGTCCAGGAAGTCGAGCGGGCCGTCTCGTACGAGCGGCCGCTGTGCGTCGCAGTCGTGGCCACCGACCGCAACGCCCGGAGCATCGCGAGCGCGGTGACCGACTCGTTGCGCCTCGTCGATGTGATCGGCGTTCTCGACGAACGCCATCTGGTCGTGCTCATGCCCGAGCTCGGCCCCGCGGCCGCGCGCACGGCCGCCGAACGGTTCCTCAGCGCGATCGACCGCAACGGCGTCTCGGTGGGTCTCGCCGCCTGTCCCGCGGACGCGTGCGCGTCGGAGGCGCTGATCGCCGCTGCTCGTGCTGCTGCTGCGCGCGGTGGTGGCGTGAGAGACGCCGCGGAGTGCTTCGAGCAGCTCCAACTCGCCGGCAGTACGGCGCTCGTGGTCGACGCTGCGATGATCCAGATCTACGATCTGGTCAGGCGACTCGCAGCCAGCGACCTCTCCGTTTTGATCTCGGGTGAGACGGGGGTCGGGAAGGAGAACGTTGCACACGCGCTCCACCAGTGGTCGCCGCGTGCGAGCCGGCCGTTTGTCGCGATCAACTGCGCGTCGTTGCCCGAAGCGCTCGTCGAGAGCGAGCTGTTCGGTCACGAGAGGGGCGCGTTCACCAATGCGGTCTCGACCAAGGTCGGGCACCTGGAAGCCGCGGACGGTGGCACGGTGTTCTTCGATGAGATCGGCGAGCTGCCACTCGCTGCGCAAGCCAAGCTCCTGCGCGCCCTGGAGTCGCGGCGCATCCTCCGCATCGGAGGGCGCAAGGAGCTGGCTGTCGATGTGCGCGTCGTCGCGGCGACGAATCGCAAGCTCGAGGTCGAGGTCAAGGAAGGGCGTTTTCGCGAGGATCTATTTTTTCGGCTCGGTGCCGCGAAGGTTGTGATCCCGCCGCTGCGCGAACGGCCCCGCGAGCTCGCCCTCCTTGCGCGGTACTTCGTCGAGCGCGCGTGCACGGCCGCCGACCGAGCTGTTCCCGAGCTCTCGCCTGCCACGCTCGTCGCCCTTGCTCATCATCGCTGGTCGGGGAACGTCCGAGAGCTCAAGAACGAGATGGAATATGTCGCGGCGACCGCGACGGACTTGGTCGTGGAGCCGTGGCATCTTTCGGAGCGCATCGCCGCGACGGCCCCTTGCGTGACGGTCGTGCCGCGCACACAGCGCCCGATGGAAGGCGAGCTGAGGTTCCGTCCGATCAATGACGAGCTGCGCGACCTCGAGCGCCGCCGCATGCGAGAAGCGCTGGCCGCCGCGGGGGGCGTGCAGAAGAAGGCGGCGGAGCTGATCGGGATGCCGCTGCGCACGTTCACGATGAAGTACAAGCAGT
>VBLP01000526.1:403-16145 GCA_005887925.1 Deltaproteobacteria bacterium | reverse complement strand
TGCTGCCGGAGCCGTTGCTGCCGGTGTTGCCGGGCTGCGCGGCGGCGGTCTGGGCGATGCCGGTCACCGTCATGAGGCCGGTCAGCTTGATCTGCGGCTTCGACACGGTGTCGTTGCAGCCGGTGCAGGTCGAGGCCATCGTCTTGCCGGCGGTCGCGGTGATCAGCAGGTACGCATCCTGGCCGGCGGCCTGCGGGAACGGGTTGGGCACGGTCAGCATCGCGCTGTGGTTGCGGCCCTGGTTGCCGGGGTTGTTGCCGAGGTAGTTCGAGTACAGGTGGCGGTCATGCGGGGCGACCGGGCTCTGGCCGAGGTTGCTGAACTGGAAGGTGTTGGGGTCCATGGCGACCGAGAAGATCGTCGCGTTGGCGCCACCGCCGGTGTGCGAGCCGTTGAGGAAGATCAGGCCGGGGGTCAGGCTGCCGGCGGTGCCGAACAGCGCTGACGTGGCGCCGAGGTGGGTGCGGCCGAGGCCGAGGAGCTTGGGCCCGAGGTCGACCGGCTTGGCGAGGACCTTGACGTCGGTGTCCTTGCGCGCGACCTGGTACACGGCGACCATGTTGGTGTAGTAGGTGCCGCCCTTGCCCTCGTTGGTGTTGTTGTTACCGGCCGCGTCGCCCCAGCTGAAGATCAGCTTGTTGGTCGCAACCAGCGCGCCGGTCTTGGGGTCGGGAGCCATCACGCGCTCCTGGATCGCGCGCTGGGCGTAGGTGCGGCGGCCATTCGGGTTCCCCGCGTTGGCGGCGACCGGGTTGTTGTCGATCCGGCCGGCGATCTGCTTCTTCCAGAGGATCGTCTGCTGCTGGTTGGCGCCCTTGGCGTTGGTCGACAGATCGATGGCGGCCATCCACACGCCGTCGCGCTGCGGCTGGTTGTTGCCCTCGGTCCAGGTGCAGACCGCGTAGGACGTGTCGGCCGCGTCGACCGAGCACGCGCCGCGCGAGCGCTCCTCGCGCTGGGCGAGCGAGACGTCGAACAGGTTGGCGAACTTGCAGTCGGTGGCCAGCGTGGGGCTGGCGGGGCAGGTGACCTGGGTGGCCCAGAAGTAGCCGTCGTCGGCGCCGTTGCCGTTGCAGCCGCCCCACTCGCCGATCTTGGTGACGCCGGTGGTCGCGTTGTAGCTGATCACCTGGCCGGCCTGGCCGTCCTGCTCCATCGCGCAGTCATCGTTGTTCTTGGCGAACGCCGCGGTCTGCTTGAGCACGACCTGGCCGGCCTGGTTGAAGCACTGGATGTAGCGGACGGTGTCGTTGGTGCCGTTGGGCTGGTAGTTGTACTTCGCGCAGATCACGTTGCCGCCGTTGACCGCCAGCGCGGTCGGCGTGTTGGCGTTGCGGCGCTCGTTGCCGTTGTTGTTGGTGACGAACTTGGCGGCGGCGGTGTTGGCGACGACCGAGACCTGGCCGGTCGCGGCGTCCTGGGTCAGCGTGAACGGGGTCAGCGACAGCTGGACGGCGTTGGGTGCGCGGACGCCGTTGAGCTCGGTCACCATGGCGAAGTGCAGGCCGCTCTTGCCGTCGCCGAACAGCGCGAAGGCTGGCATCTCGGCGTTGGGCTGCTCCTGGTCGGTGCGGCGCAACCTGGGTGGGTTGCCGGTCACGGGGGCCGTGTCGTTCTTCGGCTCGGGAACGACGACGGTGACCGCGCTGCCATGGACTTCAGCGCTGGCGATGCGCTCGTAGGCGGACGGAACGAGGATCCCGGCCACGGCGAACATCAGGAGCTTCTTGTTGGTCATTGGTGGATTGCCCCAGGTTTCTTGGTTTGTGATGACGGGCTTTTGAGCAAGGCATGTGCCTGTGGCTTTCACCTGTAACCTGCAGGAATCAAAGGATGTGACTCCCATGAAACATGGGGGGAAAGGCTCCCCACCTGGGGACGGGGACCGCAAAACCCTGGCGATCTCGAGACCTGCAGCACGTCCTGAGGCGCGACCGCCCGATCGCATCGACCGACTGCGTGGGGCCGGAGCCCCCGATCTGGGGGTCGAGTCCCCAGTCATCGAGGTGCGGTGTTCGCAGGCCGGCGCGCGGTGATCGCGCGCTGCACGCTGCGCCCGACAGCGTCGAGGATCGGCGCGGCCGCGGTGTGCGATCGCGCGTCGCGTGCGACGGAGCGCCGGGGTTCATCGGTCAGCGCTTGCGAGCGCGCGTGATGCTGTGTCGGTCGTCGGCGATCACGCCGGAGCCCGTGTCGAGGATGCCGCGGATCGGCGGCCGCCGGTCAGCACGGGTGATCGCGCGGTGTCGCCGGGCGATCGTGCCGGCGCTCTCGTCGGCCATCGGTCGGCCACCCGCCGGTCACTCGTCGATCACTCGTCGATCACTCGTCGGGCTGCTCGGGCAGCGGCATGTCCTCGGGCTTGAGGTGGCGGCTGTGCAGCGCGAGCGCGTTCGCGATCACGCCCTTCTCGCCGAGCGAGACACCGCCCTTGGACTGCGAGCTGGCCTCGAAGGTCATCGTCGCGAGCTCGGCCGCGGAGAACTTCTCGGCGCGCTGGTCGCCGCGGATCACCCACATCTCGACGGCGCGCTTGACATCGACGCCGTGACCGGCGAAGAACTCGGCGAGCCGCCACCGGGGCTCACCGTCGGCGCCCTTGGTCGCCTGCTTGGGATCGAGCTCCTGCCGCTTGATGATGGTCGCCAGCTTGTCGTCGAGATAGACCCGCACGCCGCCGCGGATCGGCTCGCCGTAGTACGGCACGCCGGTCTGCTCGACGCCGTCGAGGAACATGCCCTCGTTCTCGTTCAGGGTCGGGGGCTTCTTGTCGATGTAGACCATCACCGAGCTGATCTTGTCGGCGGTGCGGCCGTTGCCGAAGTTCTCGGGGGCGTGCGGGATCGGCTTGCCCGAGGTGTTGGCGCCGAACCAGAACCAGAAGTCATTGGCGGCCGGCGACTGCAGATCGCGGCCGGTGACGATCAAGGTCTGCGTCGGCTTGGGGCCGTAGACGTGGAGCTCCTTGACCTTGCGGATGTCGACGCCGATCGCCTTGAGGTAATCGTTGAACTTGTAGTAGCGCTTGCGCGCCCACTTCCAGCCCGGCTCGTTGGTGCCGGAGTGTTTCTCCGCGGATACCTTGTCGCGCAGCCACGACACCTTGCAGCCGATCGGCATCTCGCCCCAGGTCAGAAAGCCCAGCGGCTTGCCGTCGACGTAGACCCCGGCGTCCTTCCAGCGGGACATGCCCGCCTTGAATTCCTGGGGCACCCACTCGCTGTCCTCGCGATCACCCTTCTTGCTGTCCTTGCGATCGTCGGGGAGCGGCTGGTTGCCGCCGCGATCGTCGGCCGGATGCGGCCCGAGGTCCTCGACCGGCTTGGCCGCGTTCGCCGACGGAGTCACCGGCGCGGGACGCAGCTCGACCTTCTGGCTTCCGTCGGCGTCGCGGCACGAGACCAGGGACAGCGCTGCGAGCAGCGCGAAGCGCGAGCGAGAGAGCATGCGCCGATTGTTTGCAGCCGCCATTCCAGGTGCAACTCGCCCCGCGCAGATCCTTGGGGTGTGGCCGGCGCGACGGGTCGGTGAACCTCGCGAGGTCGCGACTCTCCAGCCGCGGGCCCCAAATCCAGGGGCTGTCAGGGCGACGTCTGGTGACAATTCAATAGTTTACTGGCTGGCGCCCGCGTTGCATGATGCGGGGGCATGACACGAATCGCTGGGGCCAGTGTTCTGTTTGCGATGATGACGGTCACGGGGGCCTGCGGAGTGGGCGACGATGACGGCGGTCCCAAGGGCGACCCGCTCCCGCCGGTCGATAACAGCGAGGTCTGCACCGCCAGCTTCCAGCTGACGGGAACGTTCACGCCCGGCTCGACGCCGCGGCCGACCGATCCCGACACCGGCGCGCCGCTCACCGGATGCTGGCCGGTGGGAACCTGGACCTTCCACGCGGCGATGTCCGGCAACAAGTGTGCGACGCAGCCGACGACGCTGCCGACCTACTCGTTCGTCGTCGCCCGCGCGCCGGCGGATCCCGGCGATCCGACGAGCACCGACACCATCCAGACCCTGATGAACACGACCAGCATGGGCAGCCTGCAGTATCACCTGGCGATGTCGGCCAACGGCCAGGGCTGCGAGGGCAGCTTCGAGCTCGGCAGCGCCGACGGCAAGGACTACTGGAACCTGAAGCCGACCCTGCCCAAGGACGTCGGCGCCACCGTGATCACCGGCGCCGGCGACTACGTCGAGTACACGGGCAACGGCTGGCCCTGGCACTGAGCGTTCGGCGGTAGGATATCGCCCATGGCGAAGTGGCTCATCACCGGCGGCGTCGCGATCCTCGTGGCCCTGGTGGTGCTGCTGTGGCTCGAGATGCGGCCGGATGAGCCGGCGCCGGTGGTGCACAGGTCCGCCGCGCCGGCGCCGCAGGTCGCGGTGGTGGCGGCGCCCGTGCCGGTGCCCGTGGCGCCGACCGCGCCGGCCGAGGCGGCGACCGCGCCGGCTGCCGAGCCGCAGGTGCCGCCCGGCAAGCTCGATCCGCGCTCGGACGAGTTCTTCTACAAGTTCGACGAGGTCGTGCCGCAGCGGCTGACCCGCAACGCGGCCAGATGCTACGAGGGCCGCCACGGCTCGCTCCACCGCAACCAGAAGCTGTCGCTGCGGTTCAAGACCCGGATCGTCAACGGCGAGGTCTCGATCCACGACGTCACGATCAAGGAGTCGACGATCAGCGACGCCGCGCTCGAGACCTGCTTCCTCCAGGAGGTCCAGCGCTCGTCGTGGAAGGACAGCCAGCTGCCGGACTGGGAGCAGGACGACGAGGTCGTGCTGCGGCCCGAGCGCGGCATGAAGAAGTTCTGGAAGGACAACATCGACTACGTCGGCGCCGAAGCGCCGCGGCAGTGACGTCCGCGCGTCGCCGCGCATCGCGCGCTTCAGGCACGCAGTAGCGAGCGGAACACGCCGACCGCCCACTCGAGATCGTCGAGCGGGACGTACTCGTCGGCCGCGTGGGCCTGGGCGATGTCGCCCGGGCCGATCACGATCGCGTCCTTGCCGTGCTGGGCCCACAGCGCCGCCTCGGTCCAGAAGTCGAGCGTGCCGACCGAGCGCACGAACCGGCGGACGTGCTCGGCGAGCGCGGTGCACGAGAACGGCGCGTGATCGATCGTCGTCTCGAGCGCGATCTCCGGATCGGTCCGGGCGGCGAGCTCGGCGACCTCGCGATCCCAGTCGGCGCGATCGAAGCCGGGGTAGGGCCGCAGCGACCACTCGAGCACGCCGCGCGCCGGGATCACGTTGAACGCGACCCCGCCGCCCAGCGCGGCGATGTTGAGGCACGTGCCGCGCATGCCCGGCGGACCGTCGTTGCGCCGCCGGACGCCGGCGTCGTCGAGCGCGGCGGCGAACCGCGCGAGCTTGGCGATCGGCTTGGGCAGGTGGTCGGCCTTCGACGAGTGGCCGCCGGGGCCCGACAGCCGCGCGCGCTGGCCGATCACGCCGCGGTGCGCGACCCCCGCCGTGCGGGCCGTCGGCTCGCACACGATGACCTCGCGGATCGCGGCGGCGTGCGCGCCGGCGAGGAACGCGCGGATCACGCCGCTGCCGGCCTCCTCGTCGCCCGAGAACAGCACGCCGAAGTCGCGCGGCCGGGTCGCCTCGATCGCCACCAGCGTCGCCGCGATCGCGCCCTTGGTGTCGGCCGACCCGAGCCCGAACAGCCGGCCATCCGCGATGTACGGCGTCCACGGATCGCGCGACCAGCCCGCGTTCGCCGGCACCGTGTCGATGTGGACGTTGATCAGCCGGTGCGGTGTGCCCCAGCGCGCGAACACGTAGGCGCCGGGGCCGCCGTCGCTGCGTGCCGCGACCTCGACGATCACCTCGTCGGCGCCCGCCGAGCGCAGCATCGGCGCGAGGTACTCGCACAGCGCGCGCTCGTCGCCGGCGCCGCGCTCGGGGCCGGCCTGCTGGGTCGGAAATGCGACGAGCTCGGCAGTGAGATCGGCGACCATCATCGTGGCACCTCCGAGCGGGATGATCGGGAAGACCGGGAGCGGGACGGTGCGGCGGACGCGGCGCCGGCGGGTGCGGCGCCGGCGCGCGGCTCGGCCTCGAGCAGCGAGCGCCAGGCTTCGTGCGCGGCGATCTCGCCCAGCGCGCGCGCGAGCAGCGTCTTGCCCGGCTCCATGCGGTGCCAGGTCGACGCGCCCGAGGGGTGGGGCAGCGCGATCACGTCGAACGCCACGCCCGCCAGCCCGGCGCGCTGGGGCCGGCCGACCACGGTCACCAGCTGGTCCGCATCCGGCATGACCTGCGCGATCGCCAGCTTGCCGACCGGGATCACCAGGCGCGGCCGCAGCAGCTGGACCTCACGGGCCAGGTGCCTGCTGCAGCGCGCGATCTCGTCGGCCGATGGCACGCGATCGCCGCCGCCCTTGGCCTTGCCCGGAAAACACCGGCACACCGCGGCCATGTACACCCGCCGGCGGAACACCTCCTCCGACAGCCCGAGCTGTGCGAACCAGCCGAACATCGTCTTGCCCGCCGTCCATGCGAACGGCTTGCCCGCCGGGCCCTCGCGCACACCCGGCGCCTGGCCGATCAGCATCACCGGCGACATGACCGGTGTACCGGTGACCACCGGCCCGATCATCTGGGGACAGTCGCGACACTCCTTCAGTCGGTCGACGTGGCGCTTGAGCTGGACCAGGGCAGACACCGGCGCACTATGCCTGATCGCCGTGACGAGGGCACCCTCCGGAGTCGAGACAAGTCCGCGCGGCACCACGCCAGACCACGTTCACGCTGCACGCCGGCGCCGGCACGGTAGACTCCACGGCGTGAACACTCCGCCACATGAACCGCTCATCCACAGGGTGCTCGGTGGCAACGTCTTCGAGCTCAAGCTGCACCGGCTCGCGATCGAGGAGCTCGAGGGCGGCGGCTCGGTCGTCAAGCTCGAGGTGCTCGAGGGCGACCAGCTGGTCGAGGTCGAGGGGCGCGGCGTCGGCCTCGTCGAGGCGCTCTACGTCGGCTTGCTCGAGCGCTATGCGCGCGAGTACCAGTCGCTCAAGACCATCCAGCTCACCGGCTTCCAGGTCGCCGCCGATCTCGGCACCAAGACCGCGCAGGCCGGCGTCGATGCCATCGCCCGCGTCACTCTCGACGTCGGCAACAGCGAGGGCCGCCTGTTCTCGTTCAGCGACGCGTCGCGCTCGGTGACCTCCTCGACCGCGCGCGCCGTCCTCGCCATGGTGCAGTACTTCGTCAACGCCGAGCGCGCGTTCCTCACGCTGTACAACGCGCGGCGCGACGCCCTCGCCCGCGGCCGCGAGGACCTGGTCGCGCGCTACACCGCCGAGATGGCCGCCGTCGTCGAGAGCACGAGCTACGCCGAGGTCATCGCCAACATCCGCAAGGAGCTCGGCTAGCGCCGGCCGCAGCCGCAGAGGGGGCCAGTCCCGCCGGTTCCCGACCCCCGATCGGCCAGCTCCGAGAGCGGATTGGCAAGCGCGAGCGCGGCGCGAGGCGCTTCCCGGGTGGGAAGAAGCGGGACCGCGATGGCAGGCCCACCCGGCGCACATGGATGCGGGACCGGGCCCGTGCAGCTGCAACGCGACACCCGGCGAGGAGGAATGCGAGACCGGCGTCGCTGGTCCGACGCGATGCTGCCGCTGCAGGCGGTGACAAAGCGAACGCAGGCGCCGGTGCACGCACGACCCGGCCTGATGGGTGGTTGCCCACAGCTCCTTGATTGCCGCGCATCGGGCGCGAGGGATGCCAGGTGCGCGCCAATCACTGCGCCCACAGGCCCTGCTGCGACGAGGATTCTCTGGTTTCCTTGGGGCAGATCGCGAGGGCACTCGTCGTGTAGGTCCGCATCTCGATGATCGAGCCAATCGTGGCGTCACCTCGAGCCACGTGGATACGAGGCGAAGCGCCGACGGCGGATTCCGCGCGCGGGTCGTTCAATTTCGGCCCTTCGCCGACGGGACCTCGCGGTACGAGATCGGGGGTCCTCCGCGCGTCCAGCCCACTTGCAGCAGCCAGGTTCTCGGCTGGTACACGACGAGCGGGTCATAGGTGTCTGGCCCGCGCCAGAGGAATGCATCCTCTTCGTACTCGGCCCAGCCCGGGAACATCACCGCGCTTGAGAACCAGTCGATCGTCCAGCCCGACAGCTTCGGCGCCCGGTCCTCCTTGTGCTTGTGCCAGTTGTTGAGCACGTAGTTCAGCGCGTGGCGCGCCTGGCGCGGCGAGGTAATGATCTCGGCGTGGTAGCGATCGGGGAATACGGTGCCTCGCCGGCGCGGCCCTGGCTTGCCCTTGCTGATCGCTGCGTTGAGGTGCTTGGCAGCCGAGATCTGAAAGCCTTGCATCCCCGACGCCAGTGCCTGCTTGTGGTCGGCTTCGACCAGGAGGTGGAGGTGGTTGCGCTGGATGCTGAGATGGACGATCCGGAAGTTCTCGCGCCGGGCCGTGGTGAGCGTGGCTTCGCGGATCGCCTGATAGACGCGGCGGCGACGCAGGTTGCCGACCGCACTGATGACCCGCAACACGACGTGAACGGGATACCGCTCGTGGAGAAACGGCCGCTCCTTGTGGGGTGAACCAGCTCGCTTGCCCTTCGGCGGCCGGCCGGCGCCGCGCCGCTTGCCGCCGCGCTTCTTGAACAGCACCAGTTGTTCGGGCTCGGAGCGCCGCTTGCGTGACCGGCGAACGACCGTCTCATCCGCTGTCATGCGATGTGGATAATCATCGAGCTTGCTTCAGTCAATTGATTTCGCCGTAATTTTATCGTAATCGAATGTCACGAGCTCGAGACAACGTCCAGCGCGGCGCATCACGTGGCGCAGGCCGCATCTCGAATCCGAATTCCGAATCATCAAAATCGAAAGGGGCGTGGGTGCAAGCACAGGGTTGTGGGCAGGCCGTGGAAGCAGCTTTCGTGAGCCTCCACGGGCTGGTCACAGGCCGGCGCCGCGTTCTTCCGTGGTCCACTTGGTTCTGGTCGGCGATCAGCGCGCCACGGGCACGTCCTGCGTGTTCAGCAGGCAGCGCGCCTTGATCGCGATCAATCGGCCGACATGGAGTCGGGTGAGAACAGCTCGACTGGGACGGCTCGGTCGGCCCCGGCCATCGCCGTGCGGCCATGTGGGGGCGTCGCTCGTTCAGCACGGGCCGGAGGCGTCGCTGGTGACGTGGGTGAACGTGAGCCGCGGCGCCGCGATCTCGGTGCCGGCCGCGTCGTAGCAGCGCAGCGTGGTGGTCGCGGTCGAGTTGGGGGCGACGCCGCTGACGGTGAGGGTCTCGACCTTGCAGTAGTTTGCACCGCCGTAGCCGCTGGACAGCGAGGCGCGCAGGAACGGGCTTGCGTCCCACGAGCCGAGGTCGCCGGACACGATGATGGTGACCAGCGAGCCGGAGCGGCTGCCGGTGACGCTGGCCGGCGAGCAGGTCACCTTACCGAGCGCAGCGGAGTAGCTGGGGTCGGCGCTGGTGCCGTTGAACCAGGCGTGCGCGCCTTGCTGATCGATGGTGGGGCCGGTGGTGGCGTACGAGAAGCTGAAGCCGCTGTCGACGAGCTGGTTGCTGCTGTTGCGGCACTCGACGTCGGCGTAGCCGGAGCCCCAGCCGAGGATGCCGCACACGGCGCCGCCCGAGGTGCCGTTGTACGCGGTGACCATCATGCTGGCGTTGATGAAGGTCGCGTGGGGGATCGTGACGCGGTACTGGCCGGTGGCGAGGGTGGTCACGCTGTTGTGCGTGCCGGAGGAGTTGTAGTCCCAGTACGGCCAGAATGCGCCACCCGCCGGCCGCCAGGTGTAGGCGGCGTTGGCCGGCTGCGTGTTCGACGACGGCTGCGTGGAGCGGTAGTACAGGACCGCGAACGGCGAGTCGGCCGCTGTCCCGCCGGGGGTGTTGCACTCGACGTTGACGGTCAGGTTGGTCGAGCCGCCCCAGCTCATGACGCGGCAGCGGGTGTTGTCGGTGCCCTCGGCGGTGACCTGTGCCTGGCCGCCATCGCCGTCGGCGCCGCTCGTGGTGCCGAGGCCGGCGAAGTTGACGGCGTAGTGTCCGGGCGTGCAGCTCACCGTGACCGCCGAGCTCAGGTTCGACGCGCTGTCGAACCCGGTGGCGACCCTGCAGCCGGAACCGGCCGGGGTGATCCGCGCGAAGCCCATCGGCCGGTACGAGAAGCCGTACGAGGTCGCCACGCTGGTCGCGGCGCCGGCGGCGTCGTCGGGCGCGCCCACGCAGGCGCCGAAAACACCGATCCCACACATCAACACGATCTTGTGCATCACGTTCTCCTTTGCCTGCGTGACGCAGCGGCCGCGCGATCTTCCCGCAGGCGACCGCGTCTATCGCGAGACGGGCGAACGGCGGATCAATGGCAGTTCATGCCTGCGGGACGAGCCACTGATCGTAGAAGCTGCGCTTGAGGCCCTGCGCCCGCCGGGCGGCCTGGAGGCAGGCCTCGACGCCGGCCGCGGGGACCAGCGCGAGCTGGTCGCGAAGCCGATCGGTCATCAGGTCGGCGTGATTGCGATTGCCGGTGGGCCCCGGGTCGCTGGCGATCCGGTGGCGGCGCGCGTCGTGCGTCATGTGCGGGTAGTAGAACCGCGAGACGACCTTGCCGGCGGACCCGTGTGCGCACAGCCCCAGGCGCTGGAGCTGCGGCCACAGCATCTCGTACTCGACGGCGACCAGGACCTCGCCCGCGAGGCGGAGCGTCGCGAGCACCGCGATCTGATACGCGTGATCGCTGGCGTCGTCGTCGGTCCTCCGCATCGCGTCGACCAGCCCGGCCGCGACGGCGAGCGTGGTCGCCGACGGGCGGCTGCGATGGATCTGGTCCAGCGTGGCGCCCAGCGCGAGGAGGTCACAGACCAGATGCTCGCGGTGGGTCTGCTCGCCGGCGTCGTTGTACTCCTCGCGGATCAGCGACCGCACGATCCGCCTGGCGGACGGATCGGACAGCGCGTCGAGCGCGAGTTCGTAGAGCGGCACAAACGCGAGCGACAGGAACCGGCGCTGCAGCAGGATCTCGAGGATCTCGGCGCGGCTCATGTCGCTGGCGCGCGCGAGCGGGGGATGTCATGGAGCCTCGGTGGTTCGCGGTCAGCGCGGCGGACCGGCGCGCAGCCAATCCTCGATGTTCATGAAATCGACCTGCACCGTGGTGCTCGCCCGCCAGATCTCGAGGTGCTCGCGGGCGAGCCTCCAACCCATGCTCGACCTCGGGTTGCTGACCCGGAGGTGAGGGCTGTCGATGGCGAGGTGGCCCTGGAAGTAGTGGCCGGCGAAGAACAGGTCGTCGACGCGATAGATCGACATCGACGGCATCGCGGTGTGAACGCGGACCTCGAGCAGGCCGCGCTGGTCGGCGGGGAGCGCGCGGGCGCGGGCCGCGAAGTGCTCGAGGTTGATCCGGACCTGGTCCCGGACGATGTTCCTGCCGTAGGCCAGGCTCAACGCCTGCTGGCGCAGCTCGACGACGGTCGACCACGGGCTCGACAGCAGGACCTGGACCTCGCAGCCGCGCTCGATCGCATCCATCAGGTCCGGCTCGAACAGATGCAGATGTTGTGTATAAGGAATGAAGGTCTGCAGGATATGCAGACGCTTTGCCTGGTGCACCGCCTGGCGGAACTCGGGCATCGGGAAGCTCGCGAAGACCGGGCACACCTCGGGCTCGTCGAGCGAGCCGCCGTTCTCGCCGATGAGGTCCGCCGCCCACGCGATGAGCCTGTCGTGCGCCTGTGGGCTCAGCGCCTCCGCGCTGGATCCGACATTGAGGTAGCTCAGCCCGGACAGGTCGGACGGCATGCGGTTATTTCCGTGACTGCAGATGATGGTCTTCTTGCGACCGAGCAGTCCGCCGAACAGGCCGTATTCGATCAATACGTTGCCGCGAGCTTGATATCTGATGTCGCCGTCTTGCTCGATCTTGTCGTCCTTGGAGAACACCAGGATTGCGCCGTCGACCTCGCGCGCCAGCGTCAGCAGGCGATCGATGGTGATGTCGCCGGTCTCGAAGATCTCTTTCCATGGCCGGACTGCATGGCCACGCGCTCTCAGACACTTCGTTATCTCCGCCACGAGCGGAATCATCTGGCTGGAGCTGCCGACGAAGATCTTGGCCATTTCCCTCTGTGCCTCCGTACCCTCTGGGATCCTGCGAGTTGCGCCTGCGAGCCGCGCGTGCGAGCCGATGAAGATAGGCGATCGAGATCGCTGCCTTGACTCCTAGGTTTCATCGTCGACGGAGCTCGTGTCAAGAAGACAGTGCCGGCGGGCGAGGCAACAAAACAAAGGTACAAACGTGGTGCGTAACGCTGCGGCCATTTGATGCTCGCGAGTACATTCGCGTTGCGCCGGTTGCGGACGCGTCGCCATACAGGCGTGAGCGTCTGCGATACCGGATCGTGGTACTCTGGCATGGTATTCCGGCATGCCATTCCGGCGTGGCATTATGGTGCGGCCTTGCGCATGCATGCGTCGCGCATCGCGCGCCGCGGTCTCGCCGCATCACCGCGGGTTGCACGGGCTGGACGGGGCGATGCCCAGCGGCGATGGCGGCGGGCTGCTGCCGCGATCCCGGGCGCCGGGGCGCAGGTGCGTTGGCCGGCCTCGACGTCACCGCGGGCCGGGCAGGCCGGGTATAAACCGAGGCCATGGATGGAATCCTCGCCGGAAAGCTGGCGCTGGTCACCGGAGGCGGCCGCGGCATCGGCGCGGCGATCGCGCGTGCGCTCGCGGGCGCCGGGGCCCGCGTGGTGGTGTGCGGGCGGACCAAGCCGGAGCTCGACGCCGTGGCCCGCGAGATCGCCGGCGTGGCGATGCGGCTCGATCTCACCGACCGGGGCGAGACCGACAAGGTGATCGCCTCGGTGGGCCATGTCGACGTGCTGGTCAACAACGCCGGGATCGCCGAGAGCGCGGCGCTCGATCGCACCAGCGACGAGATCTGGGACCGCATCCTCGAGCTCAACGTCACCGCGGCGTTCCGGGTGACGCGCGCGCTGGTGCCGTCGATGATCGCGGGGAAGTGGGGGAGGGTGATCAACGTGGCCTCGAACGCCGGTGTGTCGGGATACGGCTACTCGACGGCGTACTGCGCCTCGAAGCACGCGATGGTCGGGATGACGCGCGCGCTGGCGATCGACCTGGCGCGCACCGGGGTGACGATCAACGCGCTGTGCCCGGGCTGGGTCGAGACCCAGATGGCCGAGGAGGCGGTGACCCGGATCGCGGCGAAGACCGGCCGCAGCGAGGATGAGGCCCGGACCTCGCTCGCGGCGATGAGCCCGCAGCGCCGGATGATCACGCCCGACGAGGTCGCCCACGCGGCGCTGATGCTGTGCAGCGACGGCGCGCGCGGCATCCACGGCCAGACCATCGTGATCGATGGCGGCGCGGTCTTGAAGTGATCGAGGCGTGGCGAGGAACCCACGAGATGCCGCGGCAGGGCGCTGCACCTCGCCGGGCTGATCGGGTCCGATGACCGCGGCGCCGTGGTCCCCGGCGGGCTGGTGCCGCAGTTCGGCCGGGCCCTCGACAACGTGATCAGCGTGGTCCGCGCGGCGGGCGGTGCGCCCGAGGATGTCGCGAGCATGACGATCTACGTCACCGACATCGCCGCGTACCGCGCTGCGGTCAAGGCGCTCGGCGCGGAGTGGCGCGCCCGGCTCGGCAAGCACTTCGTCGCGACGGCGCTGGTGGCGGTCAGCGGCCTGGTCGACCACGGCGCGGAGGTCGAGATCCAGGCGACCGCGTACCTGGCGGGTGAGCCATGACGCTCGCGCCGCGCACGTTCGCGTTCGAGCTGGCCCGCGGGGTCGCGACGGTCACGCTCGACCGGCCCGACCGGCTCAACGCGCTGACCTTCGAGGTCTACCGCGAGCTTGCCGAGACGTTCGAGGATCTCGATCGGCACGACGAGGTGCGCGCGATCGTGATCACCGGCCGCGGTCGCGGCTTCTGCTCGGGCGGCGACCAGGACGACATCATCAAGCACCTGCTCGGCCGCGACGCGCCGGCGCTGCTCGCGTTCACCCGCTCGACCGGCCGGCTGATCGAGGCGATGCGCGCGTGCCGGCGGCCGATCGTCGCCGCGATCAACGGCACGGCGGTCGGCGCCGGCTCCGTGATCGCGTGCGCGGCCGACCTCCGCATCGCCGCGGCGGGCGCCAGGTTCGGCTTCATCTTCCCGCAGGTCGGGCTGTGCGGCGCCGACATGGGCGCGATGTACCTCTTGCCCCGCATCGTCGGCCTGGGGCACGCCACCGAGCTCTTGCTGTTCGGCGACATCATCCCGGCGAGCCGAGCGCTCGAGATCGGCCTGGTCAACCGCGTGCTGCCCGACGCCGACGCCGCGGTCGCGCTGGCCCAGGACTGGGCCGAGCGGCTGGCGCGCGGTCCGGCGTTCGCCCACGCGATGACCAAGCAGATGCTCGAGAGCGAGCACACCATGGCGCTCGGCGAGGCGATCGAGGCCGAGGCCCAGGCCCAGGCGCTGTGCATGCAGCACCCCGACTTCGCCGAGGCGCACGCGGCGTTCAAGGCCAAGCGGCCCCCCCGGTTCCGCGGCGCCCCCGAGGACTGACGGCGGTCTCGACGACCGGGTCGCCAGGCCGGCCGGCTCCGTGCCCGGCGCGGCTCCGGGCCAGCTGGCCGCCGCCGACGCCCATCCTCGCGAACGCGATGCGGCTCCGCAGGTTGGCCGGGCACGCGATGTGAAAGACCAGGTCCGCGCAGACCCGGGTGCCGCTCGGGGCGATGGAACGCGATGTGCTCGTCGATCCCCGGCGCGCCGTCGATCCGCTCGACCCGCACCGAAGAATTGGCTGACTGCGGCGAGCCCGCTTGCCGCGATCGTGGTGAATACTCGATCAGGCATGAAGCTGTCGAGCGACGACCTCCCGATGTTCTTCACCGAGGCGCATGGCCGGCTCGCCGATCGGCTGCGCGCGGTGGCGCCCGCGATCGCGGCGGTCGACGGGGGAGCGGCGATCGACGCGTTCGGCGTGCCGGCGCCGGTGGCGGTGACGCCGGCCGACGAGGCGGCGCGCGATCGGGCGGCGGCGGCGGCGCTGGCGGAGGCGGGGCTGTTCGCGCTGGTGGTGCCGCGCGCGGGCGAACAGGAAGCCAACCGATCCGGAGATCATCGCGGTGGGGACGATGCGACGAGCGCAGCGCCGCGAGATGCAGGGCTGCGCGACGCGACGCGCGGAGGGGTGAATTCGCCGGTTTTGCCGGCGAAGTCGCCAGTCGGCGGGAAAATCAGCCCCCTGTCTGTCGACCTGCGGGCGGTGTGCCTGGCGCGCGAGATGCTCGCGTACGTGTCGCCGCGCGCGGATTCGATCCTGGTGTGCCAGGGGCTGGGGACGTATGCGATCGGCGCGGCGGGCTCGGCGGAGCAGCGCGCGGAGCTGCCGGCGTTTGCGCGCGGGGCCCGGATCGCGGCGCTGGCGCTGACCGAGCCGGAGGCGGGCTCGGATGTGGCGGCGATCGCGACGCGCGCGACGCCGGCGGGCGATGGCTACCGGCTCGATGGTGACAAGCTGTTCATCTCGAACCTGGGGATCGCGGACCACGCGATGGTGGTGGCGACGGTCGATCCGGCGCGGGGCCATGCGGGGCTGACGGCGTTCTGGCTGCCGCTCGACGCGCCCGGGGTGACGGTGCGGCCGCTCGCGGCGATCGCGGCGCATCCGATCGGGGCGCTCGCGCTGCGCGGCGTGGCGGTGCCGGCGTCGGCGCGGATCGGCGAGGAGGGGCAGGG